>NZ_AUHH01000018.1 GCF_000423085.1 Granulicoccus phenolivorans DSM 17626 = NBRC 107789 = JCM 15570 | reverse complement strand
TGCTTCTCCTCTGCTGACCCGGTCGCTGCTCGGGGTGACGTGTCGGGGCGGGTGATCCGGCGTCGGTCGGGTGATCCAGCTTCGCTCTGGTGCATCCGGCTTCGGGGCGCCCCGACGCTGCCCACCCCAGGGTGACGCTCGTTGACTGTGCTGACGCTGGGTATCGGGCGGGGGGTGGTCGGGGCGGCGGGGGTGTGCCGTCGAGCCTGGAGCTGGTGTTCACGGCGGTTGAGGAGTAGACAGTAACGCCGCCGAAACTGACCAGTTTTCAAGCGCCGTCGACAGCTGGCGTCGATCGGGTCATTCAGCGTCGATCGGGTGATCCAGCGTCGCTCTGGTGATCCAGCTTCGCTCTGGTGCACCGGGCTTCGGGGCGCCCCGACGCTGCCCACCCCAGGGTGACGCTCGATGCCCTCGCTGACGCTGGGTATCGGGCGGGGAATGCTCGAGGGTGTGCCGGGCGGCGGGTCTGTGCCGTCGAGCCTGGAGCCGGTGTCGACGGCAGACAGTAACGCCGCCGAGACTGACAGTTTTCAAGCGCCGTCGACAGCTGGCGTCAATCGGGTCATCCAGCGTCGATCGGGTGATCCAGCGTCGGTCGGGTGATCCAGCTTCGCTCTGGTGCACCCGGCTTCTGGGCGCCCCGACGCTGCCCGCCCCAGGGTGACGCTCGATGCCCTCGCTGATGCTGGGTATCGGGCGGGGGATGCTCGGGGGTGGTCCGGGGGGCGGGTCTGTGCCGTCGAGCCTGGAGCCAGCGTCGGTCGGGTGATCCAACTTCGCTCTGGTGCACCGGGCTTCGGGGCGCACCGACGCTGCCCGCCCCAGGGTGACGCTCGATGCCCTCGCAGACGCTCGATGCCCTCGCAGACGCTCGATGCCCCCGCCGACGCCCGGGCCGCCCCGATCGCTTCAGATCGCCAGCGCAGCCCGCGCCTGCGCCATCGCGGAGATGCCCCCGGGACCCTGTTGGGTGATCCGCCCCGACTCGAGGACCGCAAAGTTCTCAGCATGGCACAACCCGAACCCGACCTGCTGCTCGACCAACAGCACGCTGATCCCGCGCTCGCTGACCAGGCGCAGGATCGCCTGTTCGATCTCGGTCACCACCGAGGGCTGGATACCTTCGGTCGGCTCGTCCAGCAACAGCACCTTGGGCTCGAGCAGCAATGCCCGGGCGATCGCCAACTGCTGCCGCTGGCCACCGGAGAGCAGCCCCGCCTGCCGGTCGGCGAATTCCCGCAGCACGGGGAACAGCCGAAGCTGCTCCTCGATCCGTGCCCCGGCGTTGCGACCCGTGTCGGCCACGACCCGCAGATTCTCCAGCGTCGACAGTTCGGCGAAGCAACGCTGCCCCTGCGGCACATACCCCAGACCACGACGAATCCGTTGGTGGGCGGGCAGGGCGGTGATCTCCACCCCGTCCAGCACGATCCGACCGTGACTCGGCTTCAGCAACCCGACCGCACCCTTCAGCAGGGTGGTCTTGCCGGCGCCGTTGTGGCCGAGCAGGGTGGTGATTCCCTCCCGGGCCACAGCGAAGCCGGCGAACTGCACCACGGTGGTCGGGCCGTACCCGACCGACACATTCTCGAACTCAAGCATTGTTCTCCTCCGGGTTCTGCTCGTACGCCGCGGCCTGCTCGGCTGCGATCAGCGCTGCTTCCTCCTCGGCGGGGTGTCCCAGGTAGACCTCAATCACCTCCGGGTCGGCCTGCACCTCGGCCACCGACCCCTCGGCGAGGATCCTCCCGCGGTGCATCACCGTCACCGAATCGGCATAGGCGCGCAGGAACTCCATGTCGTGCTCCACGACGATCACGGTGCGCAACTCGGCAATCCGCCGCAGCAGTTCTCCGGTCTGCGCCCGTTCCTCGGCGTTCATCCCGGCGACCGGTTCGTCCAGCAACAGCAGTCGAGAGTTCTGCGCCAGCAACATGCCGATCTCCAACCACTGCTTCTGGCCGTGGGCCAGAATGCCCGCCCGACGGTGCCGCAAGTCGGCCAGGCCGATCCCCTCGAGCACCTGCTCCACCGACTCCGGCGGCCGCCGCCGCGCCCGCAACAGGCTCAGCGGACTCCGTCCCGCACCCGCGGCCAGGTCCAGGTTCTGCTCGACGGTGAGGTCCTCGATCACGCTCGCGGTCTGGAACGTACGCCCCACTCCCGCCCGGGCGATCCGATGCACCTTGCGGCCGAGCAGGGGCACACCGCCGAAGGCGGCGTCCCCGGTCGCCGGGACCAGGCCGGTCAACGCGTCCACCACGGTGGTCTTGCCGGCCCCGTTCGGGCCGATCAGGAACCGCAGTTCGCCCTGGACCACGGTCAGGTCGATCCCGTCGACCGCGACGAATCCGCCGAAGCTGACCCGCAGGTTGCGGACCTCGAGGTAGTCCTGGCGGACGAACTCGGGCCGGATCGCCTCCCCGAGTTCGCCGACGTCGATCGCTGGAACCTTCATGCGTGAATCCTTTCGGTGTCCGGGCCGGGGGCGTCGATGCCCGAGGTGATGCCGGTGGTCGATGCAGTGGTCGGATCGGGGCGCAGCCGTCGCCGAGCCGGCAGCCGGCGTACCCGGCCGACCAGTTCGGCCAGCCCGCCGGGCAGAAACCCGACCACCAGGATGAACACGGCGCCCTGGAAGTAGGTCCAGGCGGCGGGGAAGGTCTCCGACAGTCCGGACCCGGCCGCCGAGACCGCGATCGACCCGAGGACCGGCCCGAGGAGGGTGGCCCGGCCGCCGATGGCGACACCGGCCAGGAAGGCGATGGAGGGCACCACGCCCACATCGGCCGGCG
This sequence comes from Granulicoccus phenolivorans DSM 17626 = NBRC 107789 = JCM 15570, assembly GCF_000423085.1. GTDB lineage: Bacteria > Actinomycetota > Actinomycetes > Propionibacteriales > Propionibacteriaceae > Granulicoccus > Granulicoccus phenolivorans. Next base: position 78,362 of record NZ_AUHH01000018.1, on the reverse strand, counting down.
AGATGATCCCCACGATCGGCACGAACAGCGCCCCACCGATGGCGGCGAACACGGCGGCGATCACGTAGGCGACCGTTTTGACCAGCGCCGGGTTGTAGCCCAGGAAGCGGGTCCGGTTCTCCTGATCGCGTACGGCCACCAGCAGTTCCCCGAATCGGGAGCGCCGCAACTGCCACACGATCAGCACCATCCCCACCAGTACCGCGGCGGCGATGAAGTAGAGCATCCGCTGATTGGCCGGATCGTTCAGGTCATAGCCGAAGAAGCCCCGGAACCCGTTCAGACCGTTGGTGCCACCGGTGGTCTGCTGCTGACCGATCAGCAGGATGGCGAACGCCGCCACCAGGGCCTGGGACAGGATCGCGAAGTACGCCCCCCGGACGGCCCGACGGAAGATCAGGTAGCCCAGGACACCGGCGACCAGGGCCGGCAGCGCCACGATCAGGATCACCGTCACCGCCGGGGACCGCAGGGGCTCCCACCACACCGGCAGTTCGCCGGTCCCGTACAACAGCATGAAGTCCGGTACGCCGCCCGGCCCGGCGTCGGCGAGCTTGAGGTGCATCGCCATCAGGTACGCCCCGAGGCCGAAGAAGACCCCCTGGCCCATCACCAGCATCCCGCCCTGACCCCAGGCCAGACCGATCCCGACCGCGACCATCGCCACGCACAGGAACCGGGCCAGCAGGGACAACCGGAAATCGCTGAGGCCGGCCGGGGCCAGTACGAACAGCACCACGATGCCGATCGCCAGCCCCACCAGCAGGCGGAACCAGGTCGTGGCCCACAGACTTCTGAAGGTATTCATGCCAGACTCCTCGTCCGGATCGTGACCAGGCCCTGGGGCCGGATCTGCAGGAAGGCGACCACCGCCAGCAGGACCAGGACCTTCGCCAGGGAGGCGCCGAGGCTGAGTTCCACGAAGGCCTGCAGGACGCCCAGGCCGAAGGCGGCGATCACCGCGCCCTTCACCCGGCCCAGCCCGCCGACCACGACCACCAGGAACGCATCGACGATGTAGTTCTGCCCGAGGGTCGGCCCGACCGAGCCGAGCAGGGTCAGCGCGACCCCGGCCAGACCGGCGATCCCGGACCCGATGAAGAAGGTCAGGTCATCGGTGCGCGGGGAGGAGATGCCGCTGACCTCGGCGAGGTCCCGGTTCTGGCTGACTGCCCGGATCCGCCGCCCGAGGGCGGTCCGGGTCAGCACCAGACTGATCCCGACCACCGCGGCCACGGCCAGCACGATGATGAACACCCGGGCCTTGGGGAAGCCGATGCCGAATACGGTGATCGGGCCGGCCAGCCAGGTCGGTGCCGGCACGTCGACGTTCGGGGCGCCGAAGATATCGCGAGCCAGTTGCTGCAGCACCAGGGCGACTCCCCAGGTCACCAACAGGGTGTCCAGCGGCCGGTTGTGCATCCGGCTGAGCAGGCTCCGGTGCAGGATCAGCCCCAGCAGGCCACCGACCCCGAATCCGACGACGAGCGCCAGCGGCAGCGAAATATTCGGATCGCCGATCAGGCCCCGGAGCACGAAGGCGGTGTAGGCACCGGCCATCATGAACTCGCCGTGGGCCATGTTGATCACGCCCATCTGCCCGAAGGTGAGTGACAGGCCGAGGGCGGCGAGCAACAGCACCGAGCCGATGCTCGCCCCCGCGAACAGTTGGGCAGCAATAACTTCCATCAGCTCAGACCCTTGGCCCACGGGTAGGTGGTCAGGTACGGATCGGGATCGATCGGGCCCGGCGAGGTCCACACCGAGTCGATCAGGCCGGTGCCGTTGATCTTGCCGATCCGGGCGGTCTTGGCGATGTGGTGGTTCTGGCCGTTGACGGTGACCTTGCCCTCCGGGGCGTCGAAGGTGACCCCGTCGGCGGCGTTCTGGATCGCCGCGGTGTCGAAGGCGCCGGCCTTCTCGACCATCGCCTTCCACAGGTACAGCGAGGTGTAGGCGGCCTCCATCGGGTCGGAGGTGACCCGGTTCTGGCCGTACTTCGCCTTGAACGCCTGCACGAAGGTCCGGTTCTGCGGGCTGTCGACGGTCTCGTAGTAGTTCCAGGCCACCAGTTGGTTCTGCACGTTGTCGACGCCGATGCCGCCGACTTCCTCCTCCGCGATCGACACCGACATCACCGGCATGGTGTCCGCGGTCAGGCCGGCGTTGCGGTACTCCTTGAAGAAGGCCACATTGGAATCGCCGTTGAGGGTGTTGAAGACCGCGTCGGCGTTGGCGCTGCGGACCTTGCCGACGATGGTGGAGAAGTCGGTGTGGCCCAGCGGGGCGTACTCCTCACCCTTGATCTCCATGCCGTGCTCCTTGGCGTAGGCGGTGATGATCTTGTTCGCCGTACGCGGGAACACGTAGTCGGAACCGACCAGGTAGAGCGACTTGGCGCCCTTTTCGCGCAGGTAGTCCAGGGCCGGGATGATCTGCTGATTGGTGGTCGCGCCGGAATAGAAGATGTTCTTCGACGCCTCCAGACCCTCGTACTGCACGGGGTAGAACAGCAGCGAGTTGGCCCCCTCGAAGACCGGCAGCATCGCCTTGCGGCTGGCGGACGTCCAGCCGCCGAAGACCGCCGCGGTGCAGTCGGCGGTGATCAGTTTGCGGGCCTTCTCGGCGAACTTGGTCGGCTCGGAGGCGCCGTCCTCGGTGACGACCTGCAGCTTCTTGCCCAGGACGCCGCCGCCGGCGTTGATCTCCTCGGCGGCGAGGTTGAGGGAGTCGTTGACGGTCTTCTCCGAGATCGCCATCGTGCCCGACAGTGAGTTGAGGAAGCCGATCTTGATCGAGTCACCGGAGGTGTCGACGCAGGAGGCGGCGTTGTTCGCCGCGGCGGTGCCGTCGGCGGAGACCTTGGCTCCGCCGCAGGCCGACAGGCCCATGGTGAGCGCGGCGGCGAGGGCGAGGGTGGCCCGGATCGGGCGGCGGGGAACAGCAGTCACGGCAGTGCCTTTCGCAAAGTCCCGGGTGGGAGGTGCGGGGTCTTCTTGGTACCCGGGACGCTAGGCAGCGCGGGTTACGCGGCGATTCGTGCGGTATGTCGCCGGTGTAACAGCCTGTGGCGCCGTATTACGCGGTATTACGCAAGGGAACAGCGACGATAATTCGGCGGGCTCGGGACAGGACGTGGTTGTCCGGTCACCACTGCCGGTGGCGCAGTGGGCCGGCGCCGAACCAGCGCTCCCGCAGGTGGTCGGCGATGCCATCGGTGACCGCCCGCACCTGCGCGGTGTCGGTGCCGAGCACGCGGACGAGGAAGCCGGGCACCTCCAGTGCGGAGATCCCGACCTGGGCCGGGGCGTCGGCGTACGCCCGGGCGAGTTCGGCGATCAGCGGCTCCTCGACCCGGCGATCGAGCACCAGCAGGCCGGCCAGATGAGTGCCCGGCCCGGTCGGGACCGATCCGGTTTCGGCGGGGGCCAGCCGCAGGTTGTCCACCGCGACCAGCCGGTCGTCCGGTCGGGTGCGCACCTCGGTACGCAGGTGCAGCCGGCGGTAACCGAACCGGGCCCCGTCCGGGGACCACCCGGGCGTGAGCACCTCGCCCAGCAGCACCGTCGAATCCGGGTCCCAGTCGATCCGGAGCTCCTGGTGGTAGCGGGCCCCGGCGTACGCGATCACCGGTTCGGGCCGCCAATCCAGCACCGCTGCGGGCGCAGTGCGCAGGTGGGTGCGCTGCTGGGCGTACCCGCTCGGGCAGCGATAGATCTTGGTCGCCGACTGGCCGGTCAGCTCGGTGGCCGCGCCGGGGCCGAGATCCAGGTCGATCCGATAGCGATCACCGGCCAGGTAGCCGCCGCCGGGGTTGAGGATCGTCCACCCGGTCCAGCCGGGATGGGGGACCGGGCGCGGCCGCAGCACCCGCAGGGCGCCGCGGTGCCGGACCTCGTGTGCGACGGTACGCCCGGCGCGGACGCCCAGCGCCAGATGCAGTTCCCCGGTCGGGGTGCTCATGCCGCGCCGGGGGCGTCCAGCATCAGCACGTCGCGCCGGATCCACTCCAGCACCGCCGGCAGACCCTCGTCGGTGCGCAGGTTGGTGAAGCAGAACGGCCGCTGCCCGCGGAAGCGTTCGGAGTCGGCCCGCATCACGGCCAGGTCCGCGCCGACGTGCGGGGCGAGGTCGGTCTTGTTGATCACGAACAGGTCGCAGCGGATCATCCCCTGGCCGGCCTTGCGGGGGATCTTCTCGCCCTGGGCGACGTCGATGACATAGATCGAGACGTCGACCAGTTCGGGGCTGAAGGTGGCCGACAGGTTGTCCCCGCCGGATTCGACGAAGATCAGTTCCAGGTCGGGATGCCGGTGCAGCAACTCCTCGATCGCGGCCTCGTTCATCGAGGTGTCCTCGCGGATCGCGGTGTGCGGGCAGCCGCCGGTCTCCACCCCGATGATCCGATCCACCGGCAGCACCCCGGTGCGGGCCAGGATGGCGGCGTCCTCGGTGGTGTAGATGTCGTTGGTCACCGCCGCCATCGAGAACTCCGGCGTCAGGGCGCGGGTGACCCGCTCGATCAACTGGGTCTTGCCCGCGCCGACGGGTCCGCCGACCCCGATCCGGACCGGGCCGGTGGGGGCGGGGGAGGGACGTTCGGACATGGTGGCTCCAATCGGTCAGGACATGAACATGCGGGTCAACTGATACGCGTGCCGCATCTGGTCGATCTCCAGGGCGGGGTCGGTGGCGCCGAGCTCATCGATCCCGGCGGTGGCAGCGGTCTGCACGGCCTGCTCGATGTCGGGATGCAGGCCGGCCAGAACGCGCTGCCCGGCGTTCTGACCCAGCGGAACTGCGCGGACGGCATTGCCGACCAGCGACGACAGCGTCGAATGCAGCGACAGCCGGGCCACCGTCGGCCAGCTCAGGCCGAGGTCGGTGCCCAGGGTTGCGAGCACCAGGGCGGCCTGCCCGGTGGCCCGTCCGGCCGCCACCTCCGCGGCGTACGCGGCGGTCCCGGGGGTGGGGAAACAGGTGTCGGCCAGGGTCAGCATCCGTCGCCCGATCGTGGTCTGCGCCCGGCGTACCTGGATCGGGGCGGTGCTCACCCGCAGCAGTGTGTCGAGCTCGGTCAGCGGCACCTCACGCCGCATCAGACAGCGGATTGCCAGCGCGTCGGTGCGGGCCAGGCTGCCGTGCACCAGCCGACGCAGCCAGCAGCCGCAGGAATCCGCGTCGCGGACCCGCTGGTCGCTGATCGCGGTCTCCAGGCCGAAGGAGTGACTGAACGCGCCGGTCGGCGCGGCGGAGTCGATCAGCTGGATCAGCGCCAGCGGGACCGGCGGTTCAGTGGGTGTGCTCGGCATGCCGGAAGGGTTCGGCCAGCGCTCGTTCGACACGCTCGAAGGGGACCCCGCGCTCGGTCAGATAGGCGGCGATCGTGTGGTCGTCGGGCATCACCAGTTCGCACGCCCCGGTACCGGACGGGTCGCTGGGCAGGGCGGCGAACTGGGCCGGTTGGTGCCGGTTGCCCAGGGCGTGGGCGACCTCACCCATTTCGCGCATCGTGCGGGGCCGGATCGCCAGCACCCAGCCCGCCGCCGAGGTCACCACGATCAGCATGTTTCCCTCGCGGACCAGGATGTCCCCGTCGTGCAGGGTCGTGCCGCGGGGCAGTTGCAGCCCCAGCCGGGTGCCGTGGTCGGAGACCAGGACCTGCCGCGGCCGGCGCCGATCCTCGGCCGCGACCCGGACACGCTCAATGTGACAGTCGGCCACCTCAGCGGGGGAAAGATCGGCGGTAGTGCCGAGCACGGCGGCGACGATGCGGATCGCCGCCGGGTCCGGCCGGTGCGGATGGGTGGTCATCGGGTCCTCCGAACGAGTCCAGAACGAACGGGTCTAGAACAGGAAGTAGCGCTGGGCCAGCGGGAGCTGCTCGGCCGGCGGGCAGGTGAGCAGTTCGCCGTCGACGCGCACCTGGTAGGTCTGCGGGTCGACCTCGATCCGCGGGGTGGCGCCGTTGTGCACCATGTCGGCCTTGGTCAGTCCGCGGATCCCGCCCACCGGATGCAGCCGGCGGCGCAGCGCGAGCCTGTCGGCGATGCCGTCGTCGAGGGCCGCCTGCGACACAAAGGTCAGCGAGTTCTCGACCGCGCCCCGGGCCAGGCCCCCGAACTGGGGCCGCATCGTCCGCGGCCCCGGGGTGGGGATCGAGGCGTTCGGGTCGCCCATCACCGCCATGGCGATCTGCCCGCCCTTGAGCACCAGGTCCGGTTTGGCACCGAAGAAGGCCGGATTCCACAGCACCAGGTCGGCCCATTTGCCGACCTCGACCGAACCGACGATGTCGGCGATCCCCATCGCGATCGCGGGGTTGATCGTGTACTTGGCGAGGTAGCGCTTGATCCGCTCGTTGTCGGCGTACGCGGTATCGCCGCCCAACGGTCCGCGGACCTGCTTCATCCGATCGGCGACCTGCCAGGTACGCAGCACCACCTCCCCGACCCGCCCCATCGCCTGGGAGTCCGAGGACACCATCGAGAACACCCCCAGATCGTGCAGCACGTCCTCGGCAGCGATCGTTTCCGGCCGGATCCGGGAGTCGGCGAAGGCCACATCCTCGGGGATGTCCGGACTGAGGTGGTGGCAGACCATCAGCATGTCGAGGTGTTCCTCGATGGTGTTCACCGTGTACGGCAGCGTCGGGTTGGTCGAGGACGGCAACACATGGGGCAGGCCGGCCATCGCGATGATGTCGGGGGCGTGCCCCCCGCCGGCGCCCTCGGTGTGGAAAGTGTGGATCACCCGCCCGGCGATCGCGGCGATGGTGTCCTCGACGAAGCCGGCCTCGTTGAGGGTGTCGGTGTGGATGGCGATCTGTACGTCGAACTCGTCGGCGACCCGCAGGGCGGTGTCGATCACCGACCCGGTCGCGCCCCAGTCCTCGTGGATCTTCAGGCCGATCGCACCGGCGAGGATCTGCTCGGCCAGCGGCGCGCGCACCGCGGCGTGGCCCTTGCCGAGGAAGCCGACGTTCATCGGCAGATCCTGGGTCGCCTGCAGCATCCGGGCCAGGTGCCAGGGGCCCGGGGTGACCGTGGTGGCATTGGTGCCCTCGGCCGGGCCGGTGCCGCCACCCAGCATGGTCGTGGTGCCGGCGGCCAGGGCGGTGCTCACCTGGTCGACCGAGATGAAGTGGATGTGCGCATCGATCGCGCCGGCGGTCAGGATCCGGCCCTCCCCGGCGATGATCTCGGTCGCGGCACCGATCACGATGTCGACCCCGGACATCACATCCGGATTGCCGGCCTTCCCGATCGCGGCGATCCGGCCGTCGCGCAGGGCAATATCGGCCTTGTAGATCCCGGTCGCATCGAGCACGACGGCGTTGGTGATCACGGTGTCGGGGACCCCGTCGGCACGGGTCAGTCGGCCGTTGAGGCCCATCCCGTCGCGGATCACCTTCCCGCCACCGAAGACCACCTCGTCGCCGGGGACGGTGTGATCGTGTTCGATCCGGGCGTACAACTGCGTGTCGGCGAGCCGGATCGCGTCCCCGGTGGTCGGTCCGTAGAGCGCGGCGTAGTCGGCGCGGGGGAGTTCGCGGCTCATCGGGGTTCCTCCCCGGTCCCCGGTGCCGGCCCGTCATCCAGTCGGCCGTTGATCAACCCGGTGAAGCCGTGAACCTCCCGGTTCCCGGCCAACGCGACCAGGCGGACCCGGCGTCGGTCGCCGGGTTCGAAGCGGGCCGCGGTTCCGGCCGGGATATCGAGCCGGAAGCCGCGGGCCGCGGCGCGGTCGAACCGCAGCGCCGAGTTCGCCTCGGCGAAGTGGTAGTGCGAGCCGACCTGGACCGGCCGATCGCCGGTGTTGGTGACCTCGAGTTCGACGGTTTCCCGGTCGGCGTTGATCAGGATCGGCTCGTCGGCCAGCACATACCCACCGGGGCCCGGCAGCGAGGTGGAGTTCATCGAGGTTCCTTCCATGGTCGGGTCAGGGTCAGCGGATCGGGTCGTGCACGGTGACCAACTTCGTGCCGTCGGGGAAGGTCGCCTCGATCTGGACCGCAGGGATCATCTCCGCGATCCCCTCCATCACGTCGGCCCGGGTCAGGATGGTGGCCCCGTAGGACATCAGTTCGGACACGCTGCGGCCGTCGCGCGCGCCCTCGAGCAGCTCGGCGGTGATCAGCGCGACGGCCTCGGGGTGATTCAGCAGCAGGCCGCGTTCGCGCCGGCGCCGGGCCAGGTCGCCGGCCACGACGATCAGCAGCTTCTCCTGTTCGCGGGGGGTGAGGTGCACGGTGCTCCGATCTCGTATCACTTGACCCGTAACGTCACCCCGGACCCTAGGAGCCGGATGTGCCGGGCGAGTGCCGACCGGGTTGCGCTCGTGTTACATCGCCGGAGTGGGCCGATCCTGCCACCACCCGGCCCGGAAACGGGGAAAACGGCACGTTCGCAGCGACTGGTGGCAGGATCGGCCCACCCGACGCCCGGCACAACCGGCCCGATGGTCATCCGGCCCTCAAGTTGCCGGGGTGGACTAGGCTGCTCCTATGCCAGACCTGCGATCTCGACTCTCGACCCACGGCCGCAATATGGCCGGCGCTCGCGCCCTGTGGCGCGCGACCGGCATGGGCGACGACGACTTCGGGAAGCCGATCATCGCGATTGCCAACTCCTACACCCAGTTCGTCCCGGGTCACGTCCACCTGAAGAACCTCGGTGACGTGGTCGCCGAGGCGATCCGCGAGGCCGGCGGGGTGTCGAAGGAGTTCAACACCATCGCCGTCGACGACGGCATCGCGATGGGCCACGGCGGCATGCTCTACTCGCTGCCCAGCCGCGACCTGATCGCCGACTCGGTGGAGTACATGGTCAACGCCCACCGCGCCGACGCCCTGGTGTGCATCTCCAACTGCGACAAGATCACTCCGGGCATGCTGTTGGCCGCGATGCGGCTGAACATCCCGGTGGTCTTCGTCTCCGGCGGCCCGATGGAGGCCGGCAAGGCCGTGGTGGTCGACGGCAAGGCCTACGGCTCGACCGACCTGATCACCGCGATGTCGGCCACCGCCGACGACTCGATCAGCGAGCAGGGCCTGGACATCATGGAGCGGTCGGCCTGCCCGACCTGTGGCTCCTGTTCCGGGATGTTCACCGCGAACTCGATGAACTGCCTCACCGAGGCGCTGGGCCTGTCCCTGCCGGGCAACGGCACCACGCTGGCCACCCACGCCTACCGCAAGGAACTGTTCCAGGAGGCCGGCCGGCGCATCGTCGATCTGTGCCAGCGCTACTACCAGAAGGGCGACGACTCGGTCCTGCCGCGCAACATCGCGACCAAGAACGCCTTCCGCAACGCGATCGCCCTGGACATCGCGATGGGCGGGTCGACCAACACGATCCTGCACACCCTGGCGGCGGCGATCGAGGGCGAGATCGACTTCACCCTCAACGACATCGAGGACCTCTCCCGCAAGGTGCCCTGCCTCAGCAAGGTCTCCCCGAACCATCCCGACTACCACGTCGAGGACGTCCATCGCGCCGGCGGCATCCCCGCGATCCTGGGCGAACTGGATCGCGGCGGCCTGCTGGAGTCCGACGTGCACACCGTGCACAGTGAGGGCCTGCGGGACTGGCTGGACGAGTGGGACATCCGGGGCGGCAAGGCGTCGGAGCAGGCGATGGCGCTGTTCCATGCCGCGCCGGGCGGCGTACGCACCACCGAGGCGTTCTCCACCGAGAACGTCTGGGACACCCTCGACCTCGATGCCGCCGGCGGCTGCATCCGCGACCTCGAGCACGCCTACACCAAGGACGGCGGGCTGGCGGTCCTCTACGGCAACCTGGCCCTGGACGGGTCGGTGATCAAGTCCGCCGGCATCGATGAGAGCCTGTTCCGCTTCGTCGGCCCGGCGGTGGTCGTGGACTCCCAGGAAGAGGCCGTGGAGAAGATCCTCAACAAGACCGTCAAGGAGGGCGACGTCGTCGTCATCCGCTTCGAGGGCCCGAAGGGCGGTCCCGGGATGCAGGAGATGCTGTACCCGACCTCCTTCCTCAAGGGACGCGGCCTGGGCAAGGCCTGTGCGCTGATCACCGACGGCCGCTTCTCCGGCGGCACCTCGGGCATCTCGGTCGGCCACATCTCGCCCGAGGCGGCCGGTGGCGGCGTGATCGGTCTGGTCCACGACGGCGACGAGATCGTGATCGACATCCACGAACGGCAGCTGCACCTGAACGTGAGCGACGAGGAACTCGCCCGCCGGCGGCAGGCCATGGGTGAACTGCCCTGGAAGCCGGCGAACCGGCAGCGCGAGGTCTCGAAGGCCCTGAAGGTGTACGCGAAGCTGGTACGCCCGGCGTCCTTCGGTGCGGTCCGCGAGATCGACTGAGCGCGGCGGGGGCGCACGGGCCGCAAAGTTGACAGGTCCGGAGGGATAGGACAAGGTGAACGGGTGCAGCAAGACTTGGTTCTCGTAGTTCTTTAGCGTGTTGGCGGCCGTAACCCCGCAGCCAACACGCTCCCTCGTCTGCCCCCGGGCAACGAGGGTTTTTTATGTTCCGGGCCGATCCCCGGACGAACCACGAGAACCGAACCACAGATGAGACACGAGGACTGGACAACCATGGTGGAAACACAGTCGGCACAGCCGCCGGCAGACGCAGCGTCGAGCGCGCAAGGCACGGAGATGACGGGCTCCCAGGCTTTGGTCACTGCCCTCGAGCAGGTCGGTGTCGAGGTTATTTTCGGTATTCCGGGAGGCGCGATCCTCCCGGCCTACGACCCGCTGTTCGATTCCTCGGTACGCCACATCCTCACCCGGCACGAGCAGGGTGCCGGTCACGCCGCGCAGGGGTACGCGATGGCCACCGGCAAGGTGGGCGTGTGCATGGCCACCTCCGGCCCGGGCGCGACCAACCTGGTCACCCCGATCGCCGACGCGTACATGGACTCGGTCCCGATCGTGGCGATCACCGGACAGGTCGGGTCGGCCGCGATCGGTACCGATGCCTTCCAGGAGGCCGACATTCGCGGCATCACCATGCCGATCACCAAGCACAACTTCCTGATCACCCACGCCGCCGACATTCCGCGGGCGATCGTGGAGGCCTTCCACATCGCCAGCACCGGTCGGCCCGGTCCGGTGCTGGTCGACATCACCAAGGACGCACTGCAGGCGATGACCACCTACCAGTGGCCCGAGGAGATCGACCTGCCCGGGTACCACCCGGTGACCAAGCCGCACACCAAGCAGATCAAGGAAGCCGCCAAGCTGATCCGCGCCGCGCAACGACCCACCCTCTACATCGGCGGTGGCGTGATCAAGGCGAACGCGGCCTGGGAACTGCGGCAGCTGATGCAGCTGACCAAGATCCCGGCGGTGACCACGCTGATGGCGCGGGGAGCGATCGACGAGGGCCACGAGCTCTACATGGGCATGCCCGGGATGCACGGCGACGTGGCCGCGGTCGGTGCGCTGCAGCGCAGCGACCTGCTGATCACCATCGGCGCCCGCTTCGATGACCGGGTGACCGGCAAGCTGGACTCCTTCGCCCCCGATGCGAAGGTGATCCATGCCGACATCGATCCGGCCGAGATCTCCAAGAACCGGATCGCCGATGTGCCGATCGTCGGGGACGCCAAGGAGGTCATCTCCGCCCTGATCGACGTGCTCAACGACGAACCGATGCCCGACTACTCCGCCTGGACCTCCTACCTGCAGGGGCTGCGTTCGAAGTATCCGACCGGTTACGACGAGCCGGAGGACGGCACCCTGTCCCCGCAGTACGTGATCGAACGCATCGGCGAGATCGCCGGGCCGGATGCGTACTATGCCGCCGGCGTGGGCCAGCACCAGATGTGGGCCGCGCACTACCTGCCGCTGTCGAAGCCGGGGCACTGGCTGAACTCGGGCGGACTGGGCACGATGGGCTACTGCGTGCCGGCGGCGATGGGCGCCAAGATGGGGCGGCCCGACGCGGTGGTCTGGGGGATCGACGGCGACGGCTGCTTCCAGATGACCAACCAGGAGCTGGCCACCTGCACCGTGGAGCAGATCCCGATCAAGATCGCGGTGATCAACAACGAGGTGCTGGGCATGGTGCGCCAGTGGCAGAGCCTGTTCTACAACCAGCGCTACTCCAACACCGACCTGCACTCCTGGCGCGTCCCGGACTTCGTCAAGCTGGCCGACGCCATGGGCGCGGTCGGGCTGCGCGCGGAGTCCAAGGAGGAGGTCGACGACGTGATCAACCAGGCGATGGCGATCAACGATCGTCCGGTGGTGGTCGAGTTCGTCGTGGCCAAGGACGCGATGGTGTGGCCGATGGTCGCTGCCGGCACCAGCAACGATGACATCAAGATCGCCCGGGGCCTGGCTCCGCAGTGGGAAGAGGAAATCCTGTGAGCGAGAACGACACTCCCGTGACCCACACCCTGTCGGTGCTGGTGCTCAACGAGCCCGGCGTCCTCGCCCGGGTCGCCGCCCTGTTCGCCCGCCGCGGATTCAACATCGAATCCCTCGCGGTGGGACCCACCGAACACGCAGACATCTCCCGGATCACCCTGGTCGCCAACGTGGACCAGGTGAACCTGGAGCAATTGACCAAGCAGCTCAACAAACTGGTCGAGGTCATCAAGATCGTCGAACTCGACCCCGGTTCGGTGCGCCGGGAGCTGCTGCTGGTCAAGGTTCGCGCCACCGCCGAGATCCGCTCCCAGGTGCTGGAGATCGTGCAACTGTTCCGTGCCAAGACCGTCGACGCGTCCACCGACGCCATCACGATCGAGGCAACCGGCGGCCCCGACAAGATCGAGGCGCTGCTGCGGATGCTGGAACCCTACGGCATCAAGGAACTGGTCCAGTCCGGCATGGTGGCGGTGGGGCGGGGCGCTCGCTCCATCACCGACCGCTCCGGCCGTTCGGACAAGTCTCGAACCGGACGCTGACGCGTCACCACCCGTACCTCACCATTCGTTCATACTGAAGGAGTTTCACCCGTGGCTGCTGAACTGTTCCACGATTCCGATGCCGACCTCTCGCTGATCCAGGACCGCGTCGTGGCCGTGCTGGGCTACGGCTCCCAGGGCCACGCCCACGCGCTCTCGCTGCGGGACTCGGGTGTCGACGTGCGCGTCGGCCTCGCCGAGGGCTCGAAGAGCCGGGCCAAGGCGGAGGCCGAGGGCCTGCGCGTGGTCACCCCCTTCGAGGCCTGCCAGGAAGCCGACCTGATCATGGTCCTGGTTCCCGACCACATCCAGCGCAAGGTGTACGCCGAGGCCATCGAGCCGAACCTCACCGAGGGCAAGGCGCTGTTCTTTGCGCACGGCTTCAACATCCGCTTCGGCTACATCAAGCCCCCGGCCGGTGTCGACGTCGCGATGGTCGCCCCGAAGGGCCCGGGCCACCTGGTCCGCCGCGAGTACTCCGACGGCCGCGGCGTACCGGTGCTGATCGCCGTCGAGACCGACGCGACCGGCAAGGCCTGGGACGTTGCCAAGTCCTACGCCAAGGCCATCGGTGGCCTGCGCGCCGGCGGCATCAAGACCACCTTCACCGAGGAGACCGAGTCCGACCTGTTCGGTGAGCAGGCCGTGCTGTGTGGCGGCATGTCGCACCTGGTCCAGGCCGGTTTCGAGACCCTGGTGAACGCCGGGTACCAGCCGGAGATCGCCTACTTCGAGTGCCTGCACGAGCTCAAGCTCATCGTCGACCTGATGTATGAGGGTGGCATCGCCAAGATGCGCTGGAGCGTCTCGGACACCGCCGAGTACGGCGACTACGTGGCCGGTCCGCAGATCGTCACCGACGAGACCCGCAAGAACATGCAGTCGATCCTGGCCGACATCACCTCCGGCCGGTTCGCCGAGCGGTTCATCAACGATCAGGACGCCGGTGCGCCGGAGTTCAAGAGCTTCCGGGAGACCGCGGAGAAGGCTCAGATCGAGTCGACCGGGCGCGAGCTGCGCAGCATGATGTCCTGGGTCAAGCAGACCGACGCCGACTACACCGAGGGCACCTCGGCCCGCTGATCGGCCCTGTGCTGAAGCGTTTCGGCCCCGTCACCCGAGTGGGTGGCGGGGCCGAACTGTCCTCGCGGTCCGCTCAGCGGTTGCGGATGTCGAAGTCGACCAGAACGTTGCCCTCGGGGGTGTTCGCGACCGAGACCCGCCACAGCTTGGTGGTCGCCTTCTCCGCCTCGGTCACGGTGACCCCCATGTTGGTGCGTACGCACAGATCGGTCAGGTCGGGGATCGAGTTGAGCGGGCTGGCCGCCAGCGGACTGCAATCGCCGTAGGCCTGCTGCAGTCGATGGTGCAGGTCGAACGCTTCGGCCTGCTGGGCGGTCAACTGGATCTGGGCCTGGACCTCGTGGTTCGGCATGGTCAGCAGCGAGCTGCGGACCACGGACTCGTCGGGCAGATCGAACTCGGTCGCGGCCTTGATATCGCGCAGCGTCATCGGCGAACACGTGTAACCGGTGACGTTGTTGCGGCACTGCGAGCCGTTGTCATTGGTGAAGGCGAAGCCGGGAACACCCCAACGACCGGCCAGCCCGGACAGGATCAACCACAGGAAGAGCACGATGACGCCGATCCCGATGACGCCGGTGGCCACCTTCAGATTGCGGTAGCGCTTGGCGCGAGTCTGCTCATCGAGGTTCGGATGGTTGACCATGGGTCCCATGATGCAAGCGGGCCGGCAGCAGCCGAAGCCGGTGGCCCGAAATCGGCCGGATTGGGCTCAAGTTGTTATTGACCGCTGCCGGGCGACCGCCCGCTAGTGAGTGCCGGCGGCTTCGGGGCGACGGACCGCCACCACCAGGGAGGTGTCGGTGGTCACCATCAGGTCGGCACTGACCAGGCGTGGATCGGTCAGCCATTCCATCCGTAGCGCGTCGACGCTGCCGCGCGGACCCATCGGCGGCCAGGCGGCGCTGGGGGAGAAGTTGTCGATCACGATCATGCCGCCGGGCTCGGTGAGTTCGATCAACTCGGTCCGGGGCAGGTCGCGGACGGTCTGCGCATCGACCGAGATCAGCGAGAAGGGGGCCCGGCAGGCCAGTTCGTCCCAGCCGGCGGCGACCACCTCGATGTCGTCCTCGGCGAAGGTCTGCGCGGCCGCCCGGGCGAGCCGGGGCTGCCGCTCCGCGGTCAGCACCCGGGTCTGGGCCGGGGCGCCGCTGCGCAGCCAGGCGGCACCGACTCCGTAGCCGGTGCCGCACTCGGCGATCGTGCCGGTCCGGGTGGCCGCCAATGCGGCGAGCACCCGGCCGGTTTCGGTCGTGGTCGACTCGAGGAATCCGTGGCGCAGGCAGGTGGCCAGGGCCCGCCCCACGACATCGGGCAGATCCGGATTGGTACTCATCGAGGGACCGACGACCAACTGGGTCAGGCCAGCTTCGCGGCGATCGCGTCGCCCACGGCGGCGGTGGCGCGACGGCCGTTGTCCGGCAGGGACGGGCGGGCGGCGATGTCGGCGGTGACGACCTCGGCGATCCGGGCGGCCTGGTCGGTGCGGCCCAGGTGCTCCAACATCATCGAGACCGACAGGATCGCGGCGGTCGGGTCGGCCTTCTGCTGCCCGGCGATGTCGGGCGCCGAACCGTGCACCGGCTCGAACATCGAGGGGAAGGTCCCGGCGGTGTTGATGTTGCCGGAGGCGGCCAAGCCGATCCCACCGGTGACCGCAGCGGCCTCGTCGGTCAGGATGTCACCGAACAGGTTGTCGGTGACGATGACGTCGAAGCGGGCCGGATCGGTGACCAGGAAGATGGTCGCGGCATCGATGTGCAGGTAGTCCAGCTCAACCTGCGGGTACTCGGTCGCCACGGTCTCGAAGATCCGCCGCCACAGGCCACCGGCGTTGACCAGCACGTTGTGCTTGTGCACCAGGGTCAGCTTGTTGCGGCGCCGGGTGGCACGCTCGAACGCGTCGCGGACCACGCGCTCGACCCCGAACGCGGTGTTCACGCTGACCTCGGTGGCGACCTCGTGCGGGGTGCCGGCGCGCAGCTTGCCGCCGTTGCCGGCGTACAGACCCTCGGTGCCCTCGCGGACCACGACGAAGTCGACGGTCTTCCCGTCCACCACGTGCGGGGCCAGCGGGGTGGGCACGCCCGGGTAGAGCCGCGACGGGCGCAGGTTGACGCAGTGGTCGAACAGGAAGCGCAGCTTGAGCAGCAGGCCGCGCTCGAGCAGACCGGAGGGGACCTCGGTCGAGCCGGGGGCGGCGCCGACGGCACCGAGCAGGATCGCGTCGGCCTTGGCCAGTTCGTCGGTGACCGATTCCGGCAGCACCTCACCGGTACGCAGGTAGCGCTCGGCACCCAGGTCGTAGTGGACGAACTCGAAGGTGTCCGGGGCGACAACGTCGAGGACCTTGAGGCCCTCGGCGACGACCTCCGGGCCGATCCCGTCGCCTCCGATGACGGCGATCGTGGGTTTGCTGCTCGGGTTGGACACGGGGCTCCTCCTGGTGGTGACGCACGGGTGTGACGGCGGGGACCGGGTGCTGCCCGCCACTGTCGGGGCCCGGCCGCAGTCACCCTAACCAGGCCGACCATCTGGCGTACTCGCGTCTCAACCAGGAGGCAAATGGGTTAACGTTCGTTCATGACCTGGACGTTCGATGTCACCCCCAATCCCCAGCCACGCAGCGCGGCGGAACGCGCCGAGGTACTGGGTGACCTCGGATTCGGCAAGGAATTCACCGATCATATGGCGCTGGCCACCTGGACCCTCGACGGCGGCTGGAGTGATGACAAGGTCGTCGCGTACGGGCCGATCACGCTCGACCCCGCGACCGCGGTGCTGCACTACGGCCAGGAGGTCTTCGAGGGCCTGAAGGCGTACCGGCACGAGGACGGCTCCATCTGGCTGTTCCGCCCCGAGCGCAATGCCGAGCGCTTCAACCGTTCCGCGGCCCGGCTCGGGCTGCCCGAGCTGCCGACCGAGGCGTTCCTGAAGTCGATCGAGCAACTGCTCTCGGTGGACAAGGACTGGGTGCCCGATCCGGCCGGGGGTGAGTCCAGCCTGTACCTGCGGCCGTTCATGTTCGCCTCCGAGGCGTTCGTCGGCGTCCGCGCCTCGCACCACGTGACCTACTGCCTGATTGCCAGCCCGGCCGGGCCGTACTTCTCCACTGGGGTGGCGCCGGTGAAGATCTGGGTCACCAACAAGTACTCCCGCGCCGGACGCGGCGGCACCGGGGCGGCCAAGTGCGGCGGCAACTATGCCTCCTCGCTGCTGGCCCAGCAGGAGGCCACCGAGCACGGCTGCGCCCAGGTGCTGTTCGCCGATGCCGGTACGCACACCCACGTCGAGGAACTCGGCGGGATGAACATCTTCGTGGTGACCACCGACGGGGAACTGGTCACCCCGCAGGCCGGCGGCACGATCCTGGAGGGGGTCACCCGGAGTTCGATTCTCGAGCTGGCCACCGAACGGGGGCTGCGCCCGGTCGAGCGGGAGTTCGGGATGAGCGAACTGTTCGAGGGGGTCGACTCCGGCCGGATCGCCGAGGTCTTCGCCTGCGGCACCGCAGCGGTGATCACCCCGATCGGGGAGTTCCTGACCGAATCCGGCGAGACCCACACCGTGGCCGGCGGCGGCACCGGGGAACACACCCTCGGACTGCGGCAGACGCTGCTGGACATCCAGTACGGACGCATTCCCGACACCCGGGGCTGGACCCGCCGGATCGCCTGACCGCTCCCGGATGGGCCGACTCGGCCCGGGCCGCGTCCGATCGGGCGCGGCCTCCCCATATCCCGACCGACGATCCGCGCCACACCACGCGAAACGATGAAGGACAGTATGCCTACACCCGCGGCCCCCGCCACGTTCCACCTATACGACACCACCCTGCGGGACGGCGCCCAGCAGGAGGGGCTGCGGCTGAGCGTGCCCGACAAGCTGAAGATCGCCGGCTACCTCGACGAGCTGGCGGTGACCTTCATCGAGGGTGGCTGGCCGGGAGCCAACCCCAGCGACACGGCCTTCTTCGAGGCGGCCCGCAACGGGGAACTGGACCTGCGCAACTCGACGCTGGTCGCCTTCGGGTCGACCCGACGGGTGGGTGGCAAAGCGGCCGATGATCGGCTCACCCGGGCGCTGGTCGACTCCGGTGCCCCGGTGGTCACCCTGGTCGCCAAGAGCCACGACAAACACGTCGACCTGGCCCTGAAGACCAACCTGAAGGAGAACCTGGCGATGATCGCCGACACGGTCTCCTTCCTGACCGGCGAGGGCCTGCGGGTCTTCCTGGATCTGGAGCACTTCTTCGACGGCTACCGCAGCAACCCGGCGTACGCGCTGGAGGTGCTCCAGGTGGGGGCCCAGGCGGGCGCGGAGGTCGCGGTGCTGTGCGACACCAATGGCGGGATGCTGCCGACCTGGGTCGGGGAGATCGTGGGGGCGGCCGGTGAGGTCGGGATCGATCTGGGGATCCACTGCCACAACGACACCGGATGCGCGGTGGCGAACTCGCTGGCCGCGGTCGAGGCGGGCGCGATCCATGTCCAGGGCACGGTGAACGGGTACGGCGAGCGGACCGGGAACGCCGACCTGATCACTGTCGCGGCGAACCTGCAGCTCAAGTACGGCTGGCCGGTGCTCCCGGAGGCGGCGCTGGCCGAGGCGACCCGGCTCTCGCATGCCATCGCGGCGGTCACCAATGTGCCGACCGGGAACCGGCAGCCGTATGTGGGGATGTCGGCGTTCGCGCACAAGGCCGGCCTGCACGCCTCGGCGATCAAGGTCGACCCGAACCTGTACCAGCACATCGATCCGGCGCTGGTCGGCAACGACATGCGTACGCTGGTCTCCGACATGGCCGGGCGGGCCAATATCCAGCTCAAGGGTTCCGAACTCGGATTCGACCTGTCCGACCGGGACCAGGCGGCCATGATCACCGAGGTGGTCAAGCAGCGAGAGGCCGACGGCTACTCCTACGAGTCCAGCGATGCCAGCTTCGAGCTGCTGCTGCGCGACGAACTCGGGCTGTTGCAGCGGCCGTTCCGGGTGCAGAACTGGCGGGTGCTGAGCCAGTTCACCGGTGGGGTGGAGGAGACCGCGGCGACGGTCAAGCTCACCTCCGGCGGACGGGAGTTCAACTATGTCGGTGAGGGCAACGGGCCGGTGAACGCGCTGGACCACGCCCTGCGGCGGGCGCTGATGGAGCCGTTCCCCGAGGTCGAGGAGTACGAACTGACCGACTACCGGGTGCGGATCCTCGATCAGGGGCACGGCACCGACGCCATCGTGCGGGTACTGATCGACACCACCGACGGGACCCGGGTCTGGACCACCGTCGGGGTCGGCGGGAACGTGATCGAGGCGTCGTGGGAGGCGCTGTCGGACGGTTACCTCTACGGGCTGGTCTCGGCCCGGGCTGCCGCGGAGTCCTGAGCGGGCACCGGGTCAGCCGATCCAGTCGTGAATCAGCGGGGTGACCGGGGTGCAGGTTCCGATCCGGTAGGCACGGGCGAGCGCGTCCCGGGCGCCCGGCAGCCGGTCGGGGGTGTCGGTGTGCAGGTGCAGCAGTGGTTGCCCGGCCCGGATCTGTTCCCCGGGACGGACGGTCCAGGTAACGCCCGCGGCGGCCTGGACGGCATCCTCCTTGCGGGCCCGGCCCGCCCCCAACCGCCAGGCGGCCAGCCCGACGGCGTGCGCATCGAGGTGCTCCAGGATGCCGTCGGTCTCGGCGGTGATCGTCTCGGTGTGCCGGGCCCGGGGCAGCGGCGCGGCGGGGTCGCCGCCCTGGGCGTGCACCATGCGCCGCCAGACATCCATCGCCCGACCGTCGGCCAGCGCGTCGGCGGGATCGACCCCGTCCCGGCCGGTGGCACTCAGCATCTCCCGGGCCAGCGCGAGGGTCAGCTCGACCACGTCGCTCGGCCCACCCCCGGCCAGCACCTCCACCGCCTCGGCGACCTCCACCGCGTTGCCGGCCGATCGGCCCAGCGGCGTACCCATCTCGGTGACCAGCGCCCTCGTGCGTACGCCGGCCGCGGTGCCCAGCCGGACCAGGGTCTCGGCGAGTTCACGGCCCCGCTCGGCGGTCTGCATGAACGCGCCGGAGCCGACCTTCACATCCAGGACCAGGGCAGAGGTGCCCTCGGCGATCTTCTTGGACATGATCGAGGAGGCGATCAGCGGGATCGATTCGACGGTTCCGGTGACGTCGCGCAGCGCGTAGAGCTTGCGGTCGGCAGGTGCCAGACCGGACCCGGCGGCACAGATCACCGCCCCGACATCCTCGAGCTGGGTCAGCATCTCGGTCGTGCTGAGCTGCGCCCGCCAGCCGGGAATCGCCTCCATCTTGTCCAGGGTGCCGCCGGTCAGCCCGAGCCCGCGGCCGGACAGCTGCGGGACCGCGACCCCGCAGGCGGCGACCAGCGGCGCCAGGACGAGAGTGATCTTGTCCCCGACTCCACCGGTGGAGTGTTTGTCGGCGGTCGGGCGGGACAACCCGGAGAAATCGAGCCGCTCGCCGCTGGCGATCATCGCCGCCGTCCAGCGGTCCAGTTCGGTGGGGGCCATGCCGGTGAAGTAGATCGCCATCGCCAGCGCGGCCATCTGCTCCTCGGCGATGTCGCCGCGGGTGTAGGCCTCGATCAGCCAATCGATCTCGGCGTCGGCCAGCGGGTGGCCGTCGCGCTTGCGGCGGATGAGTTCGACGGCGGAGAACGGCGTGGCCATGGCCCCGAGTATGGCGGATACCCGGGAAAGTGTGCGGATTCTGCTTCTCGATGGGGTGATCGGGCCCGAAACCCGGATCTACTGCAAAGTAGGGTCACGATCCGCACACCGACGCTTCCGCACCGCCCACGGGGGCCGCCCAACCGCCCGGCATCCCTGGGTGCGGATACGCTGAGGCAATGCGTGTTGCACGATTCAGTTCCGGGGGAGACCCGCAGTACGGATTGGTCGAACTGGCCCGCGACGGGGGTGAACATCCCGACACCGTGGCCGTGCTCAACGGCGATCCGCTGGCGATGCCGGTGCAGTTGACCGGGGAACGGGTCGCGCTGGACAGTGTCCGGCTGCTGGCCCCGGTGATCCCGCGGTCCAAGGTCGTCTGTGTCGGCCGCAACTATGCCGCCCACATCGAGGAACTGGGCAACGAGGTGCCGGACCGGCCGCTGCTGTTCTTCAAGCCGAATACCGCGGTGATCGGGCCGGAGGACCCGATCGTGTGGCCGACCGCTGCGGAGGAGATCAGCTTCGAAGGTGAGCTCGCCATTGTGATCGGCCGGATCTGCAAGGAGGTCCCGGTCGATCAGGTGCAGGACGTCATCTTCGGCTACACCATCGCCAACGACATCACCGCCCGGGACTGGCAGCGCACCGACAAGCAGTGGGCCCGCGCCAAGGGCTTCGACACCTCCTGCCCACTGGGGCCGTGGATCACCTCCCACTACACCGTGGAGGAGGCCTCCGATCTGATGATCACCACCACCGTCGACGGGGAACAGCGCCAACACGGGTCAACCGCGTTGATGCTGAACAAGCTGCCCGACCTGGTCTCCTACATCTCGGCCTTCACCACATTGCTGCCCGGCGACGTGATCCTCACCGGCACCCCGGCCGGGGTCGGGCTGTTGACCCCCGGCCAGCAGATCAGTGTGACCATCGAGGGGATGGGCACCCTGACCAACACCATCATCAAGCCCGCCGACGCGGAAGGGACGAAGTGAGCGAGGTCGTGCGCGACGACAGCACCGAAACCGACGATCACGGGGAGGTATTGGGTGACGTTGCCCCGGAGCAGGTCCGGGTCCGGTTCCCACCCTCGCCCACCGGCAACCTGCATGTGGGCAACGTCCGCAGCGCCCTGTTCAACTGGGCCTTCGCCCGGCATTACGGCGGCACCTTCGTGCTCCGGATCGAGGACACCGACGCGGCTCGCTCCACCGAGGAGTCCTATCGGGGCGTGCTGGACGCGCTGCGCTGGCTCGGCCTGACCTGGGACGAGGGGCCCGAGGTCGGTGGGCCCTATGCGCCGTACCTGCAGTCCCAACGCACCGAGATCTACCGTGAGGTTGCCGGGAAACTACTGGCCGGCGGGCACGCCTACGAGTGCTTCTGCACCCGCGAGGAACAGGACGCCCGCGCCGAGGCCCGGGGCAAGGGAGAGGTCGGTTACGACGGGTTCTGCCGCGACCTGACCGCCGAGCAGATCGCCGAGTTTCGTGCCCAGGGGCGTACCCCGGTGCTGCGGATGCGGATGCCCGACGAGCCGATCACCTTCGAGGACCTGGTTCGCGGAAAGGTCACCTTCACCCCCGACAACGTGCCGGACTACGTGATCGTGCGCGGCAACGGGGACCCCTTGTACACCCTGGTGAATCCGCTGGACGATGCGCTGATGGGGATCACCCACGTGCTGCGCGGGGAGGACCTGCTCAGTTCCACCCCGCGCCAGATCGTGATGTACCGGGCGCTGGCCGCGCTGGGGGCCGGGTCGGGGCGGACGCCGCGCTTCGGCCACCTGCCGATCGTGATGGGGGAGGGCAACCGCCGCCTGTCCAAGCGGGACAAGGGCGCCGGGTTGGCCGAGTATCGCGAGCTGGGCTATCTGCCCGAGGGCCTGCTCAACTACCTGGCCCTGCTCGGCTGGTCGATCGCCGACGACCGGGACGTGTTCAGCCTGAGCGAGATGGTCGAGGCCTTCGATGTACGCCGGGTCGCGGCCAATCCGGCCAAATTCGACCCGAAGAAGTGTCTGGCCATCAACGCCGCACACATCCGGGCGTTGCCGGTGGCGGACCTGGCCGAACAACTGGTGCCCTACATGGTCGCCGCCGGCCTGGTCCAGGATCCGCCCGATGCGCAGGAGCGGGCGCGGCTGCTGGCGGCCACCCCGCTGATCCAGGAGCGACTCAATGTGCTCAGCGAGGCCCCGGACAAGCTGCGCTTCCTGTTCGTGGCCGACGACGCGATCGAGATCGAGGAGAAGGCCCGGCTGAAGCCCGAGGAGGTGCCGCTGCTGGCGGCGGCGCGGACCGCGTTGGCCGACGTGGCCGACTGGGATCATGCCGAGATCGAGCAGGCGCTGCGGACCACCCTGATCGACGGTCTCGGGCTGAAGCCGAAGCATGCGTTCGGTCCGGTACGGACCGCGATCACCGGGTCGAAGGTGTCGCCGCCGTTGTTCGAGTCGATGGAGATCCTGGGCCGGGAGTCGTCCCTGCGCCGGATCGACCGGGCCCTGGCCTCGGTCGGCTGAGCGTGGCGGTCAGCTACGGGTTCATCCCGCCGTCGGGGATCAAGCCGGCGGAGGGGGCCGACTACACCCAGATTCTGCGGACCGACGACATGGCCCGGCTGCGCGGGCCGATGTTCGGGCTGCTGGCCTTCTCGCTGTACGCGGTGATCGTGGTCGCGGTCAGCAGCTTGGTCCGCAGCATCACCCGGGCGATCAACGACCGCGGCCTGTCGGCCGAGGAGTACAACCGGCAGGCGAGCCAGATGATGTTTCCCGAGGGGATGCTGGCGCATCATCTCGGGATCATTTCGCTGATCGGACTGAGTGTCCTGCTGGTCTGGGGCCTGCACCGGATCAATCCGGGCTACCTGGCCTCGGTGACCGGGCGGGTGCGGTGGCGCTATCTGCTGGCCTGCCTGTTGATCTCCGCGGTGGTGATTGCGGCGTACCTGGGGCTGGTGCCGCTGGTGACCGGGACACCCGTAACAATCCATCCACAGCCCGAGTTCGTCTGGTTCGCGGTGGTGATCGTGCTGACCACGCCGTTCCAGTCGATCGCGGAGGAGGTGTTCTTCCGCGGCTATCTGCTGCAGTCGCTGGGGGCGGCGATGAAGACGCCCTGGTTCGGGATCCTCACCTCAGCCCTGCTGTTCGCCCTGGCGCACGGCGTCCAGGATCCGTGGCTGTTCGGGACCCGGTACGCCTTCGGCGTACTGGCGGCGCTGCTGGTGGTCCGCACCGGCGGGCTGGAGGCGGCCGCGGCGATCCACGTGATGAACAACGTGTTCACCTTCGGTCAGGCCGGACTGACCGGGACCATCTCGGCGGTGTTCACCGTCAGTCAGGTGCCCTGGTACACCTCGGTCGGGTCGGTCGTGCTGTTCGCGGTGATGGCCGCGCTGTGCTACCTGGTTGCCCGGAAGATGCACCTGCAGACCCGCGTGGGGGAGTAGGGCTGACGCCAGAAGTTGATTTTTCAACTAGATGTGCTTTACTTGAAACGTGAACAACTTGAGCATCATCGTTTCCTCCACCCGTCCGCAGCGCGTCGGCGGTCACGTCACCGCCTGGGTCCGCGAGACCCTGGGCGCCGACTGGGACATCACCGTCCTCGACCTCGCCGAGATCAACCTCCCCTTCATCGATGAGGACATGCCCGCCGGATCCGGCATCTACACCCAGCCGCACACCCTGGCCTGGAAGGAGAAGATCGACGCCGCCGATGCGATCGTCGTGGTCAACCCGGAGTACAACGGTTTCTTCCCGGCGCCGCTGAAGAACGCGATCGACTACCTGCTGGCCGAGTGGGAGAACAAGCCGATGGCCGTGGTCGGGTACGGCTTCGGTGGCGGCGCCCGCTCCGCCGCGGCCCTCACCGAGCTGCTGCAGAACGTCAAGGCCAACGTGGTCGGCTCGCTGGGCCTGTTCTTCAACACCGACCTCAGCCCGACCGGCGAGCTCACCGTGACCCCCGGCAAGACCGAGGAACTGCGCGCCCTGTCCCTGCAGTTGGACGCCGCGCTGGGCGACGAGCTGGCTGCCTGATTCCCTACCACGGCGGGCCGTCCTGGCCCGGCTTCGACGATCGCCCCGGCGGCGGTGCCTCCCCGGCACCGCGGCCGGGGCGCTGTCGTTTCGGTGGCCGTGTGCTGAGCCTCGTGCCTCCGGCACCAGCCGGTTCCGGTTAGGGTGAGCGCTGGGGGGAGCAGCGAGCGAACCCACGAGCTCGCCGGCGAGGACAGGAGACCGACGTGCTGCGGACGTTCATCGGGGCATTGGCGCGGGAGGGGTTCTTCGCGAAGGCGTCCCTGGTTGCGGTGTGGCCTGAGGATGACCGCCTCTGGCTCGTGGTCCGACCGGATCAGGGTTCGCCGGCGACCGAGGCGTTGTCGATTGAGGTGCCAACGACCGGCGAAGTCGACGAGGCGGCCCGGAGGCTGGTGCGGGACTGGGATGAACGGATTGTCTCCGATCTCCCGGACATTCGCCCATGGCCGGAGCCGCCGATGGCGGTGCCGATGGTTCACGGCTTCGACCCGGTCGCGCTGACCTATCCGATCAGACCGAGCCCGCCGTCGCCGGATGTGGCCCGTCGGAATCTGGCGGGGTACCGGGCGGCGACCTGGGCCGAGACCTTCCTGCCGCACGCCCTGCTGGGCATCAGGAACCGCGTGCACGCGGCCTGGCTGGCGGCCCCCGACGTGATCGCCCTGGTGGTGGTCTTCGACGGGTGGGAACAGATGGAACCTGACTCGCCGGATGTGTGGGGAACCCCCAGCGGGCCGCGCTGGCTCGGGATGATCACCGAGATGACTGCTGACGGAAACTGGTGGAACCCCTGGACGCCCGACTATCTGGGGGAGTTCTACATGTTGATCAGCGAGTTCGACGCCCTGTACGCGGACCGCCTCCGTCGAGAACACCCCGAGCATTTCCCCAGGAACGACATCTACGCGGAGCGACGGCCGGATCCGCGCGAAGTGGAACTGGCCGCGGCGATCCTGGACCGAATCCCGCCCAGTGGCCCGCGCAGCCCCCGGACGGCAGCAGTCACTCCGGCCGGCGCGGAGTCTGTTGTCTCGGTCGGGCTCATCGGCGGGGCGTTGATCACCGACCTGGGTCCGGCCGGGCTGCTGTACAGCTGGGCGTACGGAAACTTTCTGCTGACCCCGGAGACGGGCCGCTACTGGCAGGAGCAGGCCGGGGCCGAGGGACCGCTGGGGCGGCCGATCGAGACGACCACCCCCGGACCCGACGGTGCCCTGGTCACCTACTTCGAGCACGGCTTCGTGTACTGGCACCCCGACACGGGCTTCTGCTCCGAGGCCGGCGGGGCCGGGCGCGGCGATGTGCCGTCAGCCGACGCGCTGGCGTGGGTGCGTACGCACCGGCCCCCCGACCCGAAGTGAGTGCCGTTCAGTCGGGCATCACGAGTGGTACCTCGTGATCGGTCGACCGGTACCGGTGGCGATCAGGTCCGGCAGGCTCCGGGTGATGTAGAACGTCCAGCCGCGGGAGCAGGCGTCGAAGCACTCGGACTCCGCCGCGGTCAACCCCTCGTGGGTGAAGTGGACGGTGGTGCCCTCCGGCGTCGGTGCCAGGTCGAAGACAACGTGGGTGTCGGCCCATTCGCGGTGGTCGGCGACGAAGTTGAGGTGGCAATCCACGACGTGCCAGACCATCCGGCGGCCCGGCACGACCTCGGTGAGTCGGAACCGGGCGTACCGGATGCCATTGCTGGACCGGGCCGTCTGACCGGCGTACTCGCTGTCGTCGGTGAAGACGAACTCATCGTGCAGGGCCGCACTGTTGCCGATGAGGTTCTCGCTCCACCAACCGCGCACGTCGGTGATGGCGCCGAAGACCTGCTCGGGCGGCTGGGGGACCGTGACCGTGGCGGTCAGGTTCCCGGTGCGGGACTGCTGGGCGTCGGGCTGGATGGTCGACATGATCGTGCTCCTGATCCGGTGTGTGGTGGGCTGCCCGACCGGGCGGCTCACCCCACCGACGAAGGACGCCGACGCAGCTGGACACATTCGCGGAAAATGTTCCTCCCGCATCAGAGTTCGCGCAGCCGTGCGGCGAGGTAGCGGCGCTCGGCCTCGGTGGGGGCCAGCCGCAGCGCCTCCCGGTAGGCCGCGGCGGCCTCGGTCGTACGCCCGACCCGCCGCAACAGGTCGGCCCGGGTCGCGGGGAGCAGGTAGTACCCGTCGAGCCGGCCGGACGCGGCGAGTTCCTCCACCCGGGCCAGCCCGACCGGGATCCCGTCGGCCATTGCCACCGCCACGGCGTGGTTGAGTTCGACCACCGGCGAGGGCGCCACCCGGGCGAGCGCGGCGTACAGGGCGGCGATCTGGCGCCAGTCGGTGCCCGCGGTGTCGGGCGCGGTGGCATGACAGGCGGCGATGGCCGCCTGCATCTGGTACGGCCCGGTGCGACGCAGCGCGACTGCTTCGTCGAGGATGGCGACCCCTTCGGCGATCAGCCGCCGATCCCAGCGCGCGCGGTCCTGGTCCGCCAGACTGACCAACACCCCGGCGACCGTACGCGAGTCGCGGCGGGCCTCGTGCAACAGCATCAGCGCCAGCAGGCCCCGGGGTTCGGCTTCGCCGGGCATCAGGCGGACCAGCACCCGGGCCAGATGGATCGCCTCGGCGGTGAGGGCCTGCCGGTCGGCCGGCTCGCCGAAGCCCTCGCCGAAGGCCTCGTTGAAGCCCTCGCCGAAGGCCTCGTTGAAGCCCTCGCCGAAGGCCTCGTTGAAGCCCTCGTTGAAGATCAGATACAGCACCGCCAGCACCCCGGCCAGCCGGGCCGGGAGCAGTTCGGCCGGCGGCACCCGGTAGGGGATGCCCGCCTCAGCGATCTTGCGTTTGGCCCGAACCAGGCGCTTGGCCATGGTGGGTTCGCTGGTCAGGAAGGCAGCCGCGATCTGCGCGGTACTCAAACCGCCCAGGGTCCGCAGGGTGAGGGCGACCCGGGCCTCGAACGGCAGCGCCGGATGGCAACAGGTGAAGATCAGCCGGAGCCGATCATCGGGAATCTCATCGGGCTCGGTCCGCTCCGAGCTCGGGGCCGGCCCGGCGAGTTGGCGCAACTTGGTCCGGCCGACCCTGTCGCGGCGCAGCCGGTCGGTGGCCCGATTGCGCGCGGTGGTGGTCAGCCAGGCGCCCGGACGAGCCGGAATGCCGTCTCGGGGCCAAGTGGCCAGCGCGCCGGCGTACGCCTCCTGGGCGCAGTCCTCGGCCAGGTCCCAGTCGCCGAACAGCCCGATCAGGGTCGCCACCACCTGACCGCGCTCCTCGCGGTACGCCGCCTCGACCGCGGCGCGAACCTCGTCCCAGGAGGGAGTCATTCCCAGATGGGTCGGATTTCGACACAGCCGCGCTGTGCCCAGGGATGTCCGGCGGCGATCTCGATCGCCTCATCCACGTCGGCGCACTCCAGGATCACGATCCCGCCGACCAGATCCTTGGTCTCGGCGAACGGGCCGTCGGAGACCAGCGTCTCCCCGCCCCGCACCCGAATCGTGGTGGCATCGGCAACCGGCCGCAAGCGCGCCCCGAAGACTTCGGCGCCCCGGCGGGCCAGGTCGGCATCCCAGGCCCGGTGTACCGGATCGGCGGCCAGTTCCGCCTGGCTCGGGGAGATCGTCTCGTCGTCACAGATCAGCAACGCGTACTTCATCGTTCGAGTATGTCACCGCGGCGCCGGGGTGTAGGTCAGGTGCAGCACGCCGTTCTCGTACGCCTCGTGGCCGGCGAGGGTGAGCGGTACCTGTCCCATGCCGTCGGAGAGGAGGCGGCGGCCGGTGCCGAGCACGATGGGATAGACCAGCAGGTGCAACTGATCGACCAGACCATCGGCGAGCAGGGCCCGGACCAGGGTGCCGCTGCCGCTGACGTAGATGCCGCCGTCGGTGGCGTCCTTGAGGCGTTGGATCGCGGTGGCGCGGTAGGGCCCCAGGACCGTCGAGTTGCTCCATTCGGTTGCTGTGCTCATGGTCGAGGAGACCACGTGCTTGGGAGTGTCGTTGAAGAAGGGAGCCCCCGGGTCGTCGTCGACGGTGCGTCCGGACCAGGCCGGTGCGAACATCTCGTAGGTCGTGCGACCCAACAGGATTGCCGAACTTGCTGCGGTGAGTGCTCCGACGGCGCGGGCCATGCCTTCGGTGAAGCCGTAGGGAGCGGTCCAGGCCGGATTCTCGAAAACTCCGTCCAGGCTGACGAACTCGTGGACTGCGATGGTTCCCATGCGGTTCGATCTCCTTCGGGTTGGGATTGACGTGGGTGTGTCATGCGGTCACGGTGTCGCCGTGGCGATGTGCCACCTTCCACTCGCCGTTCTCGCGCCGGTACACCTGCGTCGCGCGCAGTGTGTACGTGCGCGGCTGCCCGTCGACCGACACCGACGTGTGCTCGAGCGCCGCGGTGTACGCCAGGTCGCCGACGACGTCGCAGGCGAGCAACTCGACCGACGCCGCGGTGCAGTCGGAAAAGCTCCGTGCGATGTAGGTGAACAGCTCGTCCAGTTCACGCTGCCCGATCGCATTGCGCCAGGCACCGAGCACACTCACTGGTTCGTTGCGGGACCACAGGGCCCGCCGCGGCGCGGAATCACCGTTGTGCAGGGCGAGCTCGGCAGCCAGGAACGGACCACGGAACCAGTCCAGGAAGTCATCGCGCTCGCTCATGTCTTCAGGATCCGCCGCAAGGGACCGATCCGCAACCGGCCCGGTTGCCGGCAGGTCAGGCGTCGTCCGGCTTGGTCCAGGTGAGGGTGAATCGGAAGGCCAGTTGGTGGCGCATCCGGACGCCCGGCAGGATGTCCGACGCCCGGGCGCGGATCTCGGCGAAGGTCAGCTGCGGATCCCGCACCGGGAACGGCGCCGGACCGGGGGCTGGGTGCGCTACCCAGGGGTGCCGGACGACGCCGATCAGGGGGTTGGTGAGAATCGAGGCCGCCTCCCAGGCGTGGTCGGTGAACGAGTCCGGGCGGGCCAGACCGACGCACAGGAATCGGCCGCCGGGGGAGAGGATCCGGCGTACCTGGGTCAACGCAGCGGCCAGGTCGAGGTGGTGCAGGACGGCGACCATGGTGATCAGGTCGGCGCCCCCGGAGACGGCGTCCAGCCCGGTCGCGGACACGGTGACGTTGTCGAGGCCGGCGCACCGCTGCCGACTGGCGTTCCGCATGCCGGCGTCGGTGTCGATCCCGTGGACCTGCTCGAACTGCTCGGCCAGCCGGGCCACCAACTCGCCGCGTCCGCAGCCGACGTCGAGGGCCCGACGCCGTCGGGTGGGCAGGTGGGTCATGATCCAGGGGTGGAACGCGTCATTGTGGCTCCACGGGTGCCGGGCGTTCAGGCGGTGCAGCAGCTTGCTCGGGTGTTTACCGAACAGGTGTGCGGCATGCCGAAGGTCCATCGCGGCAGTCTGGCACAGTGCCGTCCGGCACCACCACGGGCTCCCCGGCCTGTCGCATCCGCCGGTGCCCGCAGTGATCGGCGGTCGGGGACCTACCGGTCGGCGACCGCGAAGGTCAGATGCGTCACCTCTCCGGTCGGTTCGGCGCGGACCGGGGCAACGGCCAGCCGGCCCGCGTCCACACTCTCGAACAGCCGGATCCCGGAGCCGAACAGCACCGGGGCGAGAGCGATGGTGAACTCCTCGACCAGCCCGGCGTTGAGATACTCCACGATGGTCGCGCCCCCGCCGGCGATCCGGACGTCTCGGTCGCCGGCCGCGTCGCGGGCTCGGGCCAGGGCCGACTCGATGCCGTCGTTGACGAAGTGGAAGGTGGTCCCGCCCGGCCGCACCCACGGCTCGCGCTCCTGATGGGTCACCACGAACACCGGGGTGTGGAAGGGCGGATCCTCCGGCCACATCCGTTCCCCGGCGTCGAACATCCGCTTGCCCATCACGCTGGCGCCGGTACGCCGGAACGTCTCGGCCATGATGGCGTTGTCGGGGCCCTCCTCACCGCCGGTCCCGAGCTTGAGGTTCTCCCGGAAGAAGCGCTGCCGGAAGGCCCACCCCTGCAGTTCCATCCAACGCTGTCCCATGAGTTCGTCGGTGGACGCCGGGGCGATGAACCCGTCCAGCGACATCGACACACTGAAGAACACTTTCGGGGACATCAGAACTCACCCCCCGGCGTGCGCTGGGCGACGTAGGCGGCCAGGTTGCCCAAGGTCTGCCGGCCCCCCTCGATCGCGCCGTACTTCTCGACCGCCTCGTCGCGCAGTTGGGTGGTGGGGAACACCGTCCGCAGCTGAATCCGGGTCGTCTGCCCGTCGGGCTCGAAGGTCAGGATCGACTCGAACGCATTCGGGTCATCGCGGCGCTCACCGTGCAAGAACTCGATCCGCTCCGACGGCGAGATCGCTGTCCAGGTGATCCACTCGGCGTACGCGGTGCCGTCGGGTCCGTGCATCACGAAGTCCCACTCGCCGCCGACGCGGAACTCGAAGGCCCGGGTCGTGGTGGTGAACCCGTCCGGTCCCCACCAGCGGGACAGGTGGCGTACCTCGGTGAACGCTTCGAACACCAGTTCCCGCGGTGCGTCGATGGTTCGCGAGATCACGATCTCGCGGTCCGCGGTGGCCGAGCGCGCCGTCGTGTCCGGTTCGGTTTCTCTCATCATTCCTCCTGATCGCGGGTTTGCTTGAGGTCCTGCACGTACTCCGCCAAGCGGTCGAAGCTCTCGGTCCAGAACCGCTCGAACCCGCCGGTCCACTCATGGATGGCGCGCAGTCCGCGGGCGTCGAGCTGGTAGAGACGCTGTTTTCCCGCCTGGCGATCCCGCACCAGGCCGACCTCACGGAGCACGCGCAGGTGTTTCGAGGTCCCCGGCTGGGGCAGCCCCAGCACCTGGGACACCTCGCTCACCGAGCGTTCACCGGCGCGCAGGAGACCGAGGATCTCCCGGCGCCGGGGCTCGGCGATCGCGTTGAAGACGTCCGATGTCGTCGCTGCCCGTGCCATGCGACCATCATATGCCCATATCGGAATATTTTACCGTCGCGGCACGGAAATCTCTTCGTACGCCGCCCGGGGTCGCAGACGTCGACCTATGCTCCGAGGTGGGGTGCTGGGCCCGCGAACGCCCTGGAGAGAGTGGAGCCGGACATGTCAGAGTCGAGCGAACTGCCCATCGTCGTGATCACCGGAGCCGGATCCGGCATCGGGCGTGCCCTGGCCGTCGGGCTGGCCCCCGCGGCGCGGCTCGTTCTGGCCGGTCGTCGGGTCCCCGAACTGGAGCAGACCGCCGAGCTCTGCTCCGGGGGTGCTCGGGTGGTGCCCACCGACATCACCGCGGAGGACCAGGTCGAGCGGCTGTTCGACACCATTGCCACCGAGTACGGCCGCCTCGATGTGCTGGTCAACAATGCCGGCATGTTCGGACCGGTCGCGAGTGTGGCGGAGGTCAGCGCCGAGGAGTTCCAGCAGACCTGGCAGACCAACGTCGTCGGTACGGTGCTGTGCTCCGGCGCGGCCTTTCGGCAGATGCACAGCCAGCACCCGGGCGGGGGACGGATCATCATGATCGGGTCGATCTCCGCCCAGGTGCCGCGGCCCCGGTCGGTCGCGTACACCGTCACCAAGCATGCGCTGACCGGGTTGACCCGCTCGATCAACCTGGACGGACGCGCACTGGGCATCTCCGCCACCCAGGTCGATGTGGGCAACGCGGCCACCGCGATGACCCAGGGGATGGCGCACGGCGCCGAGCAGCCGGACGGTTCGCGGCGCCCGGAGCCCACCTTCGATCCGGATCACCTCGCGGAGGTGCTCCGACCGGTCGTCGCGCTTCCGCCGGAGGTGAGTGTGCCGTGGCTGACCGTCCACGCCACCGGCATGCCGTACGCCGGTCGGGGCTGACCCCGCGGGCGGCTCAGAACTGCTCGAGCTCCACGTCAGCGGCCTCGAGAGCCTCGCGGACCGAATCCTCCAGCTCTCCGACGTAGGTCAGGCTGGTCAGCGCGGGGAAACGCTCGGGGGTGACGTCGGTCCAGGTGGCGACATCGAACAGGTCGTCCTCACCGTCCCACGACGGTGCCATCAGCATGAAGATGTCCAGGCCGCCGTCCCAGTCGAGCTCGGTGATGCCGGCCATCTGCTCGGCACTGATCTCCAGGTCCCGGGCCCACGTCTCGATCTCGGGGATGCGCTTGGCGAAGTACTCGCCGTAGATCAGGTCCTCAGCCCCGTCGTGATCGATGCCCCGCGCCTCCTCCAGCCAGTCCCAGGCGTTGGAGTGGGGCGCCTCGATGCCGCCCTCCTCGTCCAGAAGCTGCTCGATCACCATCAGCTTGACCACGAAATCGTCGAAATCCTTCATCATTTCTCCCTGTCGTCCCCGGCGTTGCGATGCCGCCGCTGATTCTCACAGACGACGGATTCACCTGGGCCCCGAGCGGCTCGAGTTCGAATCGGCGCCACGTCGGTCCTGCTCCCTGTGCGTGGCTCCTGGGTATGGGGTGACCTGCGTGGGCCGATCCTGCCACCAGAAGGCAGGATTCCTGGGTTTTCGGGCCGTTCGGGTCGTCTGGCGGCAGGATCGGCCCACCATGCGGCCGGCACCGCGCCGGCCTCGCGCCGGCACCGGTCTACAGTGGCCGGGCAGGGCAACGGCAGGAGGAGTCGATGGCGCAGGTGACCGGGATCCCGCGGGCGGGCCGGCGTCGAGCGGGTCGACGATGACCCGGTCCCAGCCCGACCGCATCGAGGTCCGCGGCGCGCGGGTGCACAACCTGCGCGCGGTCGACGTCGACATTCCGCTGCATGTCCTGGTGGGGATCGGGGGAGTGTCGGGTTCGGGCAAGTCGTCGCTGGCGCTCGGAGTGCTGTACGCCGAGGGCTCGCGGCGCTACATCGAGGCGTTGTCGACCTACACCCGGCGCCGGATGTCGCATGCCCCGCGGGCCGCGGTCGACTCGATCGAACATGTCCCCGCGGCCCTGGCGCTGCGGCAGCGGCCCGGCGTACCGGGGGTGCGCTCCACCTTCGGGACCACCACCGAACTGCTCAACGTGCTGCGGCTGATGTTCTCCCGGCTCGCCGCGCACCTGTGCCCCAACGGGCATCGGGTCCCGCCGACCATCGACGTGGCCGCCGAGGTGCCCTTCACCTGTCCCGAATGCGGCGCGACGGTGCAGGCACCCGGTGCGGAGGCGCTGTCGTTCAACTCCACCGGGGCCTGTCCGCGGTGTCAGGGGCTCGGGGTGGTGCGTACCGTCGACGATGCCGCCCTGGTGCCCGATCCGACCAAGACCATCGACCAGGGAGCGGTGGCGCCGTGGCAGATGTTCGGGTTCAACGTGCAGCCCGACATCGTCCGGGAGTTCGGCGTGCGCACCGACGTGCCGTGGCGTGACCTGACCGACGCGGAGCGCGAGATCGTCCTGGCCGGGCCGGAGGAGAAGAAGCACATCACGGTCACCAGCAAGAAGGGGCTGCACGAACTCGATTTCACCTTCCGCAATGCCCGGCTGACGGTGACCAAGGAACTGCAGCGTGCCGACACCGAGAAGCGCCTGGCCAAGGTCAGCCGGTTCCTGCGCGAGGGCACCTGCCCCGACTGCGCCGGTACGCGACTCAGCCCGGCGGCCCGGGCTCCCCGGATCGGGGAGCGGAACCTGGCCGAGGCCACCGCGCTGACCCTGGATCACCTGCTCGCCTGGGTACCGAGCATCCCCGACACACTGCCCGCCGACATGCAGGAGATGGCCGCCGCACTGATCGAGACCCTGGTCGGGATGGCCCGGCGGTTGGTCGATCTGGGCCTGGGCTACCTGGCGCTGGACCGGGCCGGGGCGTCCCTGTCGACCGGGGAGCGGCAGCGGGCCCAGTTGGCTCGGGCGGTCCGCAATCGCACGACTGGGGTCCTCTACGTGCTCGACGAACCCTCGATCGGGTTGCATCCGGCCAACGTCGACGGCCTGCTCGGGGTGATGCGGGACCTGCTCGCCGACGGGAACTCGGTGGTCTTCGTCGATCACGATGTGCAGATCTTGCGCGAGGCGGACTGGCTGATCGAGATCGGGCCCGGCTCGGGCACCGAGGGCGGCACGGTGATCGCCGCGGGCGACCCGGATACCGTGGCCGCGGCGCCCGAATCGTTGCTCGGTGGGTTTCTGGCCGGTACCGAACCGGTCGTCGTGGGGCCGGTCGTTGCGCCGGACACGGTCTTCGAGCACGGCGCGATCCGGCTGGCGACCGCGCCGATCCATACCGTCCACAGCCTCGACATCGCGGTGCCGCTGGGCCGGCTGACCGCGGTGACCGGGATGTCCGGGTCGGGCAAGACCACCCTGATCCTGGACTCGCTGGTCCCCGCCCTGCAGGCCCGGGCGAACGGCACCGCGCTGCCGGACCACGTGCGTACGCTGGACACGCCGGCGGGGCTCAGGGCCCAGGTGGTCGACGCCACCCCGATCGGGCTCAACGTGCGCTCGACCGTCGCCACCTACTCCGGGGTGATGGATGAGCTGCGCAAGGCGTACGCGAGCACCGACGCCGCCCGGGCCGACGGGCTCACCGCCTCCGATTTCTCCTACAACACCGGCTCGCTGTCCTGTCCACGCTGTGAGGGGACCGGCGAGGTCTCTCTCGACGTCCAGTTCCTGCCCGATGTCGACATCGTGTGCCCCGAGTGCGGCGGCAGCCGATTCGCGCCGGCCGCCGACCGGTACCTGCGCGACGGGATCTCGTTGCCCGCGCTGCTGGGGTGCACCGTACGCGAGGCGCTGGCCCACACCGAGGATCTGTCCCGGGTGCACAAGCGGCTGGCCGGCCTGGCTGAGCTCGGGCTCGGCTACCTCACCCTTGGCGAGGCGACCCCGGCGCTGTCGGGCGGGGAGGCCCAGCGGCTGAAGCTGGTGAACCAGTTGCACAAGGACCAGCGCGATGCCCTGTTCGTGCTCGACGAACCGAGCGTGGGGCTGCATCCGCTGGATGTACGCACCCTGCTGGCGGTCCTGCGCCGACTCACCGGCCGCGGCGCCACCGTCATCGTGATCGAGCACGACCTGGACCTGATCGCGAACGCGGACCTGGTGATCGACCTGGGCCCCGGCGGCGGGGAGGACGGCGGCCGGATCGTGGCCACCGGAACGCCCGCGCAGGTGGCCGCTGACCCGGCCTCGCTCACCGGCCGCTATCTGGCCCGACAGATGGATCTGTCGGCGGCGGTGGTCGAGTCGCCGTAGCCGATCGCCAGGCGGTGACCTACTCCGGCGAGCGTCGTTTTTGGTGCACCAGAATGTGATCGCGTCCAGTCAGCGGCACTTTGGTGGTCCTCGGTGAGTTCTGCTGCACCGAGAACGACGGTATCCGGCCCAACCGGCGGCGCGTCACCGAGGCCCGGCACGGGAAGCGCTTCGGCCTGCGGGGTGGTCACTGCTGTCGCGGGACCGGTGGCGGACGTTTTGCCTGCGGCTGATCCTGCGAGCTGGTCATTGGCCACGAAGCGACCCTGGCCACAGAATTTTGTCCGCTGAATATCTGGCATCCGTAGCTCTGGTCTGGTCGCATTCCGCGGGAATAGCCTGTGGTTATCTTCGAGCGGACAGAGGTGTGCCGTGACTGCCAAGCCATGGGCAATTCTTTTGGTCAATTTTCCCGCAGACCGATCTCAGCCACACACCAAAGAATGGTACGAACGGTTTTTCACAAAGGCCGGAGCCGGTACCGGTGGAATGTTCGATTTCTGGACCGACATGTCCTACGGGAAGGCCGTGTTGGCCGACTCGGCGGTGTACGGCTGGTTCGAACTTACCGATGACTACACCGGCTCGGGGGCGAACCCGGCAGGTCGCGACAAGCTGCTCGCTGACGCCAAGGCAGCCGCGCGTCAGGCCGGCGTCGACATGGACAACTTCAACACCCTTGTTGTCCTGAATCGGGCCCTGGACCTGTTCGGGGGCCCCGGTGGCGCTGTCGGGGGTGATGACGGAAAGAATCTCGCCATGGCCGGTCTTGCCCCCTCCCTCATCGGTCAGGAGATGGGGCACGTCTACGGGCTCAATCACTCGCGCATGCTGGGATCGGAGGCCGAATATCAGGACCCCTGGGACATTATGAGCACGGGGCCGGATACCACCACCATCGGGATCAATCCGGATTCTCAGATGAACCAGATTGCCCCGAACGGTCGCCCCGTCTATGGCGTGGGGCCAGGGATGAACGCGGCCAATATGTGGAGTTTGGGGTGGCTCGATGAGTCGCGCGTGTGGAACGAGGCCGGTGATGTCGACGTCACCATCTCCCTGCGACCGCTCCACCAGCGTGAACGAGAGGGCTATCTGGCAGCGCGATTCGGTGAGTATTTCATCGAGCTTCGGGTCCCTGAGCGATGGGACGTCGGTATCGGCGAAGACCCGGTTGTCCTGGTTCACGTGTTCGAGGGAGGCCGCTCCTACCTGGTCGCCGATAGTGCGGGGAACTTCACGTGGCGTGCCGGGAGCAAGAGCGGGATCGATGGTTTTCCGGAGCCGCCCGCCTCTCTGGGATTGGGTCTGACCCGTATCCAAGTCGGGAGTATCGATGCCGACGCCCGCACGGCGACGATCAGCCTGACCCGGATCAAGGGCGCCGGACCGGAAAAGCACTTTCCGGAGTGGTGGCCTCGCCGGAAGGCATTCGATCTGACGCAGGTCCGCCCCGACGACGCGGTGCTCCTGACCCAAGGTCGGGAGCTGGTGGTCGAGGGGCCGACCTCTCTGGCGCGGGAGATCAGGGTGGCGGTGACCCGTGATCTGCTGGGCCCAGAGGCATCCGGCCCAGACCTCACCACCGTTGCCCGCGCAATCGATCTGTCCTCCGCCGGGGGCGACAGCCAGCAGTGATGCACTGTCATCGTGACGGGTGGAGTGGCTGGGTCATGCGCCGGCGCCACCCGGCCCGCAGCGGGCTCCGGTCAGTCGAGCTAGCCGGTGTCCCTGGGCATTCTGCGGCCGGCCTTGATCTCCCCGCGGCGACGCTTGGTCTCCAGTCGCCGCACCTGCGACCCGCGGGTGCGCTTGGTGGCTCGGCGCGTCGGCGGGGGCGGGGCCAGGGCTCGGCGCAGCAGGTCGGCCAGCCGCTCGCGCGCCGCTGCCCGGTTCCGGAACTGGCTGCGGTACTCGGAGGCGACGATCGAGATCCGATCGTGCACGAGTCGGTCGGCCAGGGCGGTGAGGATGCGGTCCCGCTGGGCCTGGGTGAAAGCGCTCGAGGCGGCCGGCTCGAACAGCAACTCCACCCGGCTGTCGGTGGTGTTCACCCCTTGTCCACCCGGTCCGCCCGAGCGGGAGAATCGCTCGTCCAACTCCGCTGCCGGGATGGTGAGACCCCTGGGTACGCCCGGGCCGGGGCGTACGATCAGGTCTCCTCCCGGCAAGCTCACCCGACCAGTGTGGACGAAATCGGGACGGACTGCCGATTCTGGTGCCTCATTCCACGATGCCGCCCGGGTCGCCGCTCGTACGCCTGCCCCGGCCTCCCGGATCGAGCTTCACCACACCCACCCAACGTCGGCATCGGAAACCCAGCGTCACGGCGCACCGAAGCTGCCTACCCAACGGTGACGCTGCCTGACCGAACCGAAGCTCGGTCCTCCCGAACAGCTCCGGGTGGGTACATTGAGCTGAGGAGCGAAGCACCCCACGCGGGCACCGTGGATCAGGCGACGCGCCGATTTGCGAGCGGCGGCATCATCCACTAATGTTATTCCTCGTTGCCGGGGCGTTAAGAACCGGTGGCGCAGAGGGGTATGGGGTAATTGGCAGCCCGACTGATTCTGGTTCAGTTAGTCTAGGTTCGAGTCCTGGTACCCCTGCGCGGAAGAGCATCAGCGCAGGATTTGCAGTCAGCTGACTGTGCTGATATGTTCTTCGGGCTAGGGCCCCGTTGTGTAGCGGCCTAGCACGCCGCCCTCTCACGGCGGTAGCGCGGGTTCGAATCCCGTCGGGGCTACAAGTCGATTCCCCTGTCAGAACATGGTTCTGACAGGGGATTTCTGCTTCCCGGATCCTCGGTACGCATCTGGTACCCATCAGCAGGGCTCTGTCCTGGCCAGACGGCCCGAGGTGCAGGTGGCTGCAGGCTCAGATTCCTGTGACGAGATAGCCACCGTCGACGGGGAGGACGACTCCGGTGATGAAGGATGCAGCGTCGGAGGCGAGGAATGCGGTGACCTTACCGATTTCCTCCGGGGTGCCGTAGCGTCCCAACGGGGTGCGCGAGAGGATCCGGTCACTGAGCGCCTGATCAGCCTTGAGCGGCGCCAGCAACGGGGTGTCGATCCATCCGGGCGCGATGGCGTTGACGCGGATGTGGTCGGGGGCGTACGCCTCGGCCAGAGACTTGGTCAACTGCGTGATCCCGCCCTTGGCTGCTGAATACGCGGCGCGCTTGCCGCCTCCGAAGAACGAGTACATCGAGGCAACCATCACGATGGACCCGCCGTGCGCGGCGAGAAGGGGATGCGCCAACTGGATCGTGCGATAGACACCGTTGAGCTGAATGGCCAACACCTTGTTGAAGGGTTCCCACTCCAGCTCGCGATCCCCCATGCTGATGCCAGCGGCAGGCATGAGGATGTCCAGGGAGTCCAGCTCCGAGTACAACGACATCAGGTGCTCATCGTTGGTCACGTCGACCTCGCGCACGCGGATGTCCAGATGCTCGGGAAAGGTCACCTTGTCCGAACCGAGGCCGACGGCGTAGACGGTGGCCCCGAGCTCGGCGAGGTACTGGGCCGATCCAGCTCCGAGCCCGGACGTACCACCGGTGACGATCGCGGTCTTGCCAGCAAAAAGTTCTTGGGAAAAAGTCGACACGAAGATCCTCCTCGATCTCACTGACCTGCGTTGGTATCCGCGAACCTAGTTCGAAACGTCACCGGATTGTCGCCCCGGGAGCCGATTGTGCAGGACTTGAACACCGATCATCCGGCGATGCCATAGCGCCGCAGCCGCTGGTACAGCGTTCCCCGCGAGATACCGAGTCGCTCCGCGGCCTCGGACTTGTTCCCGCCGCATTCAACGAGCACCTGCCGGATGATGTCCGCCTCGGCCTGCTGCAACGGCGTGCTCGGCATTCGCGTCGGGACGCTCTGGGGCGAGCCCGCCCCGCTCGAGCGCGCCCCGCCTGAGCCCGCCCCGCCCGAGTCCGGCAGGGTTCGGGAACCAGTGTTCGGTCCCAGCACCAGTACTACCCCGTGGGAGAGGGATCGAGGCGCCACCGGATAGAGCTCGGCGGTGAGTCCTCCGGGGAGGGTGACCATGCGGGCGTACGGGCCGGCTTCGACGATCGCCGACCACACCTGGGCCCGATCAAGGTGAAAGGACGCTGCTCTGTCGTCGGCCAGCAGCAACGTCCGGTCCAGGGCGACCACCGCCCGCCTGGTGGATGCGCGGAACCGGAGACAAGCTTCCAACAGCCGGTGCTGTCGCGGGGCTGCGGCATCGCGCAGGGCAACGCCGATGCGATCGGTGAGGGATCGCAGCGCGACCGCAAGGAAGTGGTTGGCAGACTCGGCCCGGCAGGTGATGTTCACCAGGCCGGCCATCTGGCCGGTGATCGGGTCCGCCACCGGCGCCGCGAAGCAGGCCCAGACGTCCCACATCTGCTTGTAGTGCTCGGCCCCGATGACCCGCACGGGGCGTCGGCTTGCGATTGCCAGTCCGATGCCGTTCGTGCCCGCACAGGGTTCCGCGAAGTGTGATCCGAGTTCGAACTCCGAACGATCGAGCAACGCGGTGATCGACGAATCCGATTGCCACCG
Organism: Granulicoccus phenolivorans DSM 17626 = NBRC 107789 = JCM 15570; assembly: GCF_000423085.1. Classification (GTDB taxonomy): domain Bacteria; phylum Actinomycetota; class Actinomycetes; order Propionibacteriales; family Propionibacteriaceae; genus Granulicoccus; species Granulicoccus phenolivorans. The sequence continues at coordinate 37,927 of NZ_AUHH01000018.1, read as the reverse complement.
CCAGCTCACCACCCCGGAGGGGTCGGCGAGGGCGAGTGACGTCGAGGTGCCCGCCAGCATATCCGTTACCGACAGAAGGACCGGAGCTGCTGCCGTGACGAAACTGGAGTCCACATCGGCTTCGGTCCGGTCGATCTCGAGGCGGGTCGAGTCCACCCCATTCAATCGGGATCGACCCCAGGACCTGATGATGTCGGGCCTGGCTGGCCGGGCGAGGCCGGCGCGGTCAATGGATGGCACGGAACCCCCTCGGTGTGATCACTCGGTCAAAAATTCCGGAACCCAAGGATTTTATTCGCGCGGCAGGACCACAGACCAGAGGGGAGACCGAAGATGTTCAACTTGTGAACAAGAAGCTCCTGAGCCCCCGGAATCGGGTCTGCCTGCGGCGAGGATAACCACGCCACGGCGTCGGGCAGAACGCCCAGTCGCCGCGGCCCAGTGGACCCGCATTGCCAACGTCGGCAAACAATGAACCTCGGAGGTTTCAATGATCAAGAACCCGTACGACAACCCGGACAGCATCCTGGATGATGTGGAGAAGCGTGTCCTGAAGAGGCACCTGGAACATGGTGTGCAGGACATCTACATGGGCACCGACGAGTCTCTCTTCCACCCCTGGGTCGGGGCGTCCGGCGACGTGTTCCTCAAGCCGCTCCGCTTCGACGTGCGGAACTCGCTGTATGTGAACATCCTGTGGTCCAAGGGGCCGGGCGGGATCGGACGTCACCGCCATCGCGGCCCGGTCTCGGCGTACACCCTGGAGGGAAGCTGGCGCTACGAGGAGTACGACTGGCTCGCGCAGGAGGGGGACTTCGTCCAGGAGAACCCGGGCGTGATCCACACGCTCACCAGCGACACCGGCATGAAGACGCTCTTCTTCGTGCAGGGCGCGTTGGACCTCTACGACGAGCAGGATCGTCACCTGAAGACGATGGACGTCTTCTCATTCCTGAACATGTATCTCGACTACTGTGAAGAGAACTCGATTCCGGTCAACGAGAATCTGATCTTCTAGCAGGTCGGTCCGAACGATGGAGCGGCCGGCGACCCAACCCCGGCCGCTTCCTCCGCGGTTGTCTCCCGCAAACCGGGTGGAGCGCGTCGCCCCTGACTCCTGCGGCGTGGATCCGGCGGCGGTTGCTGTCCGGATTCGCCGCTCACGGTAGCGCGGGTTCGAATCCCGTCGGGGCTACAAGTCGAATCCCCTGTCAGAACATGGTTCTGACAGGGGATTTCTGCTTCCCGGATCCTCGATACGCATCCGGTACACATCAGAAAGAGCTTTGGTCCTGCCCGGCGGCCAGCCGCGCCCGCCCCTTCGTCGGCGGTGAGCGCAGTGGCGGTCGCGAGCCGGTCGATGGTTACCGGGTCGCCCGAGCTGCGCGTCCCGGAGCGATGCCCGAGCCACCGAGTCGCCGGGGTCAGTGCTCGTGTCCTTCCTGCGTTGTGAGTACCTGTCGGACGTCGTCGGCGGTCACCTCACGGACTGCCTTGGGGAGCTTGAACTGGTGCGGGTTGCCGGGGTACATGAGGGCGATCACGGTCTCCACGGGCGGGCAGCCGGGCTCGGAGCAGGCGAGTTCGGTGACCAGGACGACCAGGTCGTCGGGTACGTGCTCGGCGACCAGCGCGCGGACGCGGCTGGTCTGGCTGACCCCTGAGCCGCGGCCCGGCCCGATACCGCCCGGACCGGGCAACTGGATGCCGGTCGGCGGGCCGGGCACCATCAGCAGGTCCCGTCGATGATGGTGACGACTCCGCCGGCGCGCGCGACGACCAGGCGGTCTGTGCCGAGCCAGCGGACGCTGAGCGCATCAGCGAACTCACGGGTACGTACGGGTAGGCGCCGCTTACCGATCACCGTGCTCGTCATGGTCCATATCTGCACGTTGCCTTCGGAGCCGACGGTGGCGAGCACTGCTCCGGGTCCGGGGCGCCAGTCGAAGTCGATCACGCGGTCGTGTCCGGCAAGCAGTTCGGCCCCGCGGCCGCCGGGGCCCTGACCGCTGAAGTCCCAGACGGCGACATCGGGGGCGCCGTTGTTGGCCATCCAGCGCCCGGTGTCATCGAACGCGAGCCGCGTCACCTTCAGCGGGAAGCCGGACATCTGGAGTTCCGCACCATTGGAGGCGCGCCAGATGTGGACGCTGGCGTCCTGGTTGCCGCTGCAGATCCAGCGCCGGTTGGGATTGACCGCCACCGCGAGGTGTGAGCCCAGGTACGGGTAGGTTCGGACGGGCTCGGGTGCCCTGCCGTCGTACATGTAGACACCCCCGTAGGCGCTCGCTGCGACCCGGTTGCCCTGCGGTGTCCAGGCGACGTCGGTGATCGTGCTGGGCGCGGGAGCCGACACGTACGGCGCGGCCGTGCTGGCGTCCGGGTGGATGGCCACGGTCCGGCCTGCCGCGACCGCGAGGGCGCCGCTCGGGGCGTAGGCGGCGGCGCTGCTCCAACCCTGGTCCGGGTACGGGTGCGGGTCACTGCCGGGTCTCCAGATCGCGTAGCCGCGGGGTCCGGTGAGTGTGACTTCGTCGCGGCGCGGGTGGACGGCGATACCGGTGGGAACGTCCACCTCCGTGGCGGCCCGGCGTACGGCCGGATTCGCCGGCCCCACCCACCAGCAGGTGCCATCGGAGGTACCGACCGCTACCGCGGGTGAGCCGCCGGCGCGTACGGCGAGGGTGGCGACGTCTCCCTCGACGCGATGAGTGACGTCGTCGACGGTCGAGACGCGCGCGGTCATCGTACGCCGGTCAGGCAGGCGTTGAACTCGGCGATCAGTTCGTCGCGGTCGAGGTTGCGCCCGATGAACACCAGGCGGTTGAGGCGAGGTTCACCCTCGGCCCAGGGGCGTCCCTCGGCGCCGTCGAAGAGCATGTGGACGGCCTGGAAGACGTACTGGTTGGCGAGGCCGTCGATGTTGAGGATGCCTTTGGAGCGGAAGATGTCCTGGCCGCGTTCGCGCAGCAGCTTGCCGAGCCATGCGTTGAGCTTGCCGACATCGATACTGCCCTCGGTCTCGATCCCGACCGAGCCGACGGTCAGGTCGTGCTGGTGGTCGGTCTCGGTGAGGAAGGTGGGATCGGTCTGGAGAACCCGATCGAGCGCGAACGCGCCGACATCCAGGATGCTCCCCAACTCGAGTTCGGCGTACCGGGTGGGAAGGATATCGGCCATCGCGTTGATGCTCCGAAGGCCGGCGACCACGTCGGCGAGCGCGGTCTCGTCCACGAGGTCGGTCTTGTTGAGCACGAGCCGGTCAGCGAACGCCACCTGCTCGACCGCCTCGTTCTCGACCCCGTCGGGCTTGACCTCAGTGAGGTGATCCAGGACGTGCGCAGCGTCGACCATGGTGATGATCGCGTCCAGGCGGAGCTTCTCGCGCAGTTCGTCGTCGACGAAGAACGTCTGGGCGACCGGGGCCGGGTCGGCCAGGCCGGTCGTCTCGATCAGGATGCGGTCGAACGGGTCCGGCCGCTTCATCAGGGTGCCGAGGATCCGGATGAGGTCTCCGCGCACGGTGCAGCAGATGCAGCCGTTGTTCATCTCGAAGATCTCCTCATCGGAGTCATACACGAGGGCATCGTCGATCCCCACCTCGCCGTACTCGTTCTCGATCACGGCGATCCGCTGACCGTGCTCCTCGGTGAGGATGCGGTTGAGCAGCGTCGTCTTGCCCGATCCGAGGAAACCGGTCAGAACAGTAACGGGGACACGCGTGTCCGGGGCGATGGTCGCAGTCATGGGAGGCCTTTCAGATCAACCAGGACCCCCACCCTATTGAGAATGGTTATCAGTTGCAACACGGGGGTGACCTCGACTGTAGGTCCCTCAGGTGTCGGACGGATTGCCCCCGGTGATCCCGACCTGCACCATGCCCCCGACGATGCGGGTCGGGTACGCCCGGACGCCGACCCCCGACGGTCGGATCGCGCCGCCGGTGGCCAGGGCGTACCGGCACTGGTGCAGCACACACTCGAGCAGGCCACCGCCCTCGAAGAAGCCCTCGGACAGGGGGACCCCGTCGTGGGGGCAGCGATCGTGGAGCGCATGGACGGTGTCGTTCACGCGGACGAGCACGATCGGAATGTCCCCGGCCTCCACCGGGATGGGTTCCTCGGCGATCAGCGCTTCGAGCCGGATCACGCCGAACCAGGTCGCCATGGCATCGCTCAGATCGGGGTGGCGAGCAGCGTGAGGACCCGGGAGGTGTCGTAGATGACCTTCCGTTCCCGGTAGCGCCAGCCGGCATCGGTCCGGACCAGCGTGTCGTGGTAGCTGCCGGCGGAGTAGACCTCGGCGTCCCCGGCCTGGCCGGTCCGCACCACGATGTAGCTGGTTTCGGTGCGGACGCTATCGCCGTCGGCCTCGAGAATGACCGGGCCGGAGGTGCTGTGGCGGTAGCGGTGCTCCTCGTAGATGTTCGCGTTGCGCAGCGCCACGACGCGGTCCCGCATCATGGCCCGGTTGCGGCAGTGCAGAATCGGGGCCGGGAGGCCGCGGTCGTGGTTCTCCCGCGAGACGATCGTGTACGTCGCGTCCTCGGTGAAGAAGGCCGGCCAGGTCTCGAGGTCGTCGGAGTCGATGGCATGGGCGTAGCGGGACTGGGTCTCGAAGATCTCCAGCCAGAGCATCAGGTCCGGCGTCGGCCGGGCGTCGGTGGTGGTTCCCATCGTGTTGGTCATCTCAGTACCCCATGACTTTCTGGTAGCCCGCCCAGAAGTTGCGGATCAGGCTCTCGGTGATGTTGGTGTCCTGCTCGTCGGGGGCATCCAGTGCCATACCGAGGAAGGAGGTGGCGTCCCCGTCGCGAACGGTGGCGTCCTGGACCAGTTCGGTCACCTCGGTGTCCTCCATCGAGATGTAGCCGGCCGGGCCCACCAGGTTGGCCTGCAGCAGCCGCAGCTCGCGCAGTTCGGGGGTGTCGTCGGCGTACCCGAAGAAGTGGAAGACGAGCTCGAACTCGCCGGGGCCCTTGGGCAGGACCTGCCGGGCGACCAAGGTGTTGTGGATCTGCTGGATCACCAACTGCGGAAAGATCGTCTGGATGTGGTTGGTGGTGTCCTCGTCGAATTCGGAGATCTGGCCCAGCAGATAGGGGTCCTCGAGGGTGAAGCCGCTGTCCATCGAGCGGATCGACTGCTTCTGGTACGCCGCGGCGGTGTCGGCGTCCTGCTCGGGTTTGGTGACGGTGATGATCGAATGCAGGCCGTGCCGGGAATCGGGGATCGAACGGGCCTTCATGCCGACCCGGAAGATGTTGAACGTGGTGTGGAACAGGTGCAGCAGGGAGGCGTGGTAGGGGTCCTTGACGTTCTCGTAGTAGAGCTTCCAGTTGGAGTGGGCGTACTGCCGGGTGCAGCCGAGGTATTCCAGGTCGCGGCCCTTGACGATCCGTTCGACCCAGGGCTGCATCTCGGGGCCGAGGTAGTCCTCGATGTCGGGGGTCTCCTCGGAAAACGTGGCGAACAGCAGGCCGTGGAAGTCGGCCACCCGCAGCGTCCGCAGGCCGAAGTTCTCCTGCTGGAAGTCCTTGGCCATGCCGGTCAGGCGTTTGCCGTCGGCCTTGATGCCGCGCCGGAACGGCACGCCCTGGAGGGCGCCGTTGGCGTTGTAGTTCCACTGGTGGTACACGCAGGTGTGGTCGGCCCGGTTGCCGAACTTCTCCCGGCACACAATCGCGCCGCGGTGGGCACACCGGTTCACCCAGCAGGAGAAGCCGTCCTCGGTGCGGGTCACCACGACCGGGGTGTCCCCGATGAAGGTCGACTTGAAGTCGTGCAGGTTGGGAATCTCGGCGGCCAGGGCGACGAAGGACCAGTGCGGGCCCCGGTAGATCCGTTCCTGTTCCCGGTCGTAGACCTCCTGGGAGCTGAACACCCGGTAGGGCACCCGGGATCCGTCGGCCTGCGGGAAGCTGACTTCCCGGTCGGCTGCTCGCGTGGTCATCTGCGTCATTGCATTCCTCCCGATTCGCGGTGGGCCTCGGCGGTGAGGCGATGCATCAAGCATGCGCAAGGATGAGCTATCTATCCATCAGACGATTTTGATGCTGGCTATCTGGTTTCGTGATAAATAGGGATTGTGGACATTGCCCAGCTCCGGTACTTCGTCGCGGTGTGCGAGGAGCGCAGTTTTACGCGGGCCGCGCAGCGGTGCCAGGTGGTCCAGTCCGCGCTGAGTACGCAGGTGGCCAAGTTGGAACGGGAGCACCGGACCCAGCTGCTGGAGCGGTCCAATCGGGGAGTCGCGATGACGCCGGCCGGGGAGCAGTTGTTGGCGCGGGCTCGGCGGATCCTGGCCGAGGTCGATGAGGCCGTCGCCGAAATGGTGGCGCTGCGCGGTTCGCTGACCGGGGTGCTGCGGGTCGGGGTGATCAACGTGGTCGGTCAGTCCGCGCCCCGGGTGGACGAGGCACTCGCAGCGTTCCATGAACGCCATCCCGCGGTGGAGATCCGGATCCATGATCCCGGCTCCTTCGGGATCATCGCCGGGCTGCGGGCCGGGGAACTCGATGTGGGGATCGTCGGTCTGTACGCCGCCGAGGTGCCCGGCGAGTTCGCCCACCACCTGATCAGCGAGCACGATTTCGTGGCGGTGGTGCACCGCGGGCACCCGCTGGCCGATCGGGCCTCGGTGACTCCGGCCGAACTCGCCGCGGCCGGGCCCGCGGTGGAACTGCGCGCGGCCAGTGGCCTGCGGCACTATGTCGATGCCGCCTTCGACCGGCTCGGGGTACGCCGACAGGTGGCCTTCGATGTCGCCACGACCGACGAACAGATCCGGTACGCCGCGCTCGGCATGGGGTTCGCGCTGGTCCCCACCTCGGCCACCGAGCCCGGCCAGTTGCGCCAACAGGTCGCGGTGCTGCCGGTCACCGGCCTGGCCGCGCGGCACCCGGTCGCGCTGGTGCACCGGCGCCCCGCACCGACCTCACCGGCCGCCCGGGCCCTGATCGCCGAGATCCTCGACCGGGTATGACCGCGGCCGGAACCGGTCCGGCCCGTGCCACGATGGGTCCCATGGAACACGCGATCAGCAGCCCGGTACGCCGGCCCGGCCCGGTGGCGGCATCGTGACGCTGCTCGGTGAGGTGGTCGTGCGCGAGGTCGACACCCCGCAGGGGCCGGGGCGGTGGCACGTGTCGCCCGCCACGGCCGACGGCGGCGTACGGGCACTGCTGGTGCTGGGTCACGGGGCCGGGGGCGGGCTCGACGGGGTCGACCTGGTGGCGCTGGCGGCGCTGCTGCCCGCCCGGGGAATCACCGTCGCCCGCTTCGAGCAACCCTGGAAGGTGGCCGGCAAGAAGGTGGCGACCCGACCGCCGACCCTGGACGCTGCCTGGCTGGCGGCGGTTCCCGCGTTGACCGCGGAACCGGGGCTCGGGGGAGTGCCGCTGGTGGTCGGTGGGCACTCGGCCGGTGCCCGGGTGGCCTGCCGCTGCGCGCAGGAACTCGGGGCCGCCGCGGTGCTGGCGCTGTCCTTCCCGCTGCACCCGCCGGGCAAACCGGAGTCCTCCCGGCTGAGCGAACTGCTCGCCCCGACGGTGCCGACGTTGGTGTTGCAGGGTGACCGCGACTCGTTCGGCTCGGCCGGCGAGATCCGCGCTGCCGTGGCGTCGGCCGACGCGGGTGAGAGGATCACGGTGGTCGAGGTGACCGGAGCCGGGCATCCCCTGGGCGTCCCGGCCCGGGTCCGGGTGGCCGGCGAGCACCGGGCCTGGATCGCCGACCGGGTCCTGCAGTTCCTGGACGGGGTGATCCCGTAGCGCCGGACGTGTCGTGCCCGCCGCGGCGGCAGGGGCACAATCGGTCCGGTGAACACCCAGCTGCTGTCGAAGGCCCAGGCCCGACGGGTGGCGCTCGATGCGCAGGGCTTCCTCGACCCGCGCCCCACGGGGGTGCCCGACGTCCGAGCCTTGTCCCGGGTCCTGCGCCGGATCGGGCTGCTCCAGATCGACTCGGTCAACGTGCTGACCCGGGCGCACTACCTTCCGCTGTACTCCCGCCTCGGGCCGTACCCGCGCGATCTGCTGGACCGCGCGGCCGGGCGAGCCCCGCGCCGGCTGATTGAGTACTGGGCCCACGAGGCGTCCCTGATCCCGGTCCGGACGCACCCGCTGTTGCGCTGGCGGATGGCCCGGGCGCACCTCGATGCCTGGCAGGGGCCCCGCACGCTGGCCCGGGAGCGGCCGGACCTGCTGCGCCAGGTGCTCGCCGAGGTCCGCGCGCACGGCCCGCTGACCGCCCGCGGGATCGACGCCGACGTCGAACGCTCGACCGCGCACTGGGGCTGGAACTGGTCGGCGGTGAAGCAGGCCCTGGAGTTTCTCTTCTATGCCGGCGAGATCACCGTGGCCGGGCGTACGCCACAGTTCGAGCGGCTGTACGACCTGCCCGAGCGCGTCCTGCCCGGCGAGGTGCTGGCGCTGCCGACGCCGACCCCGGCCGACGCCCATCGCGGGCTGGTGTCGATTGCGGCGCAGGCACACGGAGTGGCCACCGCTCAATCTCTGCGGGACTACTTCCGGACCGCGCCCGCGCCGACCACCCAGGCGATCGAGGAATTGGTCGAGGACGGGGAACTGCTGCCGGTGCGCGTCGAGGGGTGGCAGCGCCCGGCGTACCTGCATCGCGACGCCCGCCTGCCGCGGCGGGTGCCGGACCGGGCCCTGATCAGTCCGTTCGACTCGCTGGTCTTCGAGCGGACCCGGACCGAGCAGTTGTTCGACTTCCGCTATCGGATCGAGATCTATGTCCCGGCCCACAAGCGCATCCACGGGTACTACGTGTTGCCGTTCCTGCTGGGGGACCGGCTGGTTGCCCGGGTCGATCTGAAGGCCGACCGGGCCGCGGGACTGCTGCTGGTCCGCTCCGCCCATGCCGAACCGTGCGCCCCGGCCGAGACCGCGGAGGAACTGGCCGGTGAACTGGTTCGGTTGGCCGGCTTTCTGGGGCTGGACCGGGTGCAGGTGGTCGGGGGCGGCGACCTGGCGGCCCGGCTCGCGGAGAGTCTGCGCGGAACCTGATCCCGGCTCAGCCGGTCTCCGGGCTCAGACGTTGCGCCGGTACTGACCACCCACCTCGAAGAACGCCTCGGTGATCTGCTGCAGCGAACACACCCGGGCGGCGTCCATCAGCACGGCGAAGACATTCTCCCCACCCACGGCTGCCTCCTTCAGCCGGGCCAGCGCGGCCGGCGCCGCGTCGGCATGGGCGGCCCGGAAGGCCCGGACCCGCTGCAACTGGGACGCCTTCTCCGCCTCGGTGGCCCGGGCCAACGGGACCGGTTTCGCCTCCGCTTCCTCCGGATGCGGGGCGAGGAAGGTGTTCACCCCGATGATCGGTAGCGAGCCGTCGTGCTTGCGGTGCTCGTACCTCATCGATTCGTCCTGGATCCGGCCGCGCTGGTAGCCGGTCTCCATCGCGCCCAGCACCCCGCCGCGCTCGTTGATCCGGTCGAACTCCGCCAGCACGGCCGCTTCGACCAGGTCGGTGAGTTCGTCGATGATGAACGAGCCCTGCAGCGGGTTCTCGTTCATCGCCAGACCCCACTCACGATTGATGATCAGCTGGATCGCCAGGGCCCGGCGGACGGACTCCTCGGTCGGAGTGGTCACGGCCTCGTCGTAGGCGTTGGTGTGCAGGCTGTTGGCGTTGTCGTAGATCGCGATCAGCGCCTGCAGGGTGGTCCGGATGTCGTTGAAGGTCATCTCCTGCGCGTGCAGCGACCGGCCGCTGGTCTGCACGTGGTATTTCAGCTTCTGACTGCGCTCGGCGGCCCCGTACTTCTCCTTCATCGTCACCGCCCAGATCCGGCGGGCCACCCGACCGATCACCGAGTACTCCGGATCCATCCCGTTGGAGAAGAAGAACGACAGATTGGGCGCGAAGTCGTCGATCGCCATCCCGCGCGCGAGATAGGCCTCCACATAGGTGAAGCCGTTGGCCAGGGTGAAGGCGAGCTGACTGATCGGGTTCGCCCCGGCCTCGGCGATGTGGTAGCCCGAGATCGACACCGAGTAGAAGTTGCGCACCCCGTGCTCGATGAACCACTCCTGGATGTCGGCCATCATCCGCAGACTGAACTCGGTGGAGAACAGGCAGGTGTTCTGGCCCTGGTCCTCCTTGAGGATGTCGGCCTGGACGGTGCCGCGCACGTGCTGCAGGGCGTACGCCGTGAGCCGGGCCCGCTCCGCGGCGTCGGGGGCGCGACCCTCCCGCTCGGTGAAGGCGTCCACCTGCTGGTCGATCGCGGTATTGAGGAAGAAGGCCAGCACCGTGGGCGCGGGACCGTTGATCGTCATCGACACGCTGGTGGTCGGTGCGACCAGATCGAACCCGGCGTACAGGACCTTCATGTCGGCCAGCGTGGCGACCGAGACTCCCGAGGTGCCGACCTTGCCGTAGATGTCGGGGCGCTCATCGGGGTCGCGCCCGTAGAGGGTGACCGAGTCGAAGGCCGTGGAGAGCCGGGTGGCGGCGCTGCCCTCCGACAGCACCCGGAACCGGCGGTTGGTGCGCGCCGGGTCGCCCTCGCCGGCGAACATCCGGGCCGGATCCTCGTTGTCGCGCTTGAACGCGAACACCCCGGCGGTGAACGGAAACCGGCCCGGAAGATTCTCCCGGCGCCAGAACGAGACCAGGTCGCCGTGATCGGTGAACCGGGGGAGTGCGACGCGGGGGATCTTCGTGCCGCTGAGCGACTCCCGGGTCAGCGTCGTCCGGATCGCCCGATCGCGCACGTGCACCACCTGCTCGTCGCCGGAGTACGCCGCCACCACCTCCGGCCAGGCCGCCAGTTGGTCGGCCACCTCCGCGGGCAGATCGGCCCGGGCGGCGGCGAGCAGGTGCGCCACGGCGGCCGCGTCGGTGCCGGCGGCACTGAGCTCGTCGTGGACGCTGCACAGTCGCTGCACCCGTCGGGCGGCCTCGGCCAGGCGCTCGGTGTCGGCGTGGTAACCCCGCACCGTTTCGGCGATCTCGGCGAGGTAGCGCACCCGCTCGGCGGGCAGCACCGGCCGGAGCCCGGAGGAGTGGCGGACGGTGACCGGTGCCAGCGCCCCCGGCTCGACCGGCAACCCCGCCGCGGCGAGTTCGTCGCGCAGGTGCTGGTAGAGCGCGGTGACCCCGTCGTCGTTGAACGTCGCGGCACTGGTCCCGAAGACCGGCATCTCCTCGGGTCCCTGCCCGAAGGCCTCCCGATTGCGGACCAACTGGCGGCCCACGTCCCGCAGCGCGTCCCGGGCCCCGCGGCGCTCGAACTTGTTGATCGCCACGGTGTCGGCGAAGTCGAGCATGTCGATCTTCTCCAGTTGCGAAGCGGCGCCGAACTCCGGGGTCATCACGTACAGCGAGTGGTCGACCAGGGGCACGATCCCGGCGTCGCCCTGGCCGATCCCGGGGGTCTCGATGATCACCAGGTCGTAGCCGGCCGCCTGCAGCACCGTCACCACGTCGGCCAACCGGTCGGGGACCTCATGGGCGCCCCGGGTGGCCAGGCTGCGGAAGAAGACCCGGTCGCCGTCGAGCGCGTTGGCCCGGATCCGGTCGCCGAGCAGGGCCCCGCCGCCCTTGCGCCGGGTCGGGTCGATCGCGAGGACGCCGATCCGCAATCGGTCGCGCTGGTCGACCCGGAACCGGCGGATCAGCTCATCGGTCAGCGACGACTTGCCCGACCCGCCGGTGCCGGTGATCCCGAGCACCGGAACCCGCCCGGGAGTGCCGCCGGGGGACGCGGCCGCGGCCCGCAGCTCGGCCAGCATGCTGTCGGTGAGGACGCCTGCCTCGGCCCCGGTGATCGCCCGGGCGACGGCGTACCGCTGTCCGGACAGCACCTGCGCGGCGGTGACCGGCCCGGCCGCCCACGGGTCGAAGTCGCAGTCGGCGACCACGGAGTTCACCATCGCGGCCAGCCCCATCCGCTGGCCGTCCTCGGGGGAGAAGATCCGCACCCCGCTGCGGGCCAGCCGGGCGATCTCCGCGGGCACGATCACTCCGCCGCCCCCGCCGACCACCCGGACGTGCCCGGCCCCGGCCGCGCGCAACCGCTGCACCAGGTACTCGAAGTACTCCACATGGCCGCCCTGGTAGGAGGACACCGCCACCCCCTGCACGTCCTCCTCGATCGCGGCATCCACGACCTCCTGGACCGAGCGGTTGTGGCCCAGGTGAATCACCTCCGCGCCCTGGCTCATGAAGATCCGCCGCATGATGTTGATCGAGGCGTCGTGCCCGTCGAACAGGCTGGATGCGGTCACCAGGCGGATGGGGTGCGTCGGGGTGTACAGATCGGCCACAAGAAAATACTAGGACATCCTAGTAAATCCCACCAGGGCCGATCCTCGGCGAAAGGTGGCGTCCTCAGCGTGGGTCTCCGAGGCCGGTGCGCAGGTCGGTGAGGCGTTCGGTCAGGTCGCGGACGGCCGGGCCGGGCAGGCCGGGAGACTCGAAGACATCGGCATTCAGAGCCCGGGTGGCTTCTTCGACCGCGCGCCGGCCGGGATCGGTGAGCACCGCCAGCACGACCCGCCGGTCGTCGCCGCGGACCCGCTCGACATAGCCCTGGGTGACCAGTCGGGTCACCGCGCTGGTCACGCTGGTCGGGTGGACCTGGAGCAGGGACCCCAGGCGCGACATCGGCAGCGCACCCGCCCGGGTGAAGGAGAGCAGGCGGAGTACTTCGTAGCGGGCGAAGGTGAGCCCGCGCGGACGCAGTACCGCATCGATGCGCTCCATCAGCAACTGTTGGGCCCGCACGACCGAGGTCACCATCGCCATGCCGTCGGCGGCGTCGGTCCAGCCGTGGGCCACCCACTGCCGGTGCGCCTCCTGGATCGGATCGCGGGTCATGGCTCAGTACGCCTTCGCGTGGCGGGTCAGCGCGCCGGGGGGACGATCTTCCGCTCGGCCAGCTCGTCGAGGAGTTCCAGGGTGCGTTCGATGGTGTCGTAGCAGTCGTGGAATCCGGCCTTGCGTACCTTGATCGTGGAACTGACGTTGTCGGAGGTGGAGCCGAGAATGGCGTCGCCGAAGTGCCAGTCCACCAGGGTCGCCCACGGCGTCGGCTCGAGGTTGTGCTCGGCCACGATCTCGTCCCACAGGCCGGCGTACTGGGGCATCTGCTCGGCCAGGGTGAACGGCTGCGGCTCCTCCAGCTTCAGCCCGTAGTGCTCGGCCAGGGCCTCGAAGACGTGCCGCCACCGGATCACGTCGCCGTTGGTCAGGTTGAACGCCTCCCCGGCGGCGGCCGGCGCGGTGGCCGCCCAATCGGTGGCCCGGGCCAGCAGGGCCGCGTCGGACATCTGGTAGAGCACCCCGTCGTACGCCTGCCGGTTCCCCGGGTAGCGCAGGGAGATACCCAGCTTCCGGGTGATCGCGACGTAGGCGGCCAGGACCATCAGCAGGTTCATCGGCGTGCCCTTGGCGTAGCCCATCACCCCTTCCGGTCGGAAGATGGTGAACGCGTACCCGTCGGCCGCCGCCCGGGCGCGGAGGAGATCCTCCTGGTCGTAGTAGAAGTTCGGCACGATCAGCCGGGAGTCCTTCTCATGGGTCGGGGTCTTGAACCCGCCCAGATGGGCGCCGTAGAACTTCATCCCCTGGTACAGCGTGACGTGCCGCAGCGGAGCGCCGACCGCCCGGAGCGCATCGAGGGTGTTCTCGAGCAGGGCCACATTGACCGCGATCTGCTCGCCGGGGTCGCTCTTCTCGATATAGGCGCCGAACACCAGCCGGGTGGTGTCGGCCACCTGGCCGAAGGCCTGCCGGGTGCCGGCGGGATCGAGCAGGTCGGCCGCCACATGGGTCCAACCCGGGGTGCGGTCGGGTTGGCGCCGGCTGACGCCGCGGGTGGTGATGCCCCGGCCGACGAAGTGCTCGATGACGTTGCCGCCGATCACGCCGCCGGAACCGGTCACCAGGACGATGGGCTGATCGGACACGGGCGCTCCTGGTGTTTTGGGTCGGGCAGATTGGGCGACAGGGCAGTCACCGCACTGTAACCGCCGGCCTCTCTCAGCTCTCCGCGGGTCGGCTCAGCCCGATCCCGCTCCGCTCGGCGCCGGAGGCTCGTGGGCCTTCTGATACGTGCGTGACAGCACACGACTCAGGAGAATCTTTGGGCAACACGCCGATGGCCTCAAATTGATGGGCGGGAGATAGTGCGCTGGCGCCGCATCAGTGCTTGAATGGCAACCGTGAAGAAAATCTATGAGAATTCCTTCATTACTCTCAGAAATGCCGACGGGCCACTCCCGTCGGCGCGACTCGACCGGTCTCCCGCTGCTCGCCGGAGCGCCGGGTCCCGGGTGATCCGCGTGGTCCTGGCCCTGTTGGCCGGTCTCGCGCTGGTCGGAGGTCTCGCCGTGTCCCCAGCCCATGCCGCCGGACCCAAGTGGGTGCCCGAACAAGGCTCCAGTTTTCAGATCCAGTACAGCGGGCGGCTCGACCTCTCCCTGCCGGTGGATGTCTACCTGCTCGACGGGGAGGACACCACAGCCGCCCAGGTCGCGCAGCTCAAGGCGCGCGGCGTGCGGACCGTGTGCTACATCAACGCCGGCGCCTATGAGAACTGGCGCTCGGACAAGAGCAAGTTCCCCCGCTCGGTGATCGGCAAGCCGCTGGACGGCTGGGACGGCGAGAACTGGCTCGATGTGAACCGGATCGATGTCCTGCTGCCGATCATGAGCGCGCGCATGGACGTCTGCGCCCAGAAGGGGTTCGACGCGGTGGATCCCGACAACACCGACGGGTGGAGTCAGAACACCGGGTTCCGGATCAGCAAGCAGGCCCAGATCAACTACCAGATCGCGCTGGCAGGGGCCGCCCACGACCGCGGTCTGGCCATCGGCCTGAAGAACGATGTCGAGCAGCTGCCGCAACTGGGCAGTGTTGTCGACTTCGCGGTGAACGAGGAGTGCGGCGCGTACAACGAGTGCGACGCGTACAACGATTTCCTCGCTTCCGGCAAGGCGGTCTTCAACATCGAGTACGAAGGGGACCGGGCTTCGGTGTGCCCCGGCCGCCCGGACGGCATGTCGACGGTGATCAAGCACTGGAGCCTCGACGCGTATCGAGTGGCCTGCTGATTCCGCGCTGAACGGCTCGCTCCGACCTTCGTCGGAGCGAGCCGTTCGCTATTGTCACCTCCGGGGTCGCGGGCAGGCCGTGCGTGTCGCAGGTCCGCCGGGTGATCGCGGCCCCAGACTGTCAGTGAGAGAATTGACCCCACAACCTCGTCGGAGGCAGCCATGTCCACATCCCCGAACTCCGAGGTGGGATCGGTGCAGCGCGGAACCCGGTCCCGAGTGCGTGCCCTGTGCATCCTGCTGGTGACGCTCACTCTGGTACTGGCCGGCGCCCCGGCGTACGCGGTGACGGTGACCGGAGGGATCGGCGACAAGTACCGCTCGGTCGGGGGCGAATCCGGCCGGCTCGGCCTCCCGCTGGCCGACGAGGTTCAGTTGAACGCCGACACCTGGCTGCAGCGCTTCGAGCACGGCGAGATCTACTACAACCGATCGGTCGGCGCGCATCAGGTCTGGGGCGGCATCCGGGACAAGTTCGGTGCCACCGGCTGGGAGAACGGACGCCTGGGCATCCCGGTCACCGACGAGTTCGAGGGCGGCAACAGCGCCTGGGTACAGGACTTCGCCGGAGGCAACATCTTCTGGCACCCGTGGTACGGCGGCCATACCGTCTGGGGCGCGATCCGCACCAAGTACGGCCAGTTGGGCTGGGAGCGCGGCCGCCTCGGCGCCCCGGTCACCGATGAGTTCCAGACCCAGTGGAACCACTACGTACAGAACTTCGCCGGGGGCTCGATCTACTACCGCGGCGACCTCGGCGCCCACATGGTGTGGGGCGGGATCATGATGGAGTACGCCCGCCACAACTGGGAGCTGGGCGATCTGGGCGGGCCGACCAGCGATGAATACACCATCTCCGGTGGCTGGGCCCAGGACTTCGAACACGGCCAGATCCGGATCGAGAACGGCTCCTACCGCGTCCGGTACTGGAACCGGGTCGACTGCTCGGTCGACAAGTGCGTCGCGCTGACCTTCGACGACGGACCCGGGCCCTACACGCAGCGGCTGCTGAACACCCTGACCAGCAAGGGGGCCCGGGCCACCTTCTTCACCCAGGGCGCCGGCCTGCGCAACTATCCCGGGGTGGCTCGGCAGATCGTGAACACTCCCGGGATGGAGATCGCCAACCACACCCTGACCCACCCGAGCCTGCCCGGGCTGAGCGAGTCGCAGATCCGCCAGGAGATCGCCGGGAACCATGACCTGATCCAGAGCACCACCGGGGCCCGATCGACCCTGTTCCGGCCGCCCTACGGCGCGCGCAACTCGACGGTCGACCGGATCGCGGGGGAGTCCGGCGAAGCGGTGATCCTGTGGAGCGTGGATACCCTCGACTGGCAGTCCCGCAATGCCGCTGCCGTTCGCGCCGTGGTGAACCGGGACACCCGCAATGGTTCGATCGTGCTGATGCACGACATCCACTCGACCACCGTCGACGCCGTGCCGGGCATCGTCGACGATCTGCAGGGCCAGGGCTACACGCTGGTCACCGTCTCCGAACTGCTCGGCTCCCCGGTGCCCGGCCGGGTCTACACCCAACGCTGAACCCCGCCCGGGCTCGGCCCGCTCGACGGGTCCCGCCCCGCGCCGGCAGGGCGGGGCCCGTCGTCGTTCCTGGGTCAGTGTCTGGTAAATGATTTAGAGTTCAACTATTCTGGTTGCAGATCGGGCGAGAGGATTCCCATGACCACCGAGATCACCCCAGGCGTCGACATCCGCCGCGCCGCCGACCGGTTCGCCACCAAGATCGACTGGCTGGACTCCCACCATTCCTTCTCCTTCGGCCAGCACCACGACCCGCGCAACACCCACCACGGCCTGCTGCTGGTGAACAACGACGACATCGTGGCACCCGGCACCGGCTTCGAGACCCATCCGCACCGGGACATGGAGATCGTCACCTGGGTGATCCAGGGCTCCCTGGTCCACCAGGATTCCGAGGGCAACAACGGAATCATCTATCCCGGCCTGGCCCAGCGGATGAGCGCCGGCACCGGAATCATGCACTCGGAGAAGAACGACTCCTGGCGCGCCGACCCGACCCGGGACAAGCACGAGGATCCGGTGCACTTCATTCAGATGTGGGTGATCCCCGATGAGTCCGGGATCACCCCCGGCTACGAACAGGTCGAGGTCGCTCCCGCGGACCTGGCCGGCAAGTTCGCCACCATCGCCACCGGCATGCCCCAGTACGCCGACGCCGCCGCGATTCGGATCAAGAACGAGTACGCCGCCCTGCACGCCGCCCGGCTGCAGCCGGGGGAATCGGTCGAACTGCCCGCGGCGCCCTACCTGCATCTGTTCATCCCGCGGGGCAGCGTCGACCTGGAGGGGGCCGGCCGCCTGGGCACCGGCGACGCGGTCCGCTTCACCGCCACCGGCGGGCAGCGGGTCACCGCTCTCGAACCGGCCGAGGTGCTGGTCTGGGAGATGCACGCCGGGGTTCGGTTCGGCTGAGCCGGGCTCAGTTCGGCCGCGGGGAGTAGCGTTCCCGATGCACCACGCCGGCCAGTGGTGAGCGGTGCCGCCACCCGTAGCGCTCCAGGTCGGGGACGTCCGGCAGCGTCGATACGGCGCCCAGGCAGAGCCAGGCCACCGGACGGACCGGTGCGGGCAGGCCGACCAGCGACGCCAGCGTCTGCTCCCGGTAGAACGACACCCAGCCGACCCCGAGGCCTTCCGCGGTGGCCGCGAGCCACAGGTTCTGAATGGCGCACACCACCGAGAACAGCCCGGCATCGGCGATCGCGTGCCGGCCGAGCACGTTCGGGCCGCCGCGAGTGGGGTCGTAGCCGACGACCAGGCCCAACCCGGATTCCCGGATGCCCTCGATCTTGATCCGGGCGAAAGTCTCGGCACGCTCCCCGGTGAGGGTCGCGGCATAGGTGTCCCGCTCGTGGGCGACGTGTTCGGCGAACGCGTTCAGCGTGCCCGGATCGCGTACCACGATGAAGTCCCAGGGCTGGGACATCCCGACCGAGGGGGCCGCATGGGCCGCGGAGAGCAGCCGTTGGAGTACGTCCTCGGCGAGCGGCTCGCCGGTGAACTCCCGGCGGGTGTCCCGGCGAGAGTTGATGACCTCATACAGCGACCGGGCATTCTCAGCAATCACACCAGTCACTTTAGTCACCGGTGGCCGGCGTCTACTTGCCCTGGCGTTTCTGGATCGCCGCCCACTCGTCGCGCAGCCCCACGGTGCGGTGGAACAGCAGGGGAGTGCGCGGGTCGTGGGCGAAGTAGCCGAGGCGCTCGAACTGCACCACCGCGCCCGGCGGGGTCTCCCCGAGTGCGGGTTCGACCCGGCACCCGGTCAGGATCTCCTGGGAATCCGGGTTGAGGTCGTCCAGCGGCTCCCCGGTACGCTCCCCGGGGGCCTCGGCGGTGAACAACCGGTCATACAGCGCCACGGTGGCGGTCTGCGCATGGGGTGCCGACACCCAGTGCATCGTCGACTTGACCTTGCGCCCGTCCGGCGCGGTCCCGCCCTTCGACTCCGGATCGTAGGTGGCATGCACCTCGACCACGGTGCCCTCGGCGTCCTTGACCACGTCGGTCGCAGTGACCAGGAACGCACCGCGCAGCCGCACCTCGCGGCCCGGGGAGAGCCGGAAGAACTTCGGCGGCGGCACCTCAGCGAAATCGTCGGCCTCGATCCACAGCTCCCCGGTGAACGGGACCCGGCGGGTGCCGTCGGCCTCATTCTCCGGGTTGTTGGCGACCTCGAACCACTCCACCACGGGCGCGCCGTCGGCATCGGTGGGCCAGTTGTCCAGCACCAGCTTCAGCGGGCGCAGCACGGCCATCCGGCGCAGCGCGACCCGGTTCAGTTCCCGGCGGACGAAGGATTCCAGCATCTCGATCGAGTGCCGGGAATTGGTCCGGGTGATGCCGATGAAGTTGCAGAAGTCCACGATCGCGGCGGCCGGGTAGCCGCGCCGGCGCAGGCCGCGCAGGGTCGGCAGCCGGGGATCGTCCCAGCCGTCGACGGTGCCCTCGGTGACCAGCTTCGCCAGGCGCCGCTTCGAGGTCACCGTGTGGGTCAGTTCCAGCCGGGCGAACTCGATCTGCCGCGGGGTGTCGCCGGGCAGCGGCAACTGGGCCAGGTACCAGTCGTACAGCGGCCGGTGCGACTCGAACTCCAGCGTGCACAGCGAGTGCGTGACCCCCTCCAGCGCGTCGGACTGCCCATGCGCCCAGTCGTAGGTGGGGTAGATGCACCAGGTGTCCCCGGTGCGGTCATGGGTGACCCGGCGGATCCGGTACATGATCGGGTCGCGCAGTTGCATGTTCTCGTGCTGCATGTCGATCTTGGCCCGCAGCACCCGCGACCCGTCGGCGAACTCCCCGGCCCGCATCCGGCGGAACAGATCCAGATTCTCCTCCGGCGTCCGGGTCCGATACGGCGACTCGATGCCCGGCTTGCCGAAGCCACCGCGCTGCTCGGAGATGACCTCGGTGTCCTGATCGTCGACGTACGCCAGCCCGGCCCCGATGAGGTGCTCCGCCCAGGCGTACAGCTGGTCGAAGTAGTCCGAGGCGTGCCGCACCGGGTCGGGGATGGCGAACCCGAGCCAGGTCACGTCGTCGACGATCGACTGCGCGAACTCGGTCTCCTCGACGTCGGGGTTGGTGTCGTCCAGACGCAGATTGCAGACGCCGCCGAAGTCGGCGGCGATCCCGAAATCGACGCAGATCGCCTTGGCGTGCCCGATGTGCAGATAGCCGTTGGGCTCGGGTGGGAACCGCGTCTGCACTCGCCCGGCGAAGGTGTCCTGCGCGTTGTCGGCACGGACGGCGGTGCGGACGAAATCCTCGCTCGGAGACGGTGTGTCGGGCTGCGTCATGGCGGTCAACCTAGCACGCAGCCGCCCCCGGCCGAGGCGTGATTCAAGCCGGACGCGGGGCCACCGGGGGACCCAGCCGCCCCCACCGGAACCAGACCGCAGCCAGCACCATCGACAACGGGGCGGTGATCGTCGGCGGCCACTGTTCCTGCAGGACGCACGACAGCAGCAGTGCGCCGATCATCGCCACGCAGATCCGGGCGGTGCGCGCCGGAATCCGGCACAGCGGCAGCAGCGCCGCACCCCACAGCACGTACCACGGTTGCAGGGCTGCCCCGGTGAGCGCGAAGGCGATCAGGATCCACGCCGTGGCGAGCACCGGACGCGATCGGCCGAACCGGCGCAGCAGCCACACCGCCGCGGCCAGGAACAACACCGCACTGACCACCGTGATCACCGGGTCGACACCGCCGGCCGGCAGCCCCAGGGTGCGTACCAGCAACTGGCGGATCCAACTGAGCGGCGCATGCGAGATGACCCCGTTCGGGTTGCCCGCCGTGGGGTTCAGCCAGCCCAACCCGAGCCCGGTGGCAAAGGAGGTCCCCAGGAAGACCGCGCCGCCGATCGCGCCGCAGAGCAGCACCCGCAGGCCGATCCGCGGCCAGGACCAGGTACGCCGCTGCCGGTCGGTGAGCGTGACCAGCGCGACCCCGACCGCGGCGATCACCGCGGTCTGCTTGAATCCGGCGGCCAGCCCGATCAGGGCCATCGAGCCGACGATCCCGACCCACTGCGCCTGCCAGCGCCGGGCCACGTAGAACGCGGCCAGGACCAGCGCCAGCATCGCCGCGTCGTTGTGCGCGCCGCCGACGAACTGGGTCAGCATCAGTGGATTCAGCGCGATGCCCCACAGCGCGACCGCCGGGTTCATCCCGAACCGGCGCGCGAGTGGGGCCGCCAGCGCGACCATCCCGGCGAACCCGGCCACCGCCAGGACCCGCATCGCGATCATCGACCACCAGGGATGCGAGCCGCTCAGCGCGACCAGCCCCGCCTGGGCCCACAGCGCCAGCGGGGGATAGACCGCGGTGGTGTCCAGCCACGCCGAGTAGATCCCGGCGGTGAACGGACTGGGTACGCCCATCACCACCTCGTACGGGTTCTGCCCCTGCAGCAGCAGCCAGCCCTGGGCCGCGTACGCCCACGGGTCGGCGGTCTGCAACGGCGGGATCAGCAGCATCGGCAGCGCCCACAGGGCGGCGATCCGGCGGCGCGGCGCGGCACCGTGGCGGGGGTGCAGCCGCAGCCAGGCCCAGAACAGCAGCACCGAGCCGGCCAGGGCCAGGATCCGGAACATCCAGCGGCCGTTGCCGGTACGCACCCACCACAGGTGGCGATGGAACCAGCCGAGCAGGTCGTCGGGCAGATAGCCGACGCTGAACGGCAGGAACGCCACCAGGACCGAGCCGAGCAGCCCGATCAGGGCAGGGGACAGCCAGGTCTTGGAACGCATGCTCGGAATCCTAGGGGGCTCAGGCCTCGGTGCCGTTGTGCCGCAGCACCTCCGAGAGTCGGTCGGCGGCGGCGATCACCGCGCGGGCGTGCAGGCGTCCGGGCTGATCGGTCAACCGCTCGGCCGGACCGGACACGCTCAGCGCGGCGATCACCTTGCCGGAGGGGGAGCGCACCGGGGCCGAGACCGAGGCCACCCCCGGCTCGCGCTCGCTGACGCTCTGCGCCCACCCGCGGCGCCGGACCGCGGCCAGCGCGACCGCGGAGAACCGGGACGACTTCAGTCCCCGCTGCATCCGCTCGGGTTCCTCCCAGGCCAGCAGCACCTGGGCCGCCGATCCGGCGGCCATGGTGAGCTGGCTGCCGACCGGGACCGTGTCGCGCAGGCCGGACATCCGCTCGGCCGCGGCCACACAGATCCGGACATCGCCCTGCCGCCGGTACAGCTGCGCCGACTCGCCGGTGATGTCGCGCAGCCGGGTCAGGACCGGGCCGGCGGTGGCGAGCAGGCGATCCTCGCCGGCCGCGGCGGCCAGTTCGGCCAGTCGCGGACCCAGCACGAAGCGGCCCTGCAGGTCCCGGCCGACGAACCGGTGGTGTTCCAGCGCGACCGCGAGCCGGTGCGCGGTCGGTCGGGCCAGACCGGTCGCCGAGACCAGGCCGGCCAACGTGGTGGGGCCCGTCTCGAGTGCGTTCAGCACCAGGGCCGCCTTGTCGAGTACGCCCACCCCGCTGGAGTTGTCCATCATGAACCTGCCCTTGAAACGATTAACTGCGAAACTATGAATCCCGTCGGGAATCCCACCCGCCGCGGAAGCTCCGGAATTTTCGCGATTGGTTGCCGAAAGTTCACCCGGAGCCGTAGACTGTCCAAGTAATGATATCCGCATCTCGCAGTTTGGACAACAGCATGGGAGACAACTCGAGTCGAGGCCGCACCCTGGTCGAGAAGGTGTGGGACGACCACGTCGTCCGCTCCGCCGAGGGCGAGCCCGATCTGCTCTACATCGACCTGCACCTGGTGCACGAGGTCACCAGCCCGCAGGCCTTCGACGGGCTGCGGCAGGCCGGCCGTCCGGTCCGTCGGACCGACCTGACCCTGGCCACCGAGGATCACAACACCCCGACCCTCGACATCGACAAGCCGATCGCCGACCCCGTCTCCAGGACCCAGGTCGACACGCTGCGCAAGAACGCCGAGGAGTTCGGCGTCCCGATCTACTCGCTGGGCAATGCGAACCAGGGCGTGGTGCACATCATCGGCCCGCAGCTGGGCCTGACCCAGCCGGGCATGACCGTGGTCTGCGGCGACTCGCACACCGCCACCCACGGCGCCTTCGGGTCGATCGCCTTCGGCATCGGCACCTCCGAGGTCGAGCACGTGCTGGCCACCCAGACGCTGCCGCAGGCCAAGCCGAAGACGATGGCGGTGACCTTCCGGGGCGATCTGCCCGCCGGCGTCACCGCCAAGGACGCGGTCCTGGCGCTGATCGCGAAGGTCGGCACCGGCGGCGGCCAGGGCTACCTGGTGGAGTACCGCGGCGAGGCCATCGAGAACATGTCGATGGAAGGCCGGATGACCATCTGCAACATGTCCATCGAGTGGGGTGCCCGCGGCGGTCTGGTCGCCCCGGACCAGACCACCTTCGACTACCTGGAGGGCCGTCGCCACGCCCCCAAGGGTGCCGAGTGGGACGCCGCGGTGGCGTACTGGAAGACGCTGCGCACCGACGACGATGCCGTCTTCGATGCCGAGGTCGTGATCGAGTGCAGCGAACTGACCCCGTTCGTCACCTGGGGCACCAACCCCGGCCAGGGTGCGCCGCTGGGGGCCACCGTGCCCGAGCCGTCGTCCTTCGCCGGTGAGGTGGAGCGCAGCGCCGCCGAGCATGCGCTGCAGTACATGGGCCTGACCGCCGGCACCCCGTTGCGTGAGATCAAGGTCGACACCGTCTTCCTAGGGTCGTGCACCAACGGCCGCCTGGAGGACCTGCGCCTGGCGGCGTCGGTGCTGCAGGGCCATCACGTCGCCGAGGGCGTACGCATGCTGGTCGTGCCCGGCTCGGCGAAGGTCCGGCTGGACGCCGAGGCCGAGGGCCTGGACAAGATCTTCCTGGAGGCCGGAGCCGAATGGCGCTTCGCGGGCTGCTCGATGTGTCTGGGGATGAACCCCGACCAACTGGCGCCCGGTGAGCGCAGCGCGTCCACCTCCAACCGCAACTTCGAGGGTCGGCAGGGCAAGGGGGGCCGCACCCACCTGGTCTCCCCGGCCGTGGCTGCGGCCACCGCCGTGCGCGGCACCCTGTCCTCGCCCGCCGATCTGTGAGCCGAAGGAGACACTGATCATGGAGAAGTTCACCACCTACACCGGCACCGCGGTGCCGCTGCGCCGCAGCAACGTCGACACCGACCAGATCATCCCGGCGGTCTACCTCAAGCGGGTCACCAAGACCGGCTTCGAGGACGGCCTGTTCGCCGCCTGGCGTCAGGATCCGGAGTTCGTGCTCAACCAGGACGCGTACGCCAAGGGCACCATCCTCGTCCCCGGCCCCGACTTCGGCACCGGCTCGTCGCGGGAACACGCGGTCTGGGCGCTGCAGAACTACGGGTTCAAGGTCGTCATCGGTTCCCGCTTCGGCGACATCTTCCGCTCCAACTCCGGCAAGGCCGGCCTGCTGATCGCGGTGATCAGCCAGGAGCAGGTGGAGCAACTGTGGCAGGCCATCGAGGCCGACCCGAGCACCGAGGTGACCGTCGACCTGGGCACCAAGACCATCACCGCCGGTGATTTCCGCGCCGAGTTCGCGATCGACGACTACACCCAGTGGCGGCTGATGGAGGGGCTCGACGACATCGGCCTGACCCTGCGTCACGAGGCCGACATCGCCGCTTTCGAGGCCGGCCGGCCGTCGTTCAAGCCGGTCACCACCGCCTGACCGCTCGCCGACGGCACTCCGGGGCCGACGGACCATCCCTGTGATGGCCCGTCGGCCCCGATTGTTCTCCCGGGGTCGGGGCGGCGGCATTAGGCTGTGGGCAGTCTGCCGGGGAACCCCGGCGGCCGATCGGGGAGGGGTGCGGTGGCGGTCAGCCGATGGCGGGTGCGCTGTGAACTGGTTCCCGGCTGCGCGGCCACGCTGCGGCCGACGCCGGTGGGTATCCATGCCGCGGTCGCCGACTGGTTCCACGACGATGCTGAACGGATGCCGGGGCGGCCCTCGCCGGTCCTGACCTATCTGGTCCAACCCCGGATGCGTGGCCCCCGGGTGGTGGAGTTGGAACTCGCGCTGGTGGACGCCCACCTGCCGGACCTGCTGCGGCAACGCGTCCGGGTCGGGCGCACAGTGACCTTCGGGCGGGCGGTGACCACCGTGACCGAGGTCGAGCACCTGATCGGGCCGGCCGATTTCGTCGGCGTCCCGCGGCACCGGTGGCGATTGAAGTTTCCCACCGGCGTCACCTTCCGGGCGAACTCGATGTGGCAGCCCTGGCCCTCGCCCCGGCTGGTGTTGAACAGCATTCAGCAGCGGCTGTACGTCGGGATGGGGGGCGGCGCCGGGTTCCGGATCGACGACGAGATTTGCTCCACGATCGTGGTCAGCGATGTTTCCCTCACCACCGAGCGGATCGAGCCCGCCGACCCCCGGTCCCGGGCCCGCGCCCCGCGGATCGCGGTGGGCACCGTCGACTGGCACTGCACCGGGGACGAGTTCACCCGCACCCTGGTGGACTGGCTGCTCCGGATGGGCCGCTACACCTCCGTCGGCGCCCGGACCGCGTGGGGCGTCGGGGTACTGGAGATCGAAACGTTCGATCGACCGGTCCGCTGACCGGAACGGGTCCCGCGCACGGTGTCCGGTGAGCCTCGTTAGAGTGGGGCCAATCGCCCCGCTGCGCTCCCGGAGATCGTGGGTCAGGTGGATTCCGTGACGGATTCGCCGACCCCACTCCGAGGTACCTGACAGGTCTTTTTCGCGGGGCTGTCCACCATGCGCCGAGTCGCCTCTTTTTGACCACCGCAGCCGCGGTGGCCGGCGGAATCCCCGTCGGCCCCCGGGCATCCCACGCTTACGGCAGGAAGACTCAACGATGAGCAGTAATGCGACCACCTACGACACCGACGTCGTGATCATCGGCTACGGCCCCTCCGGGGTCGCTTCGGCCCTCAATCTCGGCGAGGACGGTGTCTCGTGCATCGCGCTGGAGAAGGACCGCGATCTCTACCAGCGCGCCCGCGCCGTCACCGTGAACGACTGGACCATGCGCTGCTTCCAGTCTCTCGGGCTGGACGAGGACCTGATCAAGGACATGGACGAGACCGAGGCACTGCGCTGGGTCCGCTACGACGGCACCGAGATCTTCGGCCTGACCTTCCCGCCGGGCCGGTACGGACACCCGACCTCGTACGCCATCTACCAGCCGCTGATGGAAGCGACCCTGCGCGAGGCCGCCAAGAAGCACGAGAGTGTTGACGTCCGGTACGGCGCCGAGGTCGTCGACGTGACCCAGGACGCCGACGGCGTCACCGTCTCCTACTGCGAACAGGGGGTCGAGGGCGGTGAGATCACCAAGATTCGGGCCAAGTACGCCCTGGCCTGCGACGGCGGTTCGAGCCGCACCCGGACCCAGCTGGAGATCCCGCTGACCGGCGACACCCTGGGAGTGCGCTGGGTCGTGATCGACGCCTTCGTGCGCCGGTGGTGGCCGAACCGGCACATCCTCACTTTCTGGTCGGACAAGCAGCGCCCGGTGGTCGACATCGCGCTGGCCCGCGGCAACCATCGCTGGGAGATCCCGCTCAACGACCACGAGCAGGAATCCGACTTCGCCACCAACGAGGACGTCTGGCCGCTGTTGGAGGCACTCGGCGTCTCGCATGACGACATCGAGATCCACCAGCATGCGTTCTACAGGCACCACATCCGCGCCGCCGATCGCTGGCGGGACGGGCGGATCTTCCTGCTCGGCGACGCCGGACACATGATGCCGCCGTGGGCCGGGGCAGGGATGCAGTCCGGCATCCGCGATGCGTTCAACATCACCTGGAAGCTGCGCGAGGTGCTGGCCGGGCGGCTGCCCGACGAGGTCCTCGACACCTACGAGGCCGAGCGCCGGCCGAACGTCGCCTTCTTCACCGACGTGGCGATCAACCTCGGCAAGATCATCAAGCAGGAACTCACCGAAGAGGAACAGGCCGCCCTCGCGCCGAAGCCCGGCGAGGAGCCCCAGCTGCCGCCGCTGCTGTGGCCGCCGATGCTCGCCGCCGGCTGGGCCCGGGGCAACCTGGCCCCGGGCCACATCGAGGGCAAGATGGTCATCCAGCCCAAGCTCGCGAACACGCGCGGCGTCCTGGCGCCACTGGATGACCTGCTCGGCCGCGGCTTCGTCCTGCTGGGCGACAACGTCGACCCGACCGAGGTCCTCACGGCCGAGGAGAAGGCCGGCTGGGACAAGCTGAACGCCCGCTACAGCGCGGTCCGGGCTGCCGACCAGGCCACCGTGGGCGAGGACGACCTGGTCGACCTGCACGGCGAACTGCTGGCCTGGATGCGCGGTTTCGGGGCCCGGGTGATCGCAGTGCGTCCGGACCGGTTCGTGGCCGCCAGTGACATTTCCGGACTGGCCGTCCCGGTCGCGGGCTCCGCGGTCGCCTCGCCGGTGCCCGCCGCCCCGACCGACGATCCGGCACCGGTCAACGCCTGATCCCGCACACCCCACACCAAGGAGAAACACATATGTCAACAGTTGAAGAACTGGCCTACATCGAGGTCGAAGCCTCCGATCTGGCCGCCTGGCGAACCCTGGCCGAGGATGTGCTCGGTCTGCAGTCGGTCGAGGCCGGCGCCGGACGCCTGGCGTACCGGATCGATGAGTTTGCCCACCGGATCCAGATCCGGGAGGGCGCCGCGGACGACCTGACCGCGCTCGGCTTCCGGGTCGCCGACGACGCCACCTTCGACGCGCTGGTCGCCGATCTGAAGTCGGCCGGCCACGGGGTCACCGACGGGACCGCCGACTACCTCGCCCTGCGCCAGGTGCAGCGGATGGCCGTGGTCACCGACCCGAACGGCAACCGGGTCGAACTGGTCACCGGGATGGCGCTGGCCGAAACGCCGTTCGAGTCCCCGCTGGGCGTCAATGGCTTCATGACCTCGCCGGGCGGCCTGGGCCACCTGTTCCTGATGTGTGCCCCGGGCGGGCGCCAGGAGATGCTGGACTTCTACGCTCTGCTCGGGTTCATCCTCAGCGACTACATCCAGCAGGAGATCGCACCCGGGATGCTGGTCGATGCCGCGTTCACCCACTGCAACGGCCGCCACCACACGCTGGCCTTCGCCGAGATGCCGATCCCGAAGAAGGCCAACCACCTGATGATCGAGGTCAAGACGATCTCCGATGTCGGGCTGGCCTACGACCGGATTCTGGATCGCCGGATCCCGCTGGTGATGACCCTGGGCATGCACCCCAACGACGAGATGTTCTCCTTCTACGTGCAGACCCCCTCGGGCTTCGCCATCGAGTACGGCTGGGGTGGCCTGATCATCGACGATGAGGAATCGTGGGAGGTCACCACCTACGACCGGCTCAGCAGCTGGGGTCACCGGCCGCCGAAGATGGTGTCGGAGGCCCTCAAGTGACCGAACTCGAATTGCGGGAAAGCGACGTCCGGGTCGATGGGCTGCGGTTGCGGGTCTACGAGACCGGCAATGCCGGCGACCAGCCGATCCTGTGGCTGCACGGCTCCGGCCCCGGGGTCAGTTCCCTGTCGAACTGGCAGGCGCTGATCACCTCGATGCCCGGCTACCATCACATCGCGCCGGATGTGCCCGGCTTCGGTGAATCGGAGCACCTGGACCCGATGCCGCGCGGGATTCCGGCATCGGCCGCGGCGCGGTCGGAGGTATTGCTGCACCTGCTGGACACCATGGGGATCGAGAAGACCCACGTGGTCGGCAACTCGATGGGCGGGATGTACTCGCTGCGGATGGTGTTGACCGCGCCGGAGCGCTTCGACCGGATGGTGCTGATGGGATCGGGCGGGGCCCCGATCCCGCCGACCCCGGACCTGGTGACGATGGTGCAGTTCTACGACGACCCGACCGAGGCGGCGATGCTGCGCCTGATCGGCCGGTTCGTGTACAACGTCGACATGTTCGGCGATACCGTCCAGCAGATCGCCACCGACCGGGTGGCCAAGGCGACCCGGGAGCACATCAAGGCAGCTCACCTGGCGACCTTCGACCCCGCCGGCGGGGCGCTGGTCTACTCCGATGAGGAACTGGCCTCGATCCAGCACGAAACGCTGGTCGTGCACGGCCGGGAGGACAACATGATCCCGTTCGCCGCGGGAACCCATTTCGCCTCCCGGATTCCGAACGCCCAGTTGCACGTGTTCCCGAACGCGGGTCACTGGGTTCAGGTCGAGCAGGTGGCCCGGTTCCGGACCCAGGCCCAGGTCTTCTTCGGCGAGGGGAAGAGCTGACGCACTGACGCAGTGCTGCTGCAGCGGCCGGGCCGGTGGGGCACTCCAGTGGGGTGTTCTGCCGGCCCGGCTGTGTTCCGTCGGTCGGGTTGCTCCGCAGTGGGCGGGGCCCCGGGCGTTGCTGCGGGATAGTCTGGGGCGCACCGGGACGGGCGCGCGGAAGGGGCGCGGAATGATGGTGCGCAAGCCGCTGGGCCCTCGCCAGCCACGTCCCCGGGATGCGCTCGGGCGACCGTTGCCCTACGGCGTGCAGGGCGTCGAGCCGGTTTCGGAGGAGCCCTTGCCGCCGCAGGAAGCCCTGGCGTTCGCGCGAGAGCTGATCGCCCAGGGGCGCGCGTTCTCCGCGCATGAGGTGCTGGAGGCCCGCTGGAAGGCCGCGCCGTCCGACGAACGAGACTTCTGGCAGGGGCTGGCGCAACTCTGCGTCGGGGTGACCCATGCCGCCCGCGGCAACCGGATCGGGGCGATTCGCCTGGTCGAACGCGGGGCGGGCAAACTGACCGCCTACACCGGCGCGACCTACGGGGTCGACGTCGCTGCCGCGATTGCCTGGGCCCGCGCCGAGGTGGCCTGACCGGCCGCAGTAGGGGTCCGGGGTCAGATCCAGCAACTGATCGGACCGGCGGATCCGGTGACCAGGTGGACCCGCTGGCCCGGGCGCGGAGTGAGCCCCGGCTCGACAGCGGCGGCCGGCACCGCGATGCGTACGCCGGCGGCGGTGACGGCGGTCCATCCGCGCTCGCCGGGACCGGCGATGGTGGCCACCAGATGCTCGCCGAGTTGCCCATCGACCAGGACCGACGAGGTCGCCGGACCGACCCCCGGCGCGGCGCTGACCAGATCGGTGGTCGCATCGATGTCGAGCCGCTCGGCCGCGGCCGCGGTCAGCTCGAGCGCCCCGGAGTCGCGATGCCGGCGCGCCGAGTCCGGGCCGTACGCCGGGGCGAGCTCGACGCCGGCGGCCAGGACCAGACACGTGCCGGTGCCCTCGGCGTCGGGAACGAACCCGCGCCCGGGTCGGGGCAGCTGGTCCAGGACCGCGCGAATCGTGGCGGGGGTGAGGGCCGGCAGATCAGCGACACACGCCACCACCACATCGGCGCCCAGCGCCAGCGCCTGCTCCGCGCCGGCGGCAAAGGCGCCGTTCAGACCGGTCCCGGGGTCCCCGAGGACATCGGCGTGCGCTCCGTAGCGGCGCAGGAAGGACCCGATCCCGGGCACCTCGGAGACCACGATGACCCGATCGACCACGGCGTTCAACGCCCGGATCGTGTCCGCGGCCATCAGCAGGGCCAGCCGTTGCCGCAGCGCATCCACTCCGCCCAGCCGCGACTTGGCCGTGGCCAGGTCCTTCACCGGGACCACGGCGATCACGGTCTCGCCGCGGGTGCGGGAGGCGGGAGTCGGAAACTTGGCAGCGGGCACGGAATTCACGGCCCGATCGTGTCAGATCGCCGTCTACAGTGGTGCAGTGCCCAACACTTCTGACGCGCTGGCCCGCCGGCCCCTGCGCAGTGTCGATCTCGAACCCGGACCGGTCGCCCTGCGGCGTACGGTCGCCTTTCTCGGCTGGGTGGTCTCCCGCGGGACACACCTGGAGTGGCGCAACCAGGACCGGATCCCCCGCACCGGTGGTGTGCTGGTGGCGCCCAATCACATCGGGAACTTCGACCCGGTGGTGATCGCGCACTTCATCGGCTGGGCCGGCCGGATGCCGTACGCCCTGGCCAAGCGCGACATCTTCCGGACCCCGCTGCTGGGGTCGCTGGCCCGCGCGAGCGGCCAGATTCCGGTGGATCGGGGGACCGCCGACGCGATCAACTCCGTCCGCGACGCGGTGGCGGCGGTCAACGACGGCAAGTGCGTGGTGGTCTACACCGAGGGGACGATCACCTCCGATCCCGAGGGATGGCCGATGAGCGGGCGTACCGGCGCCGCCCGGATCGCGCTGGAATCGGGGTGTCCGGTGATTCCGGTCGGCCAATGGGGGGCCCAGCACGTGCTGGGTGGCAAGAAGCTCGCGCTGCCGAAGTGGGGCAAACCGACGATCACGGTGTCGGCCGGGGAACCGGTCGATCTGTCCGATCTGCGCGGCCCGGACCCGTCCCGGGAGACGCTGCAGGCCGCGACCGACCGGATCCTGGACGCGATCACCGACCAGGTGGCCGACATCCGCGGGGAACAACCGCCGCCCGGACGCTGGAACCACAAGCTGCAGCGACGGGTCCTGCCCGGCGAATGAGTCGCGCCCCGGGACGAACGAATTGCCAAAGCCGAGCACCGGGTGAAAGATTCCATGTTTGTGACTGAACCGACGACTGTGACCGAACCGACCCGCAAGCCTGTTGTGGCGCTGGTCTTCGGCGGCGACTCCAGCGAACACGGCGTCTCCTGCCTCACCGCCGCCGGCGTGGCCAACGCCATCGACTCCGAGCGCTACGACGTGATCGGGATCGGCGTCACCCGCACCGGCCGCTGGACCCAGATTCCGATCGACCGGGTCCGCGGCCTGCGAACGGTCGGTCAGGAGCTGCCGGCCGTCCCCGAGGACGTGCCCGAGGCGGTCTGGTTGCGCGAGGGGCCCGGCCGGGTCTCGATCGCGACCCGGGACGGGGACCGGCTGATCGATGAGCACCCCGTGGACGCGGTTTTCGCCCTGTTGCACGGCACCTTCGGGGAGGACGGGACCGTCCAGGGCATGTTCGAGATGCTCGGCCTGCGCTACGTCGGAGCCGGCGTCACCGCGTCGGCGGTCGGCATGGACAAGATCGTGATGAAGCAGGTGATCCAGGACTCCGGCCTCCCGGTCGGCCCGTGGACCGCGGTGCTGCCGCGGCAGTGGGCCGAGCAGCCGGACGCCTGCCGGGCCCGGATCGCCGACCTCGGCTACCCGGTCTACGTGAAGCCGGCCCGGGGCGGATCCTCCCTGGGAATCAGCCGGGTCACCGGCCCCGACGAGCTGGACGCCGCGATCGAGCACGCCCAGTCCTACGACCCCCGGGTGATCGTCGAGCAGGGCTTCGTCGGCGCCCGCGAGATCGAGTGCGGCGTCCTGCAGGACCTCAACGGGGGAGCGCCGCTGGTCTCCAGCGTCGCCGAGATCCGGATGCACACCGAGGATGCCTTCTACGACTTCGAGGCGAAGTACCTGCCGGAGAAGCAGGTGTCCCTGGACGTTCCCGCCGACCTGCCCGCCGAGGTCGCCGCGCAGGTGCAGGAGATCGGCGTACGGACCTTCGAGGCGGTCTCCTGCGAGGGGCTGGCCCGGGTCGACTGCTTCCTCACCGCCGACGGCGTGGTCGTGGTGAACGAGATCAACACGATGCCCGGGTTCACCGAGTTCTCCATGTTCCCGCGGGTGTGGGCCCATGCCGGGGTGGCCTATCCGGATCTGATCGATCACCTGATCACGCTGGCCCTGACCCGGCCGCTCGGGCTGCGCTGACCCGGCTGCTCGGGCGGCCGCTGCGCCCGCGGTGAAGCGGGGGAGTGCCAGCTCAGACGCAGGGCTGCTGCACCGGGTCGTGCGCGTTGATCGCGGCACTGAACTCGGTCAGCACGTTCGCCTCGGGGGAGTACTGGGCCGGTACGTTCACCTGCACGTACGCCGCTCGCCCCAGGGTGGTGAACACATACCCACCGGTGGCCGGCTCCGCGAACCAGCCGACGCCGTTCACCTCGAAGCACTGGGAATCCTGCTGCATCGCGGCCGGTTTGGCGACTCCGCAGGCCAGCGCGACCGGCGGATCTCCCCAGGCCCGGGTCCATTCGCTGGTGGTCGTGCGCTGCGGCAGATCGGTGACGGTGCGGGGGACCTCGGCGAGCAGCGGGCCGCAGATGGCCGCGGTCGCCGAGTCCGGACTCGGGGCGGTGACGTCGACCGCGGCCGGCGTACACGCCGACAGCAGGACCAGCGCGGCCAGCGCCCCGGGGACCGCCCGCCGGGTCAGCGGTGGCACCGGGCTCAAATCCGGACGATCGGGCAGGTCACCGTCCGGGTGATTCCCTGCACGGACTGCACCCGGGCCACCACCAGTTGGCCCAGCGCGTCGACGGTGTCGGACTCGGCCCGCACGATGACGTCATAGGGGCCGGTGACATCCTCGGCCAGCACCACACCCTCGATCTTGCGGATCTCGCCGGCCACTTCGGCCGCGCGACCCACCTGGGTCTGGACCAGGATGTACGCCTCAACACTCATCGTTCACACCTCTCGGCTCTCGCTCCAGCAGTGGTGAAGCGGCACGGTCGCCCCCGTCCGGGGCATCGGGCTCACGCTACCGTGTCGGCTGACTGCAGTGAAAGGATTCCGTATGACCCTCGGCGAGACCGGAGAATTCGCGCTGATCGCGCAACTGACCGCGGGGCTGGCCGCCGATGACCGGGTCCGGCTCGGGCCCGGGGACGACGGTGCGGTGGTGCGGCTGCGCGGCGATCTGGTGGTCAGCACCGATGCCCTGGTCGAGGGGGTCCATTTCCGGCGCAATTGGTCCTCCGCCGAGCAGATCGGGCGCAAGGCGGTCGCGGTCAATGTGGCCGATATCGAGGCGATGGGCGCCCGCCCGGTCGCGGTGGTCGTCGCGTTCTGCGCCCCGGCGGACCTGCCGGCGCAGTGGGCCCGGGACTGTCATGCGGGGATGCGCGAGGAGGCGGCCCGGGCCGGGGTGGCCCTGGTCGGGGGCGACATCACCCGCTCGCGGGATGTGACGCTGACGGTGACCGCGCTCGGCGAGACCGGGGACCGGGCGCCGGTGCTGCGCTCGGGCGCGCGGCCCGGGGACGTCGTCGCGCTGCGCGGGCGGATCGGCTGGGCGGCGGCGGGGCTGGCGGTGCTGCAGCGGGGCTTTCGGTCCCCCCGGGCGTGTGTGGCCGCGCAGCAGACCCCGGAGCCGCCCTACGGTGCGGGGATCCAGGCGGCCGAGGCGGGGGCCACGGCGATGATCGACGTGTCCGACGGGCTGTTGGCCGACCTCGGACACATCGCGGAGGCCTCGGGCGTACGCATCGACGTGCGGGCTGACACGATCGAGGTCCCGGATCCGCTGTTCGCGGTCGCCGCGGCCCTGGGTGGGGCCGACCCGCGTACGTTCGTGCTCACCGGCGGGGAGGACCACGCGCTGGCCGCGACCTTCCCGCCCGGCGCGGTCCCGGCCGACTGGGTGGAGATCGGCGTAGTGCTACCGGCCGAGTCGGGCACGGTCGCGGTGACCGTGGACGGGGCCGCGTGGGAGGGCAGCCAGGGCTGGGACCATTACGCCTGACCCCCGGATCGAGGGCACCCGGCGTGGACTCACAGGTTTTGTCGGTGCCCTCGCCTAGGGTCAGCACCATGGCCACCCGCGCGACTTCCCCCGCGCGAACCGGTAGCGCGCCCAAAAAGGCTGCGACCGGTTCGCGGACCCAGGGACCCAATCCCACCCGTAAGACACCGGCAAAGGGTTCGACGGGCAAGCCGAGCGCGCGCAAACCGCCGGCGCGGACCGGCACCCGCAAGACCACCCAGCCCGAGCGGCCCTCCCTGCTCGGGATGCTGGGGCGCGGATTGGCCGCGATCTACGGCGGCCTGGCGCTGGGCACGGGGACGGTGGCCCGCTCGGTCGGCGGCAGCCGCGAGGTGGAGCCGGAGCTGCGGCGGGACGGGATCGGTTTCTTCCTGCTGGCCGTGGCGATCGTGGTGGCCGCCGGATTCTGGTTCGGGCTGCCCGGGCCGGTGGGTGACGCGATCCGCTTCGGGGTGTCCACGGTGATCGGCCGGGTCAGTTTCGCCGCGCCGATCCTGGTCGCCTGGATTGCCTGGCGTACGCTCCGCAACCCGGCCGCGAACGGTTCCGGCGGGCGCCAGGGGCTCGGCTGGGCCGCCCTGACCTTCGGCGGGCTCGGCCTGGTCAGCCTGTCCGACGGCATTCCGCGGCCGGATCAGATGGATGCCATTCGGGCCTCCGGGGGCATGCTCGGCTATGTCTCCTCGAGCATGATCGCCGACCTGCTGACGGTGTACGTGGCGATCCCGCTGTTGATCCTGCTGACCCTGTTCGGGGTGTTGGTGGTCGTCGGGATCCCGCTGTACGAGCTGTCCAACCGGGTCCGGACCTTCGCCGATGAGCGGAATCAGCGCAAGGCCGAACTGGCGTACGGGTTGGACGAACGGGCCTACGACAGCCCGCTGATCCACGACGAGCCGGAGCCGGAATTCGAGGAGGAGCCGGCTCCACGCCCGACGCCCAAGCCGCGGGCACGCAAGAAGCAGCCCCGGCCGGCACCGGAGCCGGTCGAGCCGGCTGCCGCGGAGGACTACGTCCATCTGGACCGGACCCCGCGGCCCGAGGTCGACGGGTTGGCCTCGGAGCTGATGGACCGCGTCTTCGACGTGAATGCGCTCTCCGAACCGGTGGATCTGCGCTCGGCCCGGGAAGCGATGGGGGCCACCGCGGACCTGCAGCCGAAGGCGCAGCCGCCGGCCAAGGTGACCGCCGGCCTTCCGCCGGGAGTGGCCGAGCCGCCGGAACCGGAGCGGCCGAGCACCGAGCCGATGCCGCAGCGCGTGGCGCAGTTGTCCGGCGATGTCTCCTACACCCTGCCCGAGGCGGATCTGCTGAAGCCCGGCGATGCCCCCAAGGCGCGCAGTCAGGCCTCGGACAAGATCGTCGAGGCCCTGGCGAACGTGTTCGACGAGTTCAACATCGACGCCCGGGTCAGCGGCTACACCCGAGGCCCGACCGTCACCCGCTACGAGGTGGAGCTGGGGCCGGCGGTCAAGGTGGAGCGGGTCACCGCCCTGAGCAAGAACATCGCGTACGCCGTGGCCTCCGCCGATGTCCGGATCCTGTCCCCGATCCCCGGGAAGTCCGCGATCGGGATCGAGATCCCCAACATCGACAAGGAGATCGTGTCGCTGGGTGACGTGTTGCGCTCGGCGAAGGCCCGGGCCGACCACAGCCCGATGACCGTCGGGCTGGGCAAGGACGTGGAGGGCGGCTATGTGCTGGCCAACATGGCCAAGATGCCGCACATGCTGGTCGCCGGTGCCACCGGTTCGGGTAAGTCGTCGTTCATCAACTCGCTGATCACCTCGATCATGATGCGGGCCACTCCGGATGAGGTCCGGATGATCCTGGTGGACCCGAAGCGGGTGGAGCTGACCGCCTACGAGGGCATTCCGCACCTGATCACGCCGATCATCACCAACCCGAAGAAGGCCGCCGAGGCGTTGCAGTGGGTCGTCCGCGAGATGGACATGCGCTACGACGACCTCGCCAACTTCGGCTTCAAGCACGTCAAGGACTTCAATCAGGCCGTCCGGGACGGGCAGGTGCAGCCGCCGGCCGGATCGGAGCGGGTGCTGGAGCCGTATCCCTATCTGCTGGTGGTCGTCGACGAGCTCGCCGACCTGATGATGGTGGCGCCCAAGGACGTCGAGGATTCGATCGTCCGGATCACCCAGCTGGCCCGCGCCGCCGGGATCCACCTGGTGCTGGCGACGCAGCGTCCCTCCACCGATGTGGTCACCGGTCTGATCAAGGCCAACGTGCCCAGCCGGCTGGCGTTCGCCACCTCCTCGATGACCGACTCCCGGGTCATCCTGGATCAGCCGGGTGCGGAGAAGCTGGTCGGTCAGGGTGATGGGTTGTTCCTGCCGATGGGCTCGTCCAAGCCGATCCGGGTCCAGGGCTCGTGGGTCACCGAGAAGGAGATCCGGGCGGTCGTCGAGCACGTCTCCGAACAGCTCAAGCCCAACTACCGCGAGGATGTGGCGGCCCCGGCGGAGTCGGCCAAGAAGGTTGCTGAGGACATCGGCGACGACCTGGAATTGGTGCTGGAGGCCGCGGAACTGGTGATCAACAACCAGCTCGGCTCCACCTCGATGTTGCAGCGCAAGCTGCGCGTCGGCTTCGCCAAGGCCGGGCGGCTGATGGACATCCTGGAGACCCGGGGCGTGGTCGGGCCCTCGGAGGGATCGAAGTCGCGTGAGGTTCTGGTCGTCCCCGACGACCTGGACGAGGTGTTGGAGAACCTGCGGGCCGGGTGAGGCCGGTGGTTCAGGGGCGCGTGCTGCGATAGGCCACGGTCCGGTACGGCATGGCGAAGGTGTCCCGCCCGGTCAGGTCGGGGTGGCCGGCGAGCAGGTCCCGGACGCCCCGGACCATTTGCTGCTGGGCGGTCGGGTCGGCGACCAGATAGGCGCTGCGTGAGCGGACCAGTTCGAGCAGGGTGTCGGGGGTGAGCGTACGGATCCAGGTCCAGCTCTGCTCGACCAGCGGACCCAGCGGCGCCGCCACCCGTACGCCGTGCTCGGCGATGAGCAGTTCGGCGGCACTCGGCGTGATGATCTCGGTCAGCGCCGCGATCCAGGGCACCGACTCGTCCCGGATGTTCCAGATCAGCCCCAGTATCCCGCCCGGCCGCAGCACCCGGGCCGCCTCGGCCGACGCCGCGACCGGATCCACCCAGTGCCAGGCCTGCCCGAAGGTCACAGCGTCGACGCTTGCGTCCGGGAGCGGCAGCGCCTCACCGGTTCCGGTGCGGGTCGGGATCGCGGGGGAGCGCTCGGCGAGGACCCGCAGCATCTCCGGGTCGGGGTCGACCGCGGTCACCGTGCGACCGGTGTCGGCGATCAGCCGGGTCAGTTTGCCGGTCCCGGCGCCGACGTCGGCCACCTCGGTGGTCCCGGCCAGCAGCCAGGCGGCCGCGTCGGCGGGGTACTCCGGCCGCGCCCGGTCGTAGCTGCGGCCCGCGCGGCCGAAACTGGTGGCTCGGGTGTCCGGTGGCGGCGTACTCATGGAGCGATCGTAGGTGCCGCGATCTCGGGGCGCCGTACGGTGCTGCCCGGCATGCTTTCCGCGCTTTGCGGCCACCACCTCGGATCCTGGAGGTCCCGGCAGGGAGGGGCGAGGGTTCGTGGTGGGGAGCGAGCATTGGTGACCTCGCTCCTCGGGCTGAATCTTCGCTGTTTTGGCGGATCCTTCGCTGGGCAGCCACTGGGCGGCGCTGCCAGCGCATGAACCGTCGCGCTACGGCCGAGAACCGGTGTTGTTCGGGACGCGTCCCTCGCCCGGCGGC
>NZ_AUHH01000017.1:231-82508 GCF_000423085.1 Granulicoccus phenolivorans DSM 17626 = NBRC 107789 = JCM 15570 | reverse complement strand
CGGCGGTGGAGGTCGACCTGACCTCCGGCGGCGTCTCCACGGTCACCGTGACCGGTCCGGTGGATCCCGACGAGGTCCGTGCCGCCATCACGAAGGCCGGCTACCTCCCGAGGTCCTGAGCATCACGCCCCCGAGCCGCCCGGGGGCCTGCTTCGGCCTCGCCCCATCCGGTCGCGTCTGTGCCCAGCCGCAGTCCCAATCTCAGGGCCCGGTGCGGGACCCGCGAGGGCGTCAGCTCCGATCCGCATGGGCGTTCGCCGATCCCACCACTCAGCGCTGATCCAGCGCCGGTTCGTGGGGTACGCCCGGGCGTACCAGGCCGTGATCGAAGGCGAAGATCACCGCCGCGGCCCGGTCCCGCAGGTCGAGCTTGGTGAAGATGTGACCGACGTGGGTTTTGATCGTCCCTTCCGCGAGGACAAAATGGGCCGCGATCTCGGCATTGGACAGCCCGGCTCCGATCAGCGCCAGCACGTCCCTTTCCCGCGGGGTCAGCAGGTCGACCTGGGTCCCGGGGCGGACCGGGGCGATCCCTTCCCGGTACCCGAGCAGCACTCGACCGGTCACCGCCGGATCCAACCAGGCCCCGCCGGTGGCCAGCGTACGGATCGCTCGTTGCAGGTCCTCCGCCGGCGCCCCCTTGAGCAGGAAGCCGGCCACTCCCGCGCGCAGCGATCCGGCCAGGATCTCCTCGTCGTCGAAGGTGGTCAGCATCAGCACCGGGACCGCGACCCCGGCGGCGCGCAGCCGCCTGGTCGCGGCCAGACCGTCGACCCCGGGCATCCGGGCGTCCATCACCACCACGTCCGGTTCGGTCGCGGCGACGGTATCCAGGACGCCGGCCCCGTCGGCGAGTTCGCCGACGATCCGGAAGCCGTAGCGCTCCCGCAGGATGCCACGCAGGCCGGCACGGATCAGTTCCTGGTCGTCGACCACCAGCACCCGGACCGGCTGGGCCCGCCCTGCCTCGGTCGGTTCGTACGCCTCGGGCGCCTCGCTCGGTTCGTACGCCGGGTCGGGAAGCGTCATACCGGGAGCACCGCCTCGACCAGCCAGCCCGCGGCGTCCGGTCCGGCGCTGAGCTCGCCGCCGACGGCCCGGGCCCGTTCCCGCATCGCCGCGAGCCCGGTACCGCCGCCGGCGCCCGAGCCCACCGAACTGCGCAGGGGCCGGAGCCTGGCCCGGGTCGAGCCCCGCGGGCCCGCGTCCCGGACCGCGATCCGGACCTGCGGCGTCCCGACCTCCACCTCCACCCGGATCGGACCTCCGCCGTGGCGTACGGCATTGGTGAGCGATTCCTGCACGATCCGGTACGCGGTGAGCCCCCGGCCCGCACTGAGCCCGGCGGGATCACCGGCGAGACTCAGCTCGACGGCGACCCCGGCATGGCGATAGGACTCCACCAGGTCGGGCAGATCGGTCGCGGTGGGGGCCGGCCCGGCGTACGTCTCCCCGCTGGCCCGCAGCAGCCCGACCGCGGCCCGCACGTCCTCCAGGCTGGTCCGGGCCGCCTGCTCGGCCTCAGCCACGCAGTCCCGGATGGCGTCCAGATCCGCGGCGTCCGGGTCGTCGGCGAGCGCGAGCCGGGCGCTGCCCAGGTGCAGCAGGGTCACGGTGAGACTGTGGCCGACCAGATCGTGCATCTCCCGGGCGATCCGGCCGCGCTCGGCACTGCGCGCCCGCTGGGCCAGTTCCGCGTCGGCGGCCTGCAATCGCTCCCGGAGCACCCGCTCGCGCCGCGCGAACACACAGGCTCCGGCGGTGAAGCAGACCCCGGCGATCCAGGTCACCCAGCCGGGCTCGTGGCTCACCAGGGCCAATTGGACGACGAAGACCGCCACCGCCGCCCCGGCCGCGACCAGCGCCACCACCACTCGGGCCCGCAGCGCGACCCAGCCGACCAGGACGCACAGCCCGAACCAGCCCACCGTGCGGGATTCGGCGAAGCAGGCCCCGACCACGACGAACCCCGGGCCGATCAACTCTGCCGCCAGGCGTCGGCCGGTACTGCCCCGCCGCGCCGGGCCGATACTGATCCCACCGGCCAGCGCCGCCAGCAGCAGGGCGAGGGCCGGGCCCCGGCCGGCCAGGATCGCCCCTGCGCCGGTGAGAACGGCCAGGGCTGCCGGCACCAGGAGCCAGTCGGCGGCGCGAATCCGAGCGAGGGTCACAATCGGCTCCGACGCATCGCCAGGATCGTCGCCAGCACGGCGATCGCGGTCACGATCAGCAGCGGCCCGGTGCCGTCGCCCAGTCCCAGCCAGGGATCGCGGATCGAGCGGTTGACCAGGGCCAGCGGCAGGTGCTCGGCGATGGCTCGCATCACCGGCGGCATCACGAACGTCGGCGGCCCACCGACCCCCAGCAGCAGCGACGGGAAGTACAGCAGCAGCCCGATCGCCTGCGCCGCCCGGGCGGACGGCAGCACCGTCCCCAGCAGTACGCCGATGCTGACGAACGCGATGGCCCCGACCAGCATGCCGACACCCACGCGTACCGGATCCTGCACCGCGGGTACGCCGTACACCGGCGCGGCCACCAGGAGCAACGCCACCCCGGCCACCGCGACGGCGATCAGCCCCAGGGCCTGCTCGGCCAGGGCGAAGGACCAGCGCGGGAACCCGGCCGCAGCGAATCGCCGCAGTACGCCGCGCTCCCGATAGGACGCGATGTGCACCGGCAGCAGCACCAGACCGGTGGCCCCGATCATCACGGTGAAGTACGAGGCGATGTACCAGTGCGACGGATTCAGCGGGAAGCCATGGGCGGGTCTGGTGCCGAAGGCGCCCCCGACCACCAGCATTGCCACGATCGGAAATGCCAGGGTGAAGGTCAGGGTGAACGGGTCGCGGGCGACCAGGCGCAGTTCCTGCACCAGCAGCCGGCGGGTCACTCCGGCCCCGGCCCGGGGTCGATCCAGCGTCGTGGTCGTCATGCCGCCACCGCCGTCCGGTCCGGCTCGGTGAGCAGGCTGAGCAGTGCCCCTTCGAGGTCGGGCAGTGCCACGTCGAGGTCGTCCGGGATCGGGTCGGGTCGACCGGTCAGCCAGGCCCCGACATGTGCGATCGCGGGCCGCCCGCCGCGTACGGTAACGGTGTGCTCGGCGTGGGTGACCGATTGCACCGCCGGGAGTCGGTTGAGTTGCTGCAACGCGGCCGCGGTCGTGGCGTTGTCCAGCCGGGGCAGGCCGAAGCGAATGATGGCATGTCCGCCGTGGCGGGCAATGAGTTCGGCCGGTGTCCCCCGGTCCAGGATCCGCCCGGCCTTCATCACGACCACCCGGTTGCACAGGGCCTCGGCCTCGGCCACCTCGTGGGTCACCAGCAGGACGGTCACGCCGCTGTCGCGCAGTTGTGCCACGGCCGCCCGAACACTGCGTCGGGCGGCGGGATCCAGCCCCTGGGTCAGTTCGTCCAGGATCACCAGCCGGGGCCGGTTCAGCAGGGCGAGCACCAGGAACAGCCGCTGCCGTTCCCCGCCGCTGAGCGCCGCGTAGGCGGTGCGGGCCCGGGCGGCGATGCCGAAGCGTTCCAGCAGCGGACCGGGTTCCTGGGCGCCGGGTCCGGCGAACAACTCCACCGCCTCGCCGACCCGGATCCGATCGGGGAGCCCGGAATCCTGCAACTGGCTGCCCAGTTGGGCGCGCAGGAGCGGCCCGTCCCGGGCGGGGTCCAGGCCCAGCACCCGGATCTTCCCGGCATCGGGGCGACGCAGGCCCTGGAGGCATTCGACCGCGGTCGTCTTTCCGGCGCCGTTGGCTCCGATCAGGCCGACGATCTCGCCGGGAAACACGTCCAGATCGACGTGGTCGACGACGACCCGGCCGGCGTACGCCTTGGTCAGCCCACGGACACTGATCACGGCCTCGGGCGCAGTCCCGGAAATCGATTCCATGCCCTCCAGCACACCCGATGGGGCCGGGTCACGGCGTCGCCACCCGGACGGATCTTCAGCTCTGCCCGTGGTCGGAGTCGCCCGTCGGCACGGCAGGGCCGCGGCGTCGGCCGGCGCGGGAGCAGCCACGGGGACCACCCGCCTTTCCTGGGGCGAGGATTCCCTTTCAGATTAACTCGTACATTGCTGTTCAACAAGAGGGTTGACCTGCTCGGCAGAGCTGTCTTGACTTCAAGTTAAGGTGAAGTTGGAAGCTCGAGAGCATGACCGACTCGACTGCCCACGCCGTCGCCGAGACCGCAGCTCGCCATGTCGGGGGCCGCAAGTGGTTCGCCCTCACCGTCCTGGCCCTGCCCGCCCTGCTGGCTTCCCTGGAACTGACGATCACCAACTTGGCACTGCCCTCGATTGCTCGCGACCTGCCCGCCACCAGTGGTCAGCTGCTGTGGACCGTCGACATCTACGCCTTTGTGCTGGCGGGATGTCTCATCCTGATGGGTGCCTGGGGTGATCGGGTCGGGCCCCGACGAGTTCTGCTGGTCGGCGCTGCCGGCTACGGATGTGCGTCGTTGCTGGCGGCGTACGCGGGCAGCATTGAAGTGCTGATCGCCGCCCGGGCACTGATGGGGGTGGCCGGGGCGACTCTGATGCCCTCCATCCTGTCGCTGATCGCCGGTCTGTTCGTCGACCCGAAGCAGCGGGCCACCGCGATCGCCGCCATTGTCGCCACGATTTCCGGGGGCACGGCGCTGGGGCCGCTGGTCGGCGGGTGGTTGTTGGATCACTTCCGGTGGGGTTCGGTCTTCCTGCTGGCGGTCCCGGTGATTGTGGTGACCCTGGTTGCGGTCCCGCTGGTGGTGCCCGGGCGCAGTGGTGCACGGGGCGGCCGGCTGGACGTCCCGAGCGCCCTGCTGTCGATCGCGGCCATCCTGGCAGTGGTCCAGGGCATCAAACAGATGCTCACTCTCGGGTGGTCCTGGTGGGCCGCGGTGGCGGTATTGGCCGGCGTGCTGCTGGCGGGCGCGTTCGTCGCACGGCAGCGGCGGCTGGCCGCGCCGCTGGTGGATCTCTCCCTGTTCGGAAACCGCACGTTCGCCCTGGCCGGCGCCAGTCTCGGGCTCGGCATCTTCGTGCTGTGGGGGTCCAATTATGCGATCGCGCAGTACCTGCAACTCGTGCTGGGCCTGTCGCCGTTGACCGCCGGGCTGTGGACCGCCCCCTCGGCGCTCGGTGTGATCCTCGGTTCGAGCGTGGCGCCGCACCTTGCGCGACACGTGCGGCCCATGCTGATCATTGCTATCGGCCTGCTCGTCACCGGGGCGGGGTACCTGATTCTGACCCGGGTCGGTGGAACGGGCAGTCTGCCGATCCTGATCGGCGGGGCTCTCATCGTGTCGGCCGGCCTCGGCCCACTGATGGCACTGTCGAATGACTTGATGATCGGGGCCGCACCGCCGCACCGCTCCGGCCGAGCAGCGGCGGTAGCCAGCACGATCTCGCAGCTGGGCGGCGCCCTCGGCATCGCCCTGCTGGGCGGCGTTATCACCGCCACCTACCGCTTCCGAGTCGCGGGAACCGTCCCCGGCGATACGTCGCCGGCCGTGGTCGCGTTGTTCGAGGAGAACCTGAGTGCGGCCGGCCGGGCCGCCGCGCCGGTGCCGGCGCCGCTGGCTGACGACCTGCTCGGCCGGGCCCGGGAGGCGTTCACCGACGGATTCCAGGTGGCGGCGGGCCTCAGCGCGCTCCTGGTGATCGCCGCCGCGTCACTGCTGTTGTTGTTCGGCCGGCCCCGACCGCAGCGCGGGGCCACGTGAGCCCCTCGGGGTCACGCCGGACGGAGCGGCCCGGCCCACTGCACCGGGTCGGGGTGCTCCGGGTGTTTCACCGCACGTCGGCCGAATCCCGCCGCACCCAACAGCCGCGCTGCTCGACATTCGCGGTCGTGGGGGCGGAGCTGGGGGTGGACAGGTCGACGACCTTGCGGGCGTCGTCGAAGCCGAACGAGGTCGGTTCCTGCTTCCCGCGGAGCTGTAGCGGGTTCGTCAGGCAGGCGCCGGTGACCGCACTGACGGCAATGCCGATCGCAATGACTGCGGCCGCGATGCCGAGGACCGGAGCGGTCGGCAGGGTGCTCACCGCGTAGGCCACCATGAAGAGCGCGACGATCCCCCGCACGACGCGTTGGGTCCGGCTGGACGCGCAGGTCATCGCGACGTCTCCGGGGCACTCTGGGCAGCCACCTGGGCCCGGACCTCGTCCATGTCCAGGCCGCGGACGGCGTCG
Source organism: Granulicoccus phenolivorans DSM 17626 = NBRC 107789 = JCM 15570 (assembly GCF_000423085.1). GTDB lineage: Bacteria > Actinomycetota > Actinomycetes > Propionibacteriales > Propionibacteriaceae > Granulicoccus > Granulicoccus phenolivorans. The sequence continues at coordinate 76,331 of NZ_AUHH01000017.1, read as the reverse complement.
ATCACCTGGTCCAGTGTGGCTGCGTTGAGGGCACCCGGCTGCGCAAAAACCAGGATGCCGTCCCGGAACGCCATCAGGGTCGGGATCGACGTGATGCCGAATCCGGCGGCAAGTTCCTGCTCGGCCTCGGTATCGACCTTGCCGAACACGATGTCCGGGTGCTTCTCCGCCGCCTTCTCGAAGACTGGTGCGAACCTGCGGCACGGTCCGCACCACGCCGCCCAGAAGTCCAGCAGGACGATCCCGCCCGCACTGATTGTCGGTTCGAGGGTGTTCAGGGTGATCTGCCGTGTGGTCATGGCTGGAATTATACCCCTGGGGGTATGTAGTGGATGGCCTCACCGTCGTTCTCGGTGCAGCAGAATCTCGACCGCTGCACCCCGAATCGCGCTGACTGGGAGAAACAGATTTCACGAGACCCGCGCATCGAAATCTGCTGCACCGAAAACGACGATCATGTCTGGTGACTACTCGGTTCGACCGGGTTCTGACGTCCGGTCCCCGCCTGCGCCAGCACGCCGGCGGTGATGTCGTCGACGACGCGCTCGCCCAGCTGCTCGAGCACTTCCGCGGACTCGGCGCGCAGCGGGCCGTGCACTGCCAACTCGGCGAACCCATGGACCGTCGACCAGCAGGACCACACCGCCCCCGCCCGGCGGGCCGGGGCCAGTACTCCCGCCGCAACGAGGGAATCCAGGGCGTGATGCAGCAGGGTCAGTGGCGGCGGAATCCGCCCGTCGGGCCGGTCCACCCCGTCGGGGGTGAAGAACGCCAATTGGAACCAGCCGGGCTCGGTGAGAGCGAACCCCACGTAGCCCAGGCCGACGCCCCGAAGTTCGGCGACCGCACGGACGGCCGGGCCCCCCGTGGCGGCCGACATTTTCGCGCGCATGGCCGTGGCCATCCGGTCTTGGATCTCGGCGGCAACCGCGGCCAGCAGTGCACCGTGATTGGCGAAATGTCGATAGGCCGCGTTCGGCGAAACGCCGATCCGCCGCGCGGCCTCGCGCAGGCTCAGTGCCGACGGCCCGCCCTGGCGGGTGAGTTCCAGCCCGGTGGTGATCAGGGCTGCCCGCAGATCGCCGTGGTGGTAGTTGCCCGGGGACATCAGACCTCCTCGCTCGAGCCATTGACTCTGTCCGTCCGATCAACTTACCGTAGATGTTAACACCGTGAACATTCGCGGTGGAACCGTCCGGCAGGTTGCATCACAACGCAGTGAAGAGGACACCATGGCCGCAAGCACGTACGACCCGAACAAGACCGGAGAGGTGTGACTGCCATGTCAGAACTTCTCGTCGACTTCATCACCACCCTCGACGGCTACGCCTCCGGAGACGGCTGGCCGGGGTTCTGGGGTCTGGAGGGCCCGGAGTACCTCGGCTGGCTCGGGGAGCAGCCCGAAGTCACCTATCTGATGGGCGCCAACACCTATCGGCTGATGTCCGGCTTTGCCGCCGGCGAGATTCCCGGTGACCAGGACGCGTTCACCGCCGACGAAGAAGCATCGGTCGACGGACTCACCCAGGCGCCCAAGGTGGTCTTCTCCGCGTCACTCGAAGCACCCCTGACCTGGGCCAACTCCACCCTGATCCGCGAGGACGCCGTCGAGACGGTCCGGGCGATGAAGCAGAACGGCTCCCGGCTGCTCTGTACGCTCGGCAGCCTCAGCCTGTGCCGATCCCTGCTCCGGGCCGGACTCGTGGACCGATTCCGGGTCGGCATCTTCCCGGTGATCACCGGGGCCACCGGTGACGAACGGATCTATGACGGCTACCCCGACGTGGCCCTCGAGATGATCGATCACCGAACCCTCGACGGCCGCATCCAGATCGTCGAGTATCGGCCGACCGTGCTGACGCGCCCGCCGCTGGGCGGCCCGGCGTGACCCGAGGCACCGGGTTTGCACCGCGCAGATCGCCACGTACCGTGGTGGGAGCGTCGCGTGCCGGTGGCAGCCAGTGTCAGGCATGGAGGCGCCGAACCCGAAGGAGCGTGACGCCATGGCGTCTGTCCCTTCGCCCTCCCGTGACTGAGGGCGACCCGACCAGGCTGGTGGCCTGGAGTCAAGAACTGCGCACCGTCCACGAACGCCTGCGCGAAGCGCTGCAGGTGACCCGGGACGCGGTCGCGGCAGGAGAATCCGCCGAACCCGCTGCACGGGAGTTGCTGCTGTACTGCCGCGGCTTCTGCAGGGCGCTGACCGATCACCACCTCGGCGAGGACCGGCTGCTGTTCCCGGCGATCGCCGAGGCCCACCCCGGGTTGCAGGAGACCCTGCGGTACCTGATGCAGGACCATTCGATGATCGCCTACCTGGTGACCGCCGTCCAGGAGGCCCTCGGCCGGGCCTCCGGCCGGGAGATCGACCGGCATCTCGAGGGGATCGCGGCGATCATGGAAAGTCATTTCGCCTACGAGGAGCGGCAACTCCTCACCGTGCTCGACGCGCTGGCCCTGTCCGCCGATCCCGCCACGGTGCTCGGGCCGCTGTGAGCACAAGGCCCGCCGGAACATCACCCATCCCCATCGAGGCAAGAGCCGCCGCCCCACATCGGGCGGCGGCCGGAAGGAAGGAATCATGGGCAAGGTCGCCTGGGGATTCACCTGTTCGATCGACGGTTTCATCGCCGGTCCCGACCACGACATGAGTTGGCTGTCCACCGCCGAGGACATCGACAGCGACATCACCGTACGCCTGGCCGAGGCGGTCGGGGCCATTCTGTCCGGACGCCGGGGCTACGACGCGGCGCTGGCCCAGCGGGGCGTACGCGACGATCTCACCTCCGAGGCCTACGGCGGGGCCTGGACCGGGATCGAGTTCGTCCTCACCCACCGCCCCGAGGAACTCGCGAACGATCCCCGCGTCATCACGCCGGGCAGCCCCGGACCCGGGCTCGTTCCGCTGACCTGCGACATCGCCGAGGCAATCCGGATCGGCAAACAGGCCGCCGGGGAGAAGGACCTGCAGATCATCAGTGCCGATCTCGCCCGGCAGGCCCTCGAACTCGACCTGATCGATGAGTTGCAGGTGTTCGTCGCCCCGGTGTTTCTCGGCGACGGGGTGCGCATCTTCGATGTGCCCGGCGGCCGGCGGTACGAGTGGGAGCTGGTCGACATCTACCCGGGGGCCGAACGCAGTTTCGGGCGTACCTATCGACCCAAGCATGCGCAATCCCCCGCACCTGCCGACTGATCGGTCCCGCACCGCCGGTGGCTCAGCCGGGGCGCTGTACCAGGTCCCGCAGGTGCCGCGCCAATACGTGCGGCTGGTCCAGCGGGACCAGCGTGGCCGCGTCGGGGATGTGGACCAGGACCGCCTGCGGCAGCAACTCGGCCAGCCGGACGCCGTGCTCGGCGGGCATCATCCGGTCCTGTTCGGCCCAGGCGATGAGCACCGGGCCGGTGAACTCCCCCACGCCGCTGGACCAGTCCCGGGTCGCCGGGATCGGGAAGCGGGCGCTGAACCGCCGCAGATCCTCGCGGATCCGCGGATCGCGCGACGGTTCGAACCAGCGCTGCAGCCGGCCGTCGGCGATTGGATGCGCCGCCATCTCGCCGGCCAGCCGCCGGCGCACCGGGCGCAGCTTGGTCAGTTGGGCCTGGAGGGCCAGCCCGCCGGGAAGGCGGGCCAGCCGCGCCAGCGCTCGTCCCGGAGCACCGGCCGGCACGTTGTCGAACGCCTCACAGGCCACCAGGGCCAGGCGGGTGATGCGGTCGGCCAGACCCAGCTCGACGAAGATCTGGGCCCCACCCCAGTCATTGAGCACCAGGGTCACCTCGGGCAGGTCGAGGGCCGCCAGCAGCGCCCCGACCAACCGGGTGAGCGACTCATTGGTGAGGTCGTCGGGAACCGGATAGCGGTGCGCCCCCATCGGCAGCGTCGGGGCGATGCAACGCAGCTCGGGCAGCAGGTCGATCACGTCGTCCCAGATGCTGGCGTCCAGCATCGGTCCGTGCAGCAGCACCAGCACCGGCCCGTCGCCGCCGCTGTCGGTGTACTCCAGGGTGGCCGTGGGCAGCTCGATCACAGGCATCGGAATCCTCCTCGGTCGGATGTACGCCGGCGCGGTTCCGGGCGGCGTACCCGGTGGGCGCTCTGCCCACCCTTCGACGCTCCCACGCCCCGGCCGGGCCCGCGTCCGACGTCGGACGGCGCTGCGACTACGCCCCGTGACGTAGCTGTGGACCCCCGGCCCCGCGGCCATTGGAACGCCCCGACCGAGGTGTCAGCATGGAGTGGTGACGCGCAGTCGGCGGGAACTGATCGGGGACGCGGTCCGGACAGCGGTGCTGCTGGTCCTCGGCGTGGGCACCCTGCCCTTCCTGCCGCTGTGGGGTGATCAGACCCGACCGGTCGACGGGTGGGCGTACGCCCTGGTGACGCTGACCGCACTCGCCGCCGGGGTGCGGGCCCGACCGATCGGATCCTTCGCGGCGACGGTGCTGCTGACCTCGCTGTATCTGTGGCTGGGCTACCCGTACGGCCCCATGCTGGTGTGTCTGGCGGTCGCCACCTACACCCTGGCCCGGCAGGTACGCCTGCGCCCGGCCCTGCTCACCGGGACGATCGCGCTGCCCCTGCTGCTGTCCCATCTGCTGGCCAAGGGACCCGTGGACGGCGTGCTGGCGCTGATCCCCGGGGCGGCCTGGCTGGTGGTGCCGTTCAGCATCGGGGTCACCCGCCGGCTCACCGTGGAGGCCGCGCAGCGTCAGCGCGCCGACGCCGAGCGGCGGGTGCTGAACGACGAGCGGGTACGGCTGGCCTCCGAGGTCCACGACATCGTCGGACACGGCCTCGCCGCGATCCAGATGCAGGCCGATATCGCCCGCCATGTCCGCACGCGCAAGCCGGAGCAGGCCGACATCGCTCTGGCGGCGATCAGCCGGACCAGCGCCGAGGCCCTGGCCGAGCTGCGGACGACCCTGGCCACGATCGCGCCCGACGGCATCACCCGCAGCGATGCGCTCGCGCCGGTCCCGGGGATGCGCCGGCTCGGCGACCTGTGTGCCCGGATGCGGGAGTCCGGCATCGAGGTCGACCTGAGCATCAGCGGGCAGCGGCGTACGCTCGCCCCGGCGGTCGACCTCGCGGCGTACCGGGTGATCCAGGAAGCACTCACCAACGTCGCCAAGCATGCCAGCGACCGGTCCGCCGCGGTCCGGGTCGGGTACGGCACCGAGGAGTTGACCATCGAAGTGGTCAATGCCGCCGCTTCGAACCGCGACCTGCAGGAGGGTTTCGGCATCGCCGGGATGCGGCGGCGGGTGCACGACGTCGACGGGTCGATCACGATCGACCCGTCGCAGCAGCAGTTTCGAGTAGCGGTGTCCCTCCCGGCGTAACCTCAGCGCCGCCGGTAGGTGGTGAGCAGCGTGCTGTCGCCGAACACGGTCGCCTCGGTCAGCCGCCAGGCCGACTTGTCCGGGGTCGGTCCCCACAGCGTGCGGCCATGACCGAGGATGATCGGGCTGACCATCAGGTGGATCTCATCGACCAGATCCGCGGCGAGCAGGCCGTGGGCCAATTGAATGCTGCCGGCGACCGAGATCTCGCCGGAGATCTCGCTCTTGAGCCGGGTCACCTCCGCGACCAGGTCGCCCGAAAGCACCGTGGTGTTGGCCCATTCGGGGGCGGTGAGCGTACCGGAGACCACGTACTTGGGCATGGTGTTGTACTTCTCGGCGAGCGGACCCTGCTCGTGCGGCCAGGCCTCGGCGAAGCCCTGGTAGGTCTTGCGGCCCAGCAACAGGGCGGCGGAGTTCAGCGCCTCGTCCTGCTTGAACCGCTCTCCGTCGGGGCCCCGGTCGAAGGCGAAGCTCCAGTCGGGATATTTGAAGTCCTCACCGCCGGGCGCCTCCACGACGCCGTCGATCGAGATGAACTCGGTGAGTACGACCCGTCCCGGATTCTCGGGAGTGGGTGCCGGATCAGCGTTGGTCATGTCAGTTCTCCTTGATGAAGTCTCGCAGGGCCGCGGCCAGGACGTCGGGGGTGGTGCTGTGCTCCTGACCCGGCACCGGGCGCAGGGTGGCGGTGGGCAGGTGCGCGGCGATGGCGCGGGCACCGGCCGCCAGGGCGGGCCAGGTGTCGATGCCGTGCAGCACCAGGACGGGGATGTCGATCCGGTTCCACAAATCGGGCCGCAGGGGTCGCCCGGACAGCGCGTCGCCGACCTGACGGCCGTCGTAGGCGATGGTGGGCGCGATCGCCTCCAGACCCGGCCACCAGTCCTCCTCGCGCATGCCCGCGACCAGCTCCGGCGGCAGCAGCACCGCCTCGGTGAGGAACAGCGCGACCGCGTCCCCGGGCCGGCCCGCCGCGACGGCGGCGTCCAGGCGCTCGACGTAGTCGCCGGGCAGCGGCGGCCGCGTGTCGTCGACGGCCGCGTTGGGTTCGAACGCCGCGATCCGGGCGATCGGGACCCCGGCCTGGGCCGCGTTCAGCGCGAGATTGCCGCCGGAGGACCAGCCGAACACCGTCGTCGGACGGGCGTGTCCGGCCTGCTCGATGATCGCGGCGAGATCCTCGAATTCCCGCTCGACGGCGTACGGCAGGTGGTCGTCGCTGTCGCCGCGGCCCCGGCGGTCGTAGTTGATCACCAGAAACTCATCGGCCAGCAGTGCTGCGGTCGCCGGGTTCTCGGCGGTGGTGGCCCGGTGGGCGGTGGCTCCGTCGATGATGACGATCGGCGCGCCGGCACCCCAGGCGGTGTAGGCCAGGCGGGTGCCATCGGCGGAGGTGACGGTTCCTTCGAACATGGGACTTTCCCTTCTCCAGCGGTGGGATGTCAGTGTCCGGCGCGGGTACGCGGGCGGTCACCCTCGGCGACCGCCGGGATGCTGCGGCCGCGCGCGACGATGATGCCGGCGACCACCAGGACCACCATGCACGCCAATCGGCCGACCGGCAGGAACAGCGAGGCGTAGAAGATCACCGTGGACAGCACCGATGCCACGGCGAGGCCGCCGGCGATCGCGGCCAGCACGCGGAGTGCCTTGCCGCTGCGGTGGAAGGCGAGGATCGCCAGGACGAACACGCCCAGGGCCACCACATGGGTGACCCCACCGGAGTAGAAGGAGAAGTTGCGGATGAGGGCGACGGTGTCGGTGGTGGCGGTGGGCGAGATCAGCCCGAGGACGACCGAGAGCGCGGCGCTGAGGAGGATGGCCGCGACCGCGATCCACCCGGCGAGCCGGCCGAGGACGCCGGTCCGCAGCGGGGCGGCGTCGGTATCGACGGCCCGGGGCAGGGAGCCGACCACCACGGCCAGCCCGATTCCGGACAGAGCCTGCAGCAGTCCGGTCAGCAGCGACGGGACGGTGTTGACGGCCAGATAGTCGTGGACCGTCGCCGGCGGGGAGCCGGGCAACGGCAGGTCGCCGATGCTGAAAGCGCCGGCGACCGGGGAGACGGCCAGGTACAGCAACAGAAAGATCAGTGCGCCGATCAGCGGCGTCGAGGTGCGAGTGTTCATGCCCACCAGCGTGGTCGCCGCGGCGGTCGCAGTCGCCGTGCCGAGGTCGTATTCCCGGTTACGTTGCGGGGCGTACGCGGCCCTCGGCCCGGTCTGGTGCAATGGGAGCAGGATGGCAGCCGAGGAGGGACCGGCAGTGCGGAGCCGACGATGATCAGGGTGATGGTGGCCGACGATCAGGATCTGGTCCGGATCGGCCTGCGCACGCTGCTGGAGAACGAGGACGACTTCACCTTCGTCGGGGAGGCCGCCGACGGGCTCGCCGCGGTCCGGGAGGCGGTCCGGGTCCGCCCCGACGCCATCCTGATGGACATCCGGATGCCCGGGATCGACGGTCTGGAGGCGACCCGGCGGATCATCGCCCATCCCGCGCTCGGCGAGACCCGGGTGATCGTGCTGACCACCTTCGAGCGCGACGACTACGTGTTCGAGGCGCTGCGGGTGGGCGCGTCGGGTTTTCTGCTCAAGGACACCGCGCCGGTCCGGTTGCTCGAGGCGATCCGGACGGTCGTCGACGGCGGCGCGCTGTTGGCGCCGAGTGTGACCCGTACCCTGATCGCCGAGTTCGTCGCCGAGCAGCGGCGTCCGCTCGCGCCGCATCCCCGTATCCATGACCTGACCGCCCGCGAGGCCGAGATCGTCGCGCTGGTCGCCGAGGGGCTCAGCAACCAGGAGATCGCCGAGCGGCTGGTGCTCAGCCCGGCGACCGCCCGGACGCATGTGAGTCGGGCGATGATCAAACTCGGGGCCCGCGACCGCGCCCAGTTGGTGGTTTTCGCCTTTCAGTCCGGACTCGCCTGAGTCGTGCTCGCTCAGTGGCGGGGGCTGTCGTCACCGCCGGGCCGGTCGATGAGCGCGGCCAGGCCGGACAGGACCCGCTCGAACCCGAACCGCCACGCGTCCGCGGCGCTGTACGGCGCGCCCAGGGCGGCCCCCGCAGCCTGGCCGACCCGGCGGGCCAGCGGGTAGTCCTCCCCCACGTACCGGCCCAGGGCCGCGGCCGACTCCGTCCACACCGCACCGAAATCCGTGGTGGGCACCAGCTGGGCCGCCGCGCCGGCCTCGACGAAATCCAGCACGAAGGTCAGCGCTGCGTCGCGTTGCACGTCGTTGAGTTGCGTGCCGTCGAAGGCCCGCAGCTCATGGTCGTACCGGGCGATCGTCCCGGGACCGAGGGCGGTCCGCGGATCGCGGATCTGCAGCAGCCAGGGATGGTTGAGCAGGAGCGTCCGGTACGCCTGCGCCACCTGCGTCACCCGATCCCGCCAGTCGGCCACCCGGTACGCCGCCGGGGCCATCGCGGCGTACGCGGCATCGGCCATCAGCACCAACAGATCGTCCCGGCTGTTGGCGTGGGTGTAGAGCGACATGGGTGACATGCCCAGGCGTTGGGCCAGGGCGCGGATCGTCATCGCATCCAGGCCGAACTCGTCGGCGAGCTCGATCGCCCCGGCGACCACGGCCGACAGCGGCTGCCTGGTGCGCGGCCCGCGGCTGCCGCCCTTCGGCGCCGCGGGGTGCTCGCGCCACAGCAGATCCACCAACGGTTTGGGCATGGACCTTCTCCTCAGGACGATAACAATGTACAGTGTACGTAGTTTATCGGAAGGGGCACCCCATGCAGATCACCCGAACCGCCGTGTCGCTGAATGTTCCCGACGTGGCCGCCTCCGCGGGCTTCGCCACCACCCACCTCGGTTTCACCGAGCAGATGGCCGCCGACGGATTTGTCTCGCTGACCCACCCCGACACCGGGACGAATCTGATCTTCCTCGCCACCGGCCTGTCGACCTTCAAACCCGCCGACAAGGCCGGCCCGGCCGGACAGGGTCTGCTCCTGGTCTTCGAACTCGCCGACCTCGACGCCGAGTTCGAACGGATCCGCGCCGCCGGGGCACAGGTGGTGACCGCGCCGGAGACCGAGCCCTGGGGTGAACGGTTCTGCCAGTTCACCGATCCCAACGGCCTGATCTGGCAACTGGTCCAGTGGGTGGACCAGGGCCCCGATCAGGGGTGAGGGGATTCGGCTCGCCCGGGGTCAGCCCGCCAGCAGGGGGACCAGGTCGCGCCGCGACGCGACCTGGGCCTTGGTGAAGATTGCCTTGAGGTGATCCTGGACGGTGTACGCCGCCAGGTGCAGTTCGCCGGCAATGCTCGCGGTGTCCAGGCCACGGGCGACCAGCCGGACGATGGCGGCCTCCCGGGGCGTACAACCGAACGCGCGGACGCACAGGTCGAGGCGTTCGGCCGGGGTGACCGGCTCGATCGCCACACTGATCCGGCCGGCCGGGGCGCTCGGGTCGGGCGGATCCAGTCGCGCCGCGCGAACCACGACCCACCGACCCTCGCCCAGATGGGTGCGTGCCTCGGCCGGATGTGCGTCGACCCCGTCCTCCACCGCCAGCAACTGCGCCGCGGCGTTCAGGGCGGCCGCGGGCACCGGGGACATCCCGGGCGCGCCGGGCAGGAGCCGTTGCAGCCGGTCGGCCATCCCGGCCGTACTGCCCTGCACCGCCAGGGTGTCGGCCAGCACGAGGGTGGCCGGCCCGGTCGGGATGAGCGGACCCGCAGGCAGGATCCGCAACGTCGCCGCCCGAGCCGCGCGCAGGGCCCCGGTCAGCTCGGGCTCCACCGAGTGCAGCAGCCGCAGGTACGCGGGGTCAAGGGGTTCGGGCAGCCACAGATCGAGAAACCCCCAGCAGCCGTACGCGTCCCGAAACACCACCGAGGCCACGTCGACCACCCCGAGCGGACGCTGCACCTCGCGCCACAACGGACTCTCCGCAGCCCGCTCCCCCAGCCCCGCAACATCGCTCAGGGTGGTCCAGCGATTCACCGCGGTCGCGTACTTGAGCCGGATCGTGCGGGCCAGGTCGCGCACCCCGGGAACGTCCGCCAGCGGATCCACCCCGACCCAGGTGAGCGGATCGGTCAGCACCCAGACGTACTGGTCGAAGGCCAGCACGCGGCGCAGATCCTCGATCACCGCGATCCGCAACTCGCGCCCGTCCAACCCGGCCCGGCAGCGCGCCCGGATCATCGCGGCGACCCGGTCCGGCGACACCCGTGCGGCCATACCGGCAGCCTACTGCGGCCCGGTGCTGCCCCGGATCGAGCTACCCAGGGATCTGGGATGGTGCCACCGCCGGCGCGCGGCGATCGTGGAGACATGTTCACTCTTCACATCGAGCACCCGATCACCGACTACGACACCTGGCGTACCGCCTTCAACCGATTCGCCGACCTGCGAACCCGTGCCGGCGTACTGCGGGATACCGTCCGGCAACCCACCGAGGACCTGCGCTATGTCGTGGTCGACCTCGACTTCGAGACCGCGGAGCAGGCGGCTCACCTGCTGGAGATACTGCGGGCCCGGGTCTGGGCCGATCCCGCCAGCAGTCCCGCCCTGGCCGGGACCCCGATCACCAAGATCCTCGAGATCCGCGGCGTCGCGCGCGACGCCATCGGGGCTTATAGCTAGTGGGAGTCATTTGCAATGGGCTAGGTTGAGCCCGTGACGACGATCGACCCGTACGCGGTGACCGCGGGCGCCTATGACCTGCTCAACGGCTCCGCTCGCCCCGGCCAACTGGCCGCCCTGGAACTGCTGCTCCCCCGGCTGCGGCCGAAACAGGGGCCGATCCTGGATATCGGCGCGGGGTCGGGGTTGAACACCGCGGTGGTGCTGGAGCGGCTGCCCGAGGCCCGGGTCCAGGCCCTGGAACCCAGCCGGGCCATGCGCGCCCTGGCGCTGGCCCGGATCGCCGCTCATCCGCAGTGGCGCGACCGGGTCACCGTCCGTCCGGAGGACTTCTTCGCCGCGCCGCTGCCGGAGCACCTGGGCGGGGCGATCGCGCTGGGTGTGATCGGCCATTTCGATGCCGGGGAACGGGCGGCCCTGCTGGCCGAGCTCGGCGATCGACTACCGCCGGGCGGCGCGGCCCTGATCGATCTGCAGTCCCCACCGCGTCCGGCAGTGGTGCCCCCGGCCGTCTTCGCCGATGTCCGGGTCGGTGACCTGAGCTATCGCGGGATTGCCGAGGGGCGACCGGTCGGCACCGAGCTCATGCGCTGGCGGATGACCTACCTGACCCTCGACGGGGAACGCGTCCTGGTCGAGGATGTGGTCGAATTCGAGTTTCGCCACCCCTCTCCCACCGTGGTCGCCCAGGAGGCGGAGCAGGTGGGGCTGGTGCTGGAACGCCTGGGTTCGACGACGTTCTGGCTCGTGCTACGACGCTGACGCCGACCGCCGAACATGCGCGCGGGGTGTGGGAACCGAATCCCGCACCCCGCCGCCATCCTCGGACAGACTGCACTCAGTCGAGCAACTCAGTGCTCGTCGTAGTGATCACCGTGCACCGCGTGGCGGTGCCCGTCGTGGACGTAGTCAACGTGGTCACCGTGCTGGACGGCCTCGTGGCCGCAGTCAGCGCCGTGCTCGTGCTCGGCGGTGGTGTGCTCGGCCTGCTCGTCGTGCTCGTCGTAGTGATCCCCGTGGGCGGCGTGGCGGTGCCCGTCGTGCAGGTAGTCGACGTGGTCGCCGTGCTGGATGGCCTGGTGGCCGCAGTCGGCGCCGTGCTCGTGCTCGGTGGTGGTGTGCTCGGCCTGGCTGTGCTCGCTCATGCTGTCTCCTTGTTGATGGTGGTCGATTCCTTCTCCGCGGAATCCGCGAGAGTCTCCTGGACGTGCGTGATCGCATCGGCGATCACGTGGCTGACGTGCACGTCGGTCAGTGCGTACCTGATCTCCTTGCCGTTCCGGCTCGAAGTGACCAGGCCCGACTGCCGCAGTGTCCGCAGGTGCTGCGAGACCAGTGGCTGGGACAGCCCGGAGGCCTCGGTGAGCGCGCCGACCGTACGCGGCTGCTGCTCGATCAGGCGCAGCAGCCCCAGCCTCGACACATTGCCGAGGACCTTGAACAGATCGGCTGCCTCGGCCAGCCCCGGTTCGGTGTCCATGGGTTCATTCCATCACACATATAAATAGATTGCAATATGATCACTTGGTTGCGGTCAGCGTTTCGCGGCGATCCGCCGGGTCAGTGCCTGGGTGCCCCAGGCGACCAGTCCGCCAATCACCCCGATCAGGGTGCCGGTGATCAAGCCGCTCGGGATCGCCGCCAAGCGCGGAATCACGGTAGCCGCGGCGCCGGTGCCGACGGTGGGTAGGCCTTGCGCGGCGAAGGCCTGGGTCCACAGGATCTGGTGGGTCGCCACGAGCAGCACGGCAAAGATCACGCCGATGACCAGCACGGTGACGAAGGCGTTCGGGACCTTGGCCGCCACGGCGACCACGATCCAAATCGCGACCGGCGCGAGGGCCAGCACCCAGGTGATCGGCCCGAACTCGGGAATGAGGTGGAGGTCATGCAGGATCACCCGGGGCAGGCCGAGCGCCGCAAGTCCGATCAGGGCCAGGAACGGCAGCCCGAGCCCGGGCCGCTTCTGCGTGGGCGTGGCGGAGGATTCAGTGGTTGAAGTCATGCCACCACGGTAGAAAAATCCGACTCCGGGCCCTGTCACCCCGAAGGCGACAGGGCGAACGCCCCGGGGCGACCTCGGAGCGAACATCGGACGACATTAAGGCGGTACCAGCCCGGAGCGATGGGCGATCACCAGCAGTTCCGGCCGATCCCGGGCGCCGAGTTTGGCCAGGATGCGGCTGACATAGGTTCGCGCCGTGGCCGGGCTCAGGAAGAGCGTGGCAGCTATCTCGGCGTTGGTGTCCCCCTGACCGACCCGGGTGAGCACCTCGAGCTCGCGCTCGCTCAACAGAGCCAGCCGGGGGTCGGGAACCGGCGCCGCGGACCCGCCGGCAACCAGATCCATCAGTTGCGCCAGGACGCTGGGCGACAGCAGCCGTTCCCCGGCTCCGGCACGGACAACCGCTTGGCGCAGATCGTCGCGGGTCGAACTCTTCAACAGGTAGCCGACCGCCCCGGCCTGCAACGCCGACACGATGTCGCCGTCCTCGTCGAAGGTGGTCAGGACGACCACTGCTGTGCCGACCAGGGCGGGATCCGCCGTGATCTCCGCGGTGGCGGCGATCCCGTCCAGCACCGGCATGCGCAGATCCATCAGGACCACATCCGGCCGGTAGCGTCGGACCGCGTCCACGCCGCGGCGCCCGTCAGCGGCCTCGGCGACCACCCGGATCGCTTCGTCGCGGGTGAGCAGGGCCCGCAGGCCCTCCCGGACCAGGTCCTGATCATCGACCAGAATGACTGTGGTCACCTCGCCACCTCCCGGGGAAACGCAGCGCAGACGGTGAAGCCGTGATCCCCGCCGGCCGCGGTGAAGCGGCCCCCCAGTAACTGCGTCCGTTCGGCCATCCCGGCGATTCCGGCGCCGGGTTTGATCTGCTCGGGATTCCCCCTGCCGTCGTCGCTGATCCGCACGCTGACCTCCTGGTCGGTCTCGGCCACCACCACCTCGACGCGGGAGGCATCGGCGTGGCGGACGACATTGTTGATCGCCTCTTGGACGATCCGGAAGATGGCGTTCTCGAGGGTCGCCGACAGGGCCGAACGCACCGTCACGCTGGTGTGCACGGCAAGTCCGTTCTGCTCGGCCGGCTGGGTGGCGCTCGCCAGGTCTGCCAACCCGAGCGGTGTACCGCCGGGATCCTCGCGACGCAGGCTGGCGACGGTGCGGCGCAGGTCCGCGAAGGTCGCCGCCGTGGTCCGTGCGATCGCTGCCAGCGACCGCTGCACCGCGGGATCGGAGCTGTCCTGCAGCGCCTCCTCCAGCAGTTGGGTGTTCAGATTGACCACGGTCAGGGCGTGCCCGACCGAATCATGCAGTTCCCGGGCGATCCCCAGGCGCTCCCCCAACAGGCGCTGTTCGGCTTCCCGGGACACCTGCGCGCGGACCAGCTCGGCGATCTGCTCCGATCGCCGCCGCAACTCACGCCGGGATCGTACGCTGTCGCCGAGCACGATCGCCCCGCCGAGCAGCAGGGCGGTCCCGGGCAACTCGTACGCCAGCACGAAGGCGGGATTCTGGCCCACGAGCAGCCGATACGACACCGAGACGATGACCACGCTCGCCGCGACGATGACCGCTACGGGAGCGCGACCAGCCTCAGCGGCGGAGAAGACCGCCGTCGCCAGCGGGACGGCGATTCCGATCGGCGGGTAACCGAGAGCGTGGTACGCGATCACCGCCACCGCCGAGAGGATGACCACCAACACCGGGTACCGACGCCGGACCAGCATGAGGCCGCCGAGCCCGACCGCCCACAGGTAGGCCCAGCCGTCGGCGGTGCCGTCCCCGATATCCGCGGCGATGAACAGGGACACCACGACAGTGACCATCAGCCCCAACAGCGCGTCGAACCACGAGGGAGCCGGGAGCCGACTGCGATCGTCCTCGATCATGCTGCCATCGTAGGTCGGCGAGCTGGGCCCGGCAGTCGCCCGGGGGCGACTTTCCGCCGGGACGGTCCACGGTCAGCTTCGGACGGGCTCGGTCCGCTGGGCAGCCGATCCCGCGCTGGGCAGCAGCGCGAGCAGTGCCGTGCGGACGTGGATCCCCCGGGTCCCGGTCGAGAGGCGGTTGAGCATCCGGGAGATCGCGACGTAGCGCTGAGTGCGATGCCGTCGGAGGTGATCGAACTGCCGTAACGCCGGCGCGGGAGTATCGGCGCCGGAGAGCTGCTCGGCCAGGGTGAGCGCATCGACCAGTGCTTCGCAGGCGCCCCGGCCCAGGTCCGGTGCCATCGCATGCGCCGCGTCACCGATCAGCACGACCCGTCCCTTGGCGTACGAACCACGGTGGCGCACATCGAACAGGTCGCGGGCATCCACGTCCTGGTCGGTGATCCGGTGCACCACCGCCGAGACCGCAGGATGCCAGGTTCCGAAATGCTCTCGCAGGTCCGCAGCGACGCCGTCCCCGGTAGCAGTAAGCACACCGGGGCGAACACAGGCGAACCAGTTGGTCCGTCGGTCGCTGGTCGGCGTGACCCCGAACATCGCACCCCGGCCCCAGGTCTCGGTCACGCCGCTGACCTCCCCGGAGATATCGCCGCGAAGGGCCACCGTGCCCAGCGATCGTTCCGTGGTCGTGCCCCAGTGCCGTTCCCGGACGACACTGTGGATCCCGTCGGCGCCGACGATGATGTCGCCGGGCGGCAGATCCTCGCCGGGACGCAGCGGAGTTCCCCATGCGATCAAGCCCTCGGGGACCGCGTCGTAGAGGACTTCCAACAGGCGCCGGCGCGAAATCAGGTAGACGTGCCGGCTGGGTGGGATGTGGGACTGCAGAGCACCCTCGGGAGTGAGGATCCGTTCTCCGGCTGCGTACACCGCGTGAGCGCGGACGCGATCCCCCAGATCCAGCGCATCGAGTGCCGTCATCGCGGCCGGCCACATACCCAGTGCGTTTCCGCCGGCCGAGATTGCCAGTGCGCGCTCCCGGATGGTGACCGTCCAGCCAGTGCGGCGCAGCGCAATGGCTGTGGCCAGGCCGGCGATCCCGGCGCCGATGATGGTTGCATGTCCTTGCATGGGGTGCCCCTTCTCGCTGCTGCCCACGCTAGGCGGGCCGGCCGGCACGCGCCGTCGTCACGGGGCGACTGTCGGATCGCTGCGGAGAGGTCGCACCCCGACGCGACGGCGACCCGGGTGACCTCGGTCACCATCGGCCGACCCCGGCGCGTCGCGGCGGCGACAGACGCAGAATTGAGGTGGAGCAACCCACCGGGCGTTCCGGTGGACCTGGCTCCGGGGAGCGGGTGCAGGGGCATGACAACCCTGATCGTGTACGAATCTCTGTACGGCAACACCGCCGAGATCGCGGAGGCGATCGCCGCCGGGGTGCGCAACAGCGGACAGCAGGTGCAGACCGTGGGGACCGACACGGCCCCTACCGAGATTCCGGGCGAAGTGACCCTGCTGGTGGTCGGCGGACCGACCCACGCGTTCAGCATGTCGCGCGAACAGACCCGCTCCGACGCGGCGGATCACGGGGCCGCTGTTGTCAATACCGGCCTGCGGGAGTGGATCGATCGGGTGTCACCCCGGGCCGACCTGCCGGTGATCACCTTCGACACCCGGGTCAAGGTGCCCCTGCTTCCGGGGTCGGCGGCGAAGGCGGCGGACAAGGTCCTGCACCGGCGCGGTTTCGAGCACGCCGCCCGCGGCGAGTCCTTCTGGGTCGCCGACACCGACGGTCCGCTCAAGCCGGGCGAGATCGAGCGCGCCACGCACTGGGGCGAAGGCCTGATCAGCCTGGTGGAACGCGACGCCTGAGGCCCGCGTCGGCGTTGGCGAACCCGGCAGTACGGTTGACCAATGGCCCGCCCGACGCCGACTCGACGCCCCGGTCCCCGAGGCTGGCAACGCCTGCTTCCCGGTGTCGCCGTCCTGCTGCACTACCGGCGCTCCTGGCTGCGTGGTGACATCCTGGCCGGGATCACCGTCACCGCGTACCTCGTCCCGCAGGTGATGGCGTACGCCGAGGTAGCCGGCCTGCCCGCCATCACCGGGCTGTGGGCAGTGGGTCCAGGACTGCTGGTGTACGCGCTACTCGGATCGTCCCGACAACTCTCGGTGGGCCCCGAATCGACCACGGCGCTGATGACCGCGGCCGGCGTGGGTGCCATGATCACCGCGGTCGGCGTGGCCCGGTACGCCGATGTCGCCGCCGCTCTCGCGATCGCCGTCGGCCTGGTCTGCGTGATCGGCTGGATCGCCCGGCTCGGTTTTCTCGCCGAACTGCTGTCGCGACCCCTGCTGGTCGGCTATATGGCCGGCATCGCGGTGCTGATGATCGTCAGCCAGATCCCCAGGGCGACCGGGATCCCGGTCGCGTCGGGCAATGTGATCCAGGAGGTGGCCAGCGCGATCCGGCATCTCCCGGAGTTCCATCTCCCGACCCTGCTGCTCAGCGGCGGCGTACTCATCGTGCTGTTCGTGCTGCACCGGTTCGCCCCGACCTGGCCCGGCCCGCTGATCGCCATGGTGGCCGCCGCCATCGTGGTCGCCGTGTTCGATCTGACCGCCCAGGGGGTCGCGGTGGTCGGCGCGGTGCCCGCCGGCATTCCGGCGCCGCGGCTGCCGGATCCGACCGGTCTGGATCCGTGGTCCCTGCTCCCGGCAGCGGTCGGGATGAGCGTGGTGGCGTACACCGACAACGTGTTGACCGCCCGGGCCTTCGCGACCCGCCATCACGAGCGGATCGACAGTCGGCAGGAGTTCCTGGCGCTCGGCGGGGCGAATCTGGCCAGCGGGTTGCTGCAGGGTTTTCCGATCAGTTCCAGCGGGAGCCGGACGGTGATCGCGGACACCATGGGCGCCCGGACCCAACTGCATTCCCTGGTGTCGTTGGTGCTGGTGGTGGCGATCTTGCTGTGGCTGGGTCCGCTGGTGGGGACGTTCCCGACCGCGGCGCTGGCCGCGGTGGTCATCTTCGCCGCGGTCCGGTTGATCGACGTGGCCGAGCTGCGCCGCATTGCCGCCTTCCGGCGCAGCGAGCTGGTGCTGTGCCTGGCCACGACGGTGTCGGTGTTGGTGTTCGACGTCCTGGTCGGCATCGGGGTGGCCATCGGACTGTCGGTGCTCGACCTGATCCGCCGGATCGCGCACCCGCATGACGGCATCCTCGGCTACGTCCCCACGGTGGCCGGGATGCACGACATCGACGACTATCCCGAGGCGGTCCAGGTGCCCGGGCTGGTGGTGTATCGCTACGACTCTCCCCTCTTCTTCGCCAACGCCAATGACTTCGCCCACCGGGCCTATGCGGCGGTGGAGGAGGCCCGGGAGCGCGGCCCGGTTTACTGGTTGGTGCTCAATGCCGAGGCGAATGTCGAGGTGGACCTGACGGCGATGGACGCGTTGTCGGACCTGCGCCAGCGGCTCGAGCAGGAGGGCGTTCGGTTGGTCCTCGCGCGGGTCAAGGATGATCTGTGGCACGAACTCGATCGCGCCGGGGTTGTGGATGAGGTTGGTGCGGACTACGTATTTCCGACACTGCCCACAGCGGTCGGGGCGTACGCCGAGTGGTACGAGCGCACCCAGGGACGCAAGCTCCCCCATTTCGATACCCCGTCCGGGCCGCTGCGCCCGGAACACCCCGAAGACCCCCCGGAGGCATAGCTCGAGCCGGGCCGCCGGGGTGATGATTCCGCGGCCGTTCGGGCGCACCATGGAGTTGGAGGGGAGATCGGCATGACTGTCACGCTGAACCACACCATCGTCCACGCCACGGACAAACTCGCCTCGGCGACCTTCCTCACCGAATTGCTCGGGCTGGCACCTCCGGGCTCTTTCGGCCCGTTCGCCACCGTGCAGGTCGGCGACACCTCGCTGGACTACGTCGACGATCCGCCCCAGGGCCCCGAGCATTACGCGTTCCTGGTGAGCGAGGAGGAGTTCGACGTCATCTGGGGCCGGATCAAGGCCCGTGGGCTGACCTTCTGGGCCGATCCGTTCCATCGCCGGGAGGGCGAGATCAACCATAACGACGGCGGCCGCGGGGTCTATTGGAATGATCCCGACGATCACCGGCTGGAGATCCTCACGGTCCCCTATGGCGGCTGGTGAGCGCTTACCTGGGGTCACCGTCGTTTTCGGTGCAGCAGAATCGTTCCGGCCCTTCCGAAATGTGGCCTGACTGAGGCTCAGGAGAATCTGCTGCACCGAAAACGACGGCTGGCGTCCAAGACGGTCCGCAATCAGGTGTCGATGATCCTCGGCAAGCTCGGGGCCACCAGTCGGGGCGAGGCCGTCATCCGGGCTCGACGGGCGGGATTCGGCGCAGTGGGGTGACGATTGAGCCCAAGCCTCGGACCGCGGCCCAGAGCATGAGGACGGCCGAGGCTCCCGGGGAAACCGTCGTTTTCGGTGCAGCAGATCGTGTCCGGCCCTTCCGAAATGTGGCCTGACTGAGGCTCAGGAGAATCTGCGGTACCGAAAACGACGGTCCTCGGTTCGAACCCGGTCGGTCAGGCGGAAAGGGCAGCGGTGGCGGAAGTGGCCGGCCGCCCGATCAGGTCCTGCAGGTCGGTGCTCTCGGAGTACAGCGCACCGTCGGCGATGGCCGCGTCCCACTCGGCGATCATCCCGGCGAGGTCGGCGGGCAGGCCGGCCCCTTCCAGCCCGGCCCGGTACTCGGCCACGGACTCATTCACATAGTCGACCTCCGCGCCGATCGCCTCCCCCACGGCCTCGGCAATCTCGGGGTAGGTCAGCGCCGGGGTGCCACCGAGTTCGTAGACCATGCCGACGTGGCCGTCACCGGTCACCACCACCGCGGCCGCCTCGGCGTAGTCGGCCCGGGCCGCGGCTGCGACCCTCGCGTCGCCGGCCGCGCCGAACATCTTCCCGGTGGCCTTGGCCGGTTCGAGCGCGCTGGCGTAGTTCTCCCAGTACCACCCGTTGCGCAGGACCGTGTGGTCGATCCCGGACTCGGCGAGCAGGCGCTCGGTGGCGACATGCTCGGGTGCCAGGCTCAGCTTCGAGGTCGGGGCGTTCAGCAGGCTGGTGTACGCGACGAATCCGACCTCGGCCGCGCGGGCGGCGTTGATGACATTGGTGTGCTGCGCGAGTCGCTTGCCGACCTCGCTGCCGGACACCAGGACCAACCGGTCCACGCCGGTCAACGCCTGCTGCAGGGCTTCGGCGTCCTCGTACGGGGCCACCGCGACCGTCACGCCGCGGGCCGCCAGGCCGGCCGCCTTTGCCTCATTCCGGACGATCGCGACGATGTCGGCGGCGGGGATGCCGCGCTTGAGCAGGGAATCGATGATGTGACCGCCGAGCTGGCCGGTGGCTCCGGTGACTGCAATACGCATGGTGATGATCCATTCGATCGGAGATGTGATACCCCCACATGTAAGCACTAACAAAACGTAAGCACAACCTTTGAGGAAGTGCTTATGTGCGGAGTATGCTGAGAGCCCGGGCAGAAGTGAGGTGGTTGAGGTGAGTGTTGGCAGCGACACCGAAACGGTCGGTGCTGCGATCCCGCCGCCGAACGTGTTCTCCAGTGCCTGCGCCTCCCGGGAGACCCTGCAGCACCTGACGGGTCGCTGGGGCACCTTGACGCTGGCCGCGCTGCTCCTGGCCGAGGCCCCGCTGCGCTTCGGCGAGATTCGTCGACGCATCGATGGGATCAGCGACCGGATGCTGTCCCAGACGCTCAATCAACTGGAGCGCGACGGGTTCGTCGAACGGCATGTGCTCAGCAACATCCCGCCGCACGTGGAGTACGCCCTGACCACTCTCGGCCGGCGGATCGCCGAACCATTGCTCGCCCTGATCGGCCTCGTCGAGGGCGAGTTGCCGTCGGTGCTGGCGGCCCGGGCGGCGTACGACCGACGCGACGGCTAGCCGGAACGCTCAGTCGGCGAGGATGTCCTCCACCGGCGTGAGCTCCAGGCCGAGTGATTCGGCGACGCCGGGATGGGTGATCCGGCCCTCGGCCACATTGAGCCCCTTGGCCAGTGCGGGGTTGGCGGCGAGCGCGGCCCGCCAGCCCCGGTTCGCCAGCTGCAGCACATACGGCAACGTGGCGTTCGTCAGGGCCTGCGTACTCGTGTTCGGCACCGCCGCGGGCATGTTCGCGACGCAGTAGAAGGTGCTGTTGTGCACCCGGAAGGTCGGCTCGTCATGCGTGGTCGGGTGGGTGTCGTCGAAACACCCACCCTGATCCACCGCAATGTCGACCAGCACCGACCCCGGCTTCATCTCGGCGACCAGGTCATTGCTGACCAGCCGGGGTGTCCGGGCTCCGGGAATCAGCACCGCGCCGATCACCAGATCCGCCTGTCGGACCTGCTCGGCAATCGTGAACGAGGTGGACGCCAGCCCATGGATCCGATTCTGATGGCGCCAGTAGATCGAACGCAGCTTGTCGATGTCGGTGTCCAGGACCGTCACATCGGCCCCCATCCCGAGCGCCGTCGTCGCGGCGTGCTGCCCGGCCACGCCGCCGCCGATGACCACGACCCGGGCGTTCGCCACCCCGCCGACGCCGCCCATCAGGACGCCGCGCCCGCCCTCCGGCTGCATCAGGTGATACGCCCCGACCTGCGGTGCCAGACACCCGGCCACCTCCGACATCGGATAGAGCAGCGGCAGCGTCCCGGACTCCGACTGGACCGTCTCGTACGCCAGGGCCGTGGTCCCCGAGGCCAGCAGCCGGTCGGCCAGCGGGCGATCGGCGGCCAGGTGCAGATAGGTGAACAGGACCAGGTCCTCGCGCAGCCGGTGGTACTCCTCGGCGACCGGCTCCTTCACCTTCAGCACCAACTCCCCGCGCTCCCACAGCTCGTCGGGGTCGTCGATCAGCACGGCGCCCTGCTTCGCGTACTCCTCGTCGGTGATCGAGGATCCCAGCCCGGCCCCGGACTGGATGAAGATCTCGTGGCCGGCGGCAGTCAGTTCGGCCACGCCGGCCGGCGTCAGGCCAACGCGGTTCTCGTGGTTCTTCACCTCGGTGGGGATCGCAATGCGCATCCCCGCAGAGTATCCGCCCGCCTCGGCCGAACCGGCGGCGGGTGCGGTGCAGTCGTCCGGGCCGGCCGGTTGGGCAGCGGTAGGATCGAGTCACAGCCGTGAGCGACGAGCCGCCCGCTGGGACGCGACCACCCACCGCTGCCGGTCGGAGGCTGACATGTCCAGGGCGGTCGTCATTGCCATCTACGTCGTCGCGATGGTGGGGACCATCCTCACCCTGGATGTCGTCGTCTTCCGGGACCACCTGTGGCCGCGGTTGGCGGCCAACGTCGGGGTGGTTCTGCTGTTCGGGGCTTTCTACTTCCGGTACGCGGTCGGCTCCTGACCGCGCGGGGGGCTCGGCCCGGGGACCACAGGGTCGTAGGCTGGGGCGATGGGTACGCTCTCGCCCCGCCTCGCCGCCATCGTCGACGCCCTGCCGCTGGCACCCGGGATGCGCGTCCTGGAGATCGGCGGGGCCCCCGGCGCCGCCGCCCGGGAGGTGGCGCGGCGCCTCGGGGACGGGCACATCCTGGTGATCGACCGCTCCCCAAAAGGTGTCGCCCAGACCGAACAGAACGCCGCCGCCGAGATCGCCGCCGGGACCCTGAGCGTTCGGCAGGTGGCCGCCGAGGACCTGGTGCTCCTGCCCGGTGAGGCGCCGTTCGATCTGGCCTTCGCGGTCCGCGTCGGGGCGTTGGACGGCCGTCACCCCGAAGCCGGAAGGGCCGCGCTCGCGCGGATCGCGGCGGCCCTCACCCCGGCGGCGAAACTCTTCATCGATGGCGGCGACCCGCTCCGCGAGCTGTCGCTTCCTCGCGGCTGAGAGCGGAGTCGGTCGGACCGGCGACCGGAACCTCATCCGCAGTGCGGGTCCGCGCCGGGCCCCCGGTCTGCCAGTACGCCCACGGGGAGCGCAGCACGGCAACCGCCATGGCCCCGAACAGCACCAGGAAGAGCACCGCGGAGGCGTACCCGGCCCAGGAGGAGAAGTTGCCGCCGACAAACTCAACGAGAACCCACCCGATCATCACCGCGCCGATCCACCGATAGGGCCAGCGCGCCCGCAACAGCGCGACGCCGAACACGAGGAACCCGAGGACGGTCCCCACCAGCCCGGCCACCATCATCGGGAGCACGGCCCCCTCCTGCGACTGCGCCAGCAGCGCGGCATGGATCGCGTTGTTGCCCCGGTCCTGCGCCATCGTCAGCATCAGTAGCGTGATGCCGCCGTACACCGCATGCCCGAAGGCCCCCACCACGATCAGGCCGGCGCCGACCGGTGCCAGCACCGGAGCCCGATCCCGCAGCATCCGCGCCACCCCGAGCACCCCGAGGATGAGAAACAGTTGGGATCCGGCGAAGCACAGTGCCGAGATCGTGGCGGTTGCCGGTGCGGCGGCGATCGCGGCCAATTGCGCGGCCTGATCGCCGCTGAAATCGGGCATCAGCAGGATGCTGAGCACGGTCGTGAGGCCACAGGCGACCAGGGCGATCGCGGTGCCCAGTCGCTCGAGATGTGCGTGTGTCATGGTCGGCTCCTCGGTTCGGTGAACTCTTGTCTGATTCCACGTTACGAACGAGCGGAGGTGCGCCGGATCCGTCTCCGGCAGCCGCTGCGGTGCCCGGAGGGGGTCACTTTCCCCGAGTTCCCGCCCCTTGAGAGGACGTCGGTGTCCACTAAGGGATGACGACGCCGGCGGGGGCCGCGGGCTACATTGAAGGCGTGCAGCGGCTGAGCGGGCGCCAGTGGGCGGTGGACATCGCAATCGCGGTGCTGCTGGCCGCCGTGGGCCTGGTCGAGATCTGGCTGCCGATGGAATCGGTCCAGGGTGACGGTTCTCCGGTATTGGGCAGCGTGGCTGTAGTGGCCTTCGCCGGGTTCATCGCGGTACGCCGAGCCCGTCGGTGGTGGGCGTTGGGGGGACTGGCCGTGTGGCCGGTGCTGGGCATGGTGGTCGGGCCGGGGAATCTCTCGCTGCTGTTCTTCGGGCAAATGGTGCCGCTGCTGGTGCTCGTGTTCACGATTGCGCGGCATGGCCGAGGGCGCTACCTCTGGCTCGGTACGGTGGCCTCGGCCGCGACGGTCGTCCTGGGTGATCTCACCATGGAACTGCTGCAGTCGCCCAACGAGGTGGTGTTCCACTGGGCGTTCCTGATTCTGGTCTGGCTGGTCGGGCGCGGACTCCGCGTCTTCGAGGACCGCGCCGCTGAGGAGGCAGTCCGGGCACATGTGGCCGAGGCCGCCGCGCGCGAGCAGGCCCTGGCGGCAATTGCCGACGAGCGGGCTCGGATCGCGCGCGAACTCCACGACATCGTGGCGCACTCGGTCGGGACGATCGTGGTGCAGGCCGGCGCCGCGGAACAGGTGGTCGAGGACGATCCCGAGTTCGCCCGGCGGGCCCTGTCCACCATCCGTACCACCGGCAGTGGCGCGCTGACCGAGATGCGCCGTCTGGTGGGCGTGCTGCGCGATCCGGAACGGGAGGGAGATCTGGCCCCGATGCCCGGGATCGCCGCGCTCCCGGATCTGCTTGCCTCGGCCCGCAAGGCCGGGCTGGCGGTCGTGCTCGACCTGACCGGCGCCCCGTGTGACCTGCCGGCAGGGCTGGACCTGACGGTGTACCGGATCGTGCAGGAGGCCCTGACCAACGTACGCCGCCACTCCGAGGCAACCCGGGCCCGCGTCCACCTCGACTTCGGGGCAACCCAACTCCTGGTCGAGATCTCCGACCCCGGCCCGGCGCGGCCCGACACCGAGAAGCCGGGCCACGGGCTGCTCGGCATGCGCGAGCGGGTCGAACTGTTCGATGGCGACCTCGACATCGCAGCCACCGACGCCGGGTTCACCGTCCGGGCCGCCCTACCGCTGGAACCGACATGACCGACCCGGCCCGGCCCCGGACTTCGGTGGTGGTCGTCGATGATCAGGAGCTGGTTCGGATCGGCTTCCGGCTGATTCTCGAGCGGGCCGGCCTGGCCGTGCTCGGCGAGGCGGCCGATGGTATCGAAGCAGTCGAGGTGGTCGGGGACCTGCGACCCGACGTCGTGCTGATGGACATCCGGATGCCTCGCTTGGACGGGGTGGAAGCCACCCGCCGGATCGGCGCACTCCCGCCTCCGGTACCCAGGGTGCTGGTGCTGACCACCTTCGATCTGGATGAGTATGTGTACGAGGCCGTTCGCGCCGGTGCTTCGGGCTTCCTGCTGAAGGATGTGTCTCCCGATGACCTGGTGCACGCCGTACGCGTGGTGGCCAGAGGTGAGTCGATGCTTGCGCCGGCGCTGATCACCCGGCTGCTGGACCGGTTCACCGCGCGCCCCCGGGCCGGGGCACGGTCGGCGGCACTCGCCGGGCTGACCGAGCGGGAGACCGTCGTGGTCCGCCTGGTCGCCCAGGGGCTGTCCAACGCCGAGATCGGGGAGCGACTGTTTCTCAGTGAAGCCACCGTGAAGACCTACGTGTCCCGCCTGCTGAGCAAACTGCAGCTGCGGGACCGACTCCAGATCGCGGTATGGGCCTACCGGAGCGGGCTGGTCCGGGTCGACGACAACGCCGAGGGGAACCCGGAGTAGTTGAAATATTAATCATTGTTGCGGTGTTGTGGTAGGCACAGACCCAGTCCGGTCCGGCACCAGGAGGATCTTCATGAGCCAGCCACACCGCGAACGCACCGCCACGATCATCGTGATCGGGGCCGGCCAGGCGGGACTGTCGGCCGGCTATCACCTCAGCCGCAACGGCTACCTCGATGCCCGAACCAATCCCGACGCCGAGCGTACCTACGTCGTCTTCGATGCCAACCCTGCTCCCGGCGGCGCTTGGCAACATCGCTGGGAGTCCCTGCACATGGCCACCGTCAACGGGATCTTCGACCTGCCCGGCCTGGCCAAGCCCGCAATCGATCCGGCCGAGCCCAGCCGGACCGCGATCCCGCGCTACTTCGCCGATTACGAACAGCGGATGGGTCTCGCCATCGAACGCCCGGTCCGGGTGTCCCGCGTCTCGTACGCCGACACCGACCCCGAGGGCGACCTGCTGGTGGAGACCGACGCCGGGACCTGGCGTACCCGCGCCATCATCAACGCCACCGGCACCTGGGACAACCCGCATCAACCGCACTACCCCGGCCAGGACACCTTCGCCGGCCGCCAGTTGCACACCCGCGACTACGTCTCCCTGGAGGAGTTCGCCGGCAAACGGGTCGGGATCGTCGGCGGGGGCATCTCCGCGCTGCAGCAACTCGAGGAGATCTCCCGGGTGGCCGAGGTCTATTGGTACACCCGCCGCGAACCGGAGTTCCGCGGTGAGTTCCGCTCCGAGATCGAGGGCCGGGAGACCATCGCCAAGGTGACCGCCGATGCCGAGGCCGGAAACGCCCCGCGCAGCGTTGTCTCCTACACCGGCCTGGGCTGGGCCCCGTACGCGATCGCCGCCCGGGACCGGGGTGTCCTGAACCGCCGACCGATGTTCACCGCGATCCGGCCGCACGGCGTACGCGAGGCCGACGGCAGCTTCACCGAACTCGATGTGATCCTCTGGGCGACCGGATTCCGGGCCGCCCTCGACCACCTGCAGCCGCTGCACCTGACCAATGAGCGTGGCGGAATCGCGGTCCGCGGCACTCAGGCAGCCGCCGATCCGCGGATCCATCTGATCGGTTTCGGACCCTCCCAGTCGACCGTCGGTGCGAACCGCGCCGGTCGCGACGCCGTGCGTACGCTCACCCGGCGCTTCGACCACGCCACCGACCACGCCCCGGACCGTACGCCGGTCCCCGCCGGCCGGGCGGGCTGAGGTTCACGCGGCGGCCCGCGGGCTCCGCGAGGTGAGCAACCGTCGCCACTTCTCCCC
Source organism: Granulicoccus phenolivorans DSM 17626 = NBRC 107789 = JCM 15570 (assembly GCF_000423085.1). Lineage (GTDB taxonomy): Bacteria > Actinomycetota > Actinomycetes > Propionibacteriales > Propionibacteriaceae > Granulicoccus > Granulicoccus phenolivorans. The sequence continues at coordinate 49,552 of NZ_AUHH01000017.1, read as the reverse complement.
GAACGGCGCGGGTGACGGTCCGGTCAGCAGCGGGATCACCAGGACCAGCAGTACCAGTGGGGTGACCCGATTGACCAGCACGTCGGTGAGCGGGTCGGCTTCGGTCACCCCCAGCCCGATCAGCGACTGCGCCGCGAGCATCACGATGATCACCGCGGCCGCGAGTCGGACCCGGAGTCCGTGCCGCAGCAGGCCGATGCCACAGGCCAGTTCAATGGCGGCCTGGGCCAGGGTCACCCAGCCGATCTGCGGCATCACCGTGGTGTCCCAGAACTCGGCCAGGGCCGGGAACAGCGCATTCTCCCCGAACACCGCATAGGCCTCGGGCACCAAGCGGCCCAGCACGATGTGGGTGAAACCTCCGACGATGAACAGCACCGCGAACACGGTGCGGATCACCGTGCGATAGAGATCCCGCCCGGCCATCCTGCCCCCTCTCCTGAGCCCTCACTTTACCCGGCAGGCGACGGGGTTGACGTCGGACCGGAAAAACGCCGGAGGCCGGGCCCATGCGGGCCCGGCCTCCGGGTTGCTGCAGCTGGCGCGCTCAGAGCCCCAGCTCGGCCTCCCAATCCCGATCCTGCAGCACATTGCGCAGGTCGAGCAGGAACTTGCCGGTGGTCACGCCATCGAAGGACCGGTGGTCGTAGACCAGGCCGATGATGCCGATGTGGTGGATCGCGATCGTGTCCCCGACCGCAACCGGCTTGCGATGGACCCCGTCGGTGCACAGGATCCCCGAGTTGGGCTGGTTGATGATCGGCGAGGACGCGTACGACTCCACCGGACCGGGGTTGGTGATGGTGAAGGTCGAACCGCGCATCTGATCGGCGCCGAGCTTCTTGCCCCGGGCCAACCCCGCCTTCGCCTTGATCTGCGTGGCGATGCCCCGCAGATTCAGCTGATCGGCGTCATTGATGACCGGAACGACCAGGCCCTGCTCGTCCATGTCCACCGCGATCCCGAGGTTCACGTACGGATGGAAGGTCTGGGTCTTGGCCTCCCAGTCCAGCGAGGAGTTCACCGCCGGGTACTTGTGCAGGATCTCGCAGACCGCCCGCGCGATGAAGACCAAGTACGACAGGCCGGCCCCGGTCTGGGCCCGGAACTCATTCTTGTACTTCTTGCGGACGTTCTCGATGTTCTCGTAGTCGACCTCGATCGACGCCCACACCTGCGGAGCCAGCGCGCGGGAGTTGAGCATCCCGTTGCCGACCGCCTGCCGCATCCGGGAGAGCTTCTCGGTGCGGTCGCGCGGATCGTTGGTGCCGGGCACCTGGGTCGCGACGAACCCGCCGGAGGCCGCCGGAGCAGCCGCCGCGGCGGGCTTGGCCGCCGGAGCAGCCGCAGCCGCCGCGGGAGCCGCCGCGGCCGGAGCCGCCTTGGCACCACCGGAGGCGATGGCCTGCTCGACGTCTTCCCGCCGAACCCGGCCGCCGGCCCCGGTGCCGCTGATCTGCGACACATCGAGATTGTGCTCGGCGGCCAGTCGCCGCACCAGCGGCGACAGCATGACCCCGGCCCCACCGGCTGCCGCCGGCTTACCGTCGCCGGCTGCCGGAGCAGCACCGGTCGCCGCCGGAGCGCTCGGCGCAGCCGCGGGGGCAGCAGCCGCCGCACCCTCGGCGCCGGGCTCCCCGATCCGGGCGATCACGGTGCCGATCGGGACGGTCTCCCCGGCCGGCACCAGGATCTCCAGCAACACCCCGTCGTACGGGCTGGGAATCTCCGAGTCGACCTTGTCGGTGGAGACCTCGAGCAGCGGATCGTCGAACTCGATGCTGTCACCGGCGTTCTTCAGCCACGCGCCGATGGTGCCCTCGGCCACGGTCTCGCCGAGCTTGGGCATGGTCAGGTCATGCACCGCCCCGGCGAAGCCCGACCCACCGGCTGCGGGAGCCGGCGCCGCGGCGGCCGGAGCCGCCTCGGCAGCGGGCGCCGCAGCGGGTGACGCGGGAGCCGAGTCCAGGCTGGCGCCCGGCGCACCGATCTTGACCACCTCGGTGCCCACCGGGACGGTCTCCCCGGCCGGCACCAGGATCTCCAGGATCACCCCGTCGTACGGGCTGGGGATCTCCGAATCGACCTTGTCGGTGGAGACCTCGAACAGCGGATCGTCGAACTCGACGGTGTCGCCGACATTCTTCAACCAGCTGCCGATAGTGCCCTCGGTGACCGTCTCACCGAGCTTCGGCATGGTCACGACATTGATTTCGTCAGACATAGCGTTCTTTCCTCGGTAGGGGTCAGCCGTGCAGCGAGCGGCCGGAGAAGGTGATCATGGTCTCGCCGATGAGCTCCGACAGCGACGGGTGGGCGTGGATGAGGTGCGCGACATCGGACGGCGTCGCCTCCCAGTTCACCGCGTAATAGCCGCTGTTCATCAGCTCCGACGCCCACGGGCCGGACATATGCCAGCCGATGATGGGCCCGTCGTTCGGCTTGGCCAGCACCTTGAACATGCCCTCGGTCTCGCCGACGATCATCGCGCGGCCGTTGCCGGGCCACGGATGCTTCTTGACCTCGTACTCGATCCCCTGCTCCTTGGCGGCCTCTTCCGACAGCCCCACCCAGGCAATCTCGGGGTGCGAGTAGACGATGAACGGCGCGTTCTGGTAGTCCACCGGAACCGGGTTCTCGCCCAGGATCGACTTGACCGCGACGATCGCCTCCGCGTACGCCACATGCGCCAGGCCGGGGCTGTTCACACAGTCACCGACGGCGTACACGTTCTTGCGGGAGGTCGCCATGGTGTTGAAGTCGACCTCGACGAAGCCGCGGTCGTCGATCTTGACGCCGGCCTCGGCGAAGCCCTGGCCCGAGGTCGCCGGGGTCCGGCCGACCGCGATCAGGACCTGATCGACCTCGATCTGCTCCTGCTTGCCCTTGCGCTCGTAGGGCACCTTGACGCTCTTGCCGGTGTCCTCGAGCTTGCCGACCTTGGCGCCGCCGATCGCCTTGACGCCCCGCTTCTGCAGGCTCCTGGCGACGGTGTTGGCGACCTCCCGGTCGGTGCCGATCGGCAGGATCGGATCCGGCATGAACTCCAGCAGGGTGGTCTCCACCCCCATGTCGATGTAGACCGAGGCGAACTCGACCCCGATCACGCCGCCGCCGATCACCGCGACCGACTTGGGCAGGCTGTCCCAGGTCGAGTTGGTCGCCTCATCGGAGGTGTACACCCGCGGGCCCAGCTCCATCCCCGGGAACACCTTGGGGACCGAGCCGGAGCAGATGATCACGTTGTCGGCGTCAATCACCTTCCCGTCGACGACGACCTTGCCGTCCTTGTTCATCGTGCCGAAGCCGTCGAAGCGGGTGACCTTGCGCCGCTTCAGCAGGCCTTCCAGGCCCTTGACCAGCTGATCGACCACGCCCTGCTTGCGCTTGTTGACCTGGGGCCAGTCGATCGTGGTCTCGCCCTGGGGGACCTTGAACCCGAAGGTGTCGGCATGACCCACCGTGCGATACACCTCGGCGGCCTGCAGCAGGCCCTTGGCCGGGATGCAGCCCCGGTTCAGGCAGGTGCCGCCCATCGTGTCCTTCTCCACGATTGCGACCTTGAGGCCGGCGGAGGCGGCGTACAGCGCGGAGGCGTAGCCACCGGGGCCACCACCGAGGACGCAGATGTCGAACTCGCTCATGCCCGTGCCACCTCCTTCAGCGCCGCGGCGATCTCCTCGGGTTGCGGGATCATCGCCTGCTCCAGCGGCGGGCTGCTGGGAACCGGGATGTTCAGCGCACCGACCCGCTTGACCGGCTGATCGAGGTACCAGAACGCCTTCTCCTGGATCTGCGAGGAGATCTCCGCGCCCATGCCCAGGTGGACGATCGCCTCGTGCAGGATTACCGCGCGGGAGGTCTTCTTGACCGACTCCACCACGGTGTCGATGTCCAGCGGCACCACGGTACGCAGGTCGATGACCTCGACGGAGATCCCGTCCTTGGCCAGTTCCTCGGCCACCTCCAGGCCCTGGTGCACCCCGGCGGAGTAGGTCACCAGCGTGACATCGGTGCCCTCGCGGACGACCTTGGCCTTGCCCAGTTCGGCCGGCTCGAGATCGACCTTGCCCTGCCCGTGCAGGCGACGGTAGAGGTACTTGTTCTCCAGGAACAGCACCGGGTTCTTGTCCCGGATCGAGGCGATCAGCAGCGGCGCGACGTCCTCGGGCAGACCCGGCATGACGATCTTGATGCCGGGCACGTGCGCGAAGTAGGACTCGACCGACTGGGAGTGGGTCGGGCCGGCGCTCAGGCGGGCACCGAACGGGGCCCGCATGGTCACCGGCATCGCGTCACCGGTCCGCCAGTGGTGCCGCGACAGCACATTGATGATCGGGTCGAACGCACAGGAGATGAAGTCGGCGAACTGGAACTCCACCACCGGCTTCAGGCCCACCAGCGCGGCACCGGCGGCCAGACCGGTGACCCCGGTCTCGGCGATCGGGGTGTCGACGACCCGCTTGGGGCCGTACTTGTCCAGGAAGCCCTTGGTCACCTTGAACGCGCCACCGAACTGACCGACGTCCTCGCCGATCAGGAAGACGTCGGGATCCCGATCCATCTCCGCGTCCAGTCCCGCACCGACCGCATCGAGGTAGGTGTAGTCGTTCTTGTCAGCCAGGTCACTCAGCATAGATGCCATCCTCAATGTTGCTGGGGTCGGGCATGGGCGCGGCAATGGCGATCTTGCGTGCCTCGATGGCCCACTTGCGAGCGTCCTCGCGGGTCTGTTTCGCCTCGTCCTCGGTGATCACCTTGGCGTCGATGAGGCGCTTCTCCAGCAGCTCCACCGGATCCTTCTTCGACCATTCCTCGAGCATTTCCCGCGGGACGTAGTCGGCCGGATCATGCTCGGCGTGGCCGTGCATGCGCATGGTGACCGCCTCCACGATCGTGGCGCCCCCGCCGGAGCGGGCCCGCTCGATCGCCTCGGCCATCGCGTCGTAGACGGCGACGGCGTCGGTGCCGTCCACCTTGATGCCATGGATGCCATACGCCACGGCCTTGATCGCGAAGGTCGCCGAGTGGGTCTGCAACGGCAGCGGGGTGGAGTACGCCCACTGGTTGTTCTGGACCACGAACACGATCGGCAGGTCCTGGGCGGCGGCGAGGTTCACCGCCTCGTGGAAGTCGGCCCGCGAGGTGGAACCGTCACCACAGATGGCCACGGTCACGGTGTCTTCACCACGGTACTTCGAGGCAAATGCGAACCCGGTGGCGACCGGGAAGTTTGCCGGGATGTGGCTGGGCGGGTTGTAGGTCCGCAGATCCAGCCGGCCGTAGTGCAGCGTGCCGTCGCGGCCACCGGTCGGCCCGATCGCCTTGCCCATGAACGACGCCATGATCTGCTCCGGCGGCATGCCACGCATCAGGTGCGCGGTCACATCGCGGTGCAGCGGCGCGAACCAGTCGTCATCGCGCATGGCGGCCATGATCCCGGCGCCGATCGCCTCGTGCCAGTTGCCCGAGTAATAGGAACCCAGCAGGTCTCCGGAGCGATACATCGAGTGCATCCGGTCCTCGAAGGCACGGCCGCGGATCACGCCGTGATACAGCTTCTTCAGCAGTTCGGGATCGCGGTCGCTCAGCTCCGCCGGCGGGTTCGCATAGGTGTCCTTGACGTCGATGGCCGCAAGCACCTCGGGGGTCAGCTTGCTGGCCAGCTCCGGGTCAGGACTGGCGATCGTCTCGACAGTGCTGGTGTTATCTGTGTTCTTCTTGGCCGCCGTCCGCTTGGCTGGCGTTGAGGTCGCCATATAAGCACCGTCCTCCTGTTGTGAGCCTCGTTGCCCGTAGCACAATCTAGCGAACTCACTGCGCCTCGTCAGTAGTTGCTCCGAGGAAGAGTGAGCGGGCGTCTCGCCGATCTACCGGGCAGCGTATCCTCCTCGGATCGGCGCTTGTCCACGGGTGGGCCGATAGGCGAAACGCGCCGTCACACCGCAAATGGGAGCCCCGATTATTACCGCTCGGTAGTCGTCTCGCGGCTCAGGATCGCGACCAGGAAATCGGCGTCGGGGGTAAAAGCTCGCAGATCCCAGGTGCTCAGCGTGAGCTCGACGCGCAGGCCCGCGGCGATCGCATCGGCAAAGAATGCGTCGAACGCGTACCCCCGGCCGGCGCCGAACCCGATGATCGCCCGACCGGTGTCGCTGAGATGTCGGGCGAATCCGGCCAGCACCGTACGCCGGGTCGACTCGGCGAGAAAGGTCATCACATTGCCGGCGCACAGGATCGCGTCGAAATCGGCGGCGATCCCCCGGGCGGGCAGATCGAGTTCGGCCAGATCGCCGACCAGGTAGGTCGGTCCGGGATGATCGGCGGCCGCGGCCCGGATCAACTCGGCGTCCCCGTCGACGCCGATCACCACGTGCCCGGCCCGGGCCAGATAGCCGGCGTGTCGCCCCGGTCCGCAGCCGGCGTCCAGGACGCGGGCGCCGCGTGGGAGCATGGCGTCGACCAACCGGGCCTCCCCCAGCAGGTCCAGTCCGGCGGCCGCCATGTCGCGGAATCGTTGGGCGTACGCCGCCGAGTGGCCGGGGTTCGCCGCAACCATGGCGTCCCAGTGGCTGGGGATCCGCTCGCTCATGCGTTCACGCTAGCCGGAATAATCCGTGTTGGGGCAGTGTTCATCTGTACTTGGCATGTCTTCGTCGGTGTCGTTTGATCGCCCGTGTCATGCTGAATTGCAGAAAGATCAACAAAAGATAACGCGGCAGCGTGGCCGCCCGAGACAACTGGGAGGCATTATGCACGACTATTTCGACGAAACGATCACCTGTGCACGTGGCTGCCAGCACTGGGGCGTCCACGGGGCGGCCGGGGTGCTGGTGCACCACGACGGGCAGGTCCTGCTGCAGCAGCGCGGCGCCGGGCACCACACCGGAACCTGGGCGGCGCCCGGCGGTGCCATCGAGCTCGGTGAGACGCCGGAGCAGGCAGCGCTGCGCGAGGCCGGCGAGGAGGTCGCAGGGTTCCCCGAGATCGGCCCGCTGACCCTGGCCCACGTCACCGATCACGGTGGTTGGTCCTACAGCACCTTCCTGGCCGAGGCCAGCGAGCGTACGCCGGTCGCCCCGGCGGACTGGGAGTCCCTCGACATCGCCTGGGTCGACCTCGAGCGGGTTCCGCAGTTGCGGCTGCACCCGGGGTTCGGGAAGTCCTGGTCGCAGTTGGTGGACCAGCTGACCCGCGAACTCTCCCGGGCCGCCTGAGCCCGGGCCTGCTGGTCAGGTCCGGGCCTGCTGGTGAGGTCCGGGCCTGCTGGTGAGGTCCGGACCTGCTGGGGCCTAGGCCTGTTGCGCGTCCCGGGCGGCGGTGGCCAGCCCGGCGCGCAGCAGGTGCGCGGCCAGTACGCGGAAGATCCACCAGTCCTCGCTCAACTGCCGGTGCAGGTGTTCGTCGCCGCCACTGATCCGCAGTTCGGCCGACAGGCAGCTGTGCCCGTCGGTGCCCGGGCGTACCCACAGGGCGACCGCGATCCGCGCCCAGCCGGACGCGGCGAAGCCGGCGAACTCGTCGATCGGCACCTCACGCCATTCGCCGCGATCGGTCCGCCCGATCCCGCCATAGACGATCTCCCGATCTCCGTCGGCCAGGATCTGCCAGCCCGGCGGGGCGGTCTGCGGATCGTTCATCCGGGCGCTGGGCCGCTGGTCGGGCCGCCCGCTCAGCAGATTGCCGATCCCCCGCAGGGTCCAGACCGTGGCCAACAGCGGCGACTGGACCGTCATCAGGTCGAGATTCTTCAGCGCGGCGAAGGCGGCGTCGGCCGGGACCGCGGCGACATAGTGCTGGGTCACGGCGAGATCGAACGTGGGAAGGAACCGATCCAGGAGCCGGTCATCCGATGGTGTGTGCATACGCCCAGTGTTGGCCGCGTTCGCTGTCCAATGAATCGGGGACAACCCCCGCCTTGCCCGGGTACGCCCGCGGGTCAGGCACGCGGGTTGCCCCGCTTCTCCCGGGCCCGGACCTGGACGTGGATCGGCGTACCGGTGAAATCGAACTCTTCGCGCAACCGGCGTTGCACAAAGCGGACGTAGGTGTCGTCGAGCTTGCCGGTGGTGAACAGCACGAACGTGGGCGGGCAGTTCTGCGCCTGGGTCCCGAACAGGATCCGCGGCTGCTTGCCGCTGCGTACCGGGTGCGGATGGGCGGCCACCACCCGGCCCAGGAACGCATTGAGCTGGCCGGTGCTGATCCGGCGTTCCCAGCCGGCCAGCGCCTCATCGATCGCCGCGCGCAACCGGTGCACATTGCGCCCGGTCAGCGCGGAAATGTTCACCCGGGACGCCCAGGCGAAGTGGCCCAGGTCCCGCTCGATCTCGCGCTCGAGGTAGTGCCGACGCTCCTCATCGGTCAGGTCCCACTTGTTGTACGCCAGCACCAGTGCCCGCCCGGATTCCTCGACCCCGGACAGGATGCGCAGATCCTGATCGCTCACCGGTTCGGTGGCATCGATCACCACGACACAGCATTCGGCCCGCTCGATCGCCGACTGGGTCCGCAGCGAGGCGTAGTACTCGTGCCCGGAGGCCTCCTTGACCCGCTTGCGGATCCCGGCGGTGTCGATGAAGCGGTAGACCTCGCCGTCGAGTTCGACCAACTCGTCGACCGGATCGACCGTGGTCCCGGCGACGTTGTCGACCACCGAGCGCTGGCTCCCGACCAGTTTGTTCAACAACGAGGACTTGCCGACATTGGGCTTGCCGACCAGGGCGACCCGACGGGGACCGCCGATCTCGGCCTCGGCCTCGGCCGGCGCCTCGGGCAGGATCGCCAGGATCGCGTCGAGCAGATCGCCGGTGCCGCGCCCGTGCATCGCCGAGACTGCCCACGGCTGGCCCAGGCCGAGATTCCACATACTGGCCGCCTCGGCCTCGGTGCGCTGGTCGTCGACCTTGTTGGCCGCGAGGATCACCGGCTTGCGGGAGCGGCGCAGGACCTGGACCACCGCCTCGTCCTCGTCCAGGGTGCCCACGGTGGCGTCGACGACGAACAGCACGGCGTCGGCGGCCGCGATGGCCAGTTCGGCCTGCTCGGCGATCTGGGCGGCCATCCCGGTGGCGTCGGAGGCCCAGCCGCCGGTGTCGACCAGGATGAACTCCCGGCCGTTCCAGATCGCGTCATAGGAGACCCGGTCCCGGGTCACCCCGGGCACATCCTGCACGACGGCCTCGCGCCGGCCGATGATGCGATTGACCAGGGTGGACTTCCCGACGTTGGGGCGCCCGACCACGGCCAGGACCGGTTTCACGGTCGCGGATTCGGCACTGGTGTCTTCGCTGGTCATCGGTCCTGCTTCGGTCGGGCGGACCGCGACCTGTCAGGGCAGGTCGACCGGTCCGGGGAGGGTGTGTCCGGTGCTGGCTTCGGCGTACGCCAGGTGCGCGGCCAGCCGGACGCGTACCTGTTCGGTGTGCTCGGCGACCGCCGTACGGCGACGCGGCCACAGCACCGGATCGGTGACAATCGGTTCACCGTACACGATATGCAACCGGGCACCCCGGGCGGGCGCCTGGCTCACACTCTGTCCGGGCAGTCGGGTGCCCAGGATCGCCACCGGCACGATGGGCGCCCCGGTCACCATCGCCAGGTACGCCACCCCACCCTGGATCACCGAGAGATCCCCGCGATGCCGCCGGCCCTCGGGGAAGATCGCCAGCGCATGCCCCTCCCGCAGCACCTTGACCGCGCGGCGGATCGCGGTGGTGTCGACGTAGTCGCGGGCGACCGGGATCTGACCCACCGCTTCCAGCGTGGCGCCGACCGCGCCGGAGAACAGTTCCGCCTTGGCCAGGGCGAAGGTCGGCCGCGGTGTCCGGGCGACCAGCAGCGGCCCATCGGCCACGCCGATGTGATTACTGGCCAGGATCACCGGGCCCTGTCCGGGGATGTGTTCGGCGCCCCGGCAGTCGATGTCCCAGTACTGCTCCAGGGCCCAGGCGGCGGGTCCGCGCAGTCGGCTCAGCAGCCCGATGCGCGGGGCGGGCAGGTGATCGGTGCTGGGCAATGCCCCGGGGACCCAGTCGGAGATGTCCGGACTGCTGGCGAAACGAACGTCAAGACTGGTCACCGGGGCTCCTTCGGCTAGTGGACTTCGGCCAGGGCGCAGATCCGACTGATGACCTGCTCCAGGGTCAGCTGGGTGGAATCGATCAGGGTCACCCCGGGGGCGGGCTCCTCGAAGGCGGCCACGGTGGCGTCGTCGCGGTCGCGGCGCAGCACCTGGTCGGTCAGTTCGGCGGAGTTCACCGCGCCGGCCAGATCTGCCCCGCGGCGGGCCAGCCGAGCTGCCGGGTCGGCCTGCAGGAGAACGCGGACCGGGGCGTCGGGGGCGACCACGGTGGTGATGTCGCGGCCCTCCACGACGATCCCCTGGGCGGCCCCGGCGATGATCTCCCGCTGCTGGGCGATCAAAGTTTCGCGGACCGCCGGGACGGTGGAGACGAGGCTGACCTGCTCGGAGATCCGGGGTTCCCGGATGGCCCGGGTCACCTCGGTCCCGTCGACGCTGATCGTGAAGGCGTCGGGGTCGGTGCTCAGGCGGATGTCCGCGCGCCGGACGGCCTCGGCGACGGCGTCCGGATCGGTCAACGCGATGCCCTGCTGCAGGACCGTCCAGGCGGCCGCGCGATACATCGCACCGGTGTCCAGGTAGGCCAGACCGAGCCGTTGGGCAACCCCCTTGGCTGCACTGGACTTGCCCGATCCACTCGGGCCGTCGATCGCAATGATCAACGCAGATCCGGTCTGCATATTCGTCACCCTAACCACCACTTTCGCTCGCGCTGCTGCCCGAACAGGGGGTGCTCGGGACATGTCATCAAGCGTTCAACGTTAGTACGCCCACCGGTGAACAGATGGCCATCCGACAACTTCTCCATATATATGTACAGTCCTATATATGCACTGTAGGATATGGCCATGGAGCTCAAGCACGCGATCCTCGGCCTGCTCTCGGTGCAACAGATGAGTGGGTACGATCTCGGCCGCGCGTTCGCCAATTCAATCACCCACCTGTGGCATGCCGACCAGTCGCAGATCTACCGGACCCTGACCCGGCTCGGCGACACCGGCGCGATCGAGACCACGGTGATCAACCAGGACGGCAAGCCGGACCGGAAGGTGCATGCGCTGACCGAGGTCGGCCGGGCCGAACTGGACGCCTGGCTGCGCAGCCCGCTGGAGCAGGAGCAGAGCAAGGAACCCTTCCTCGCCCGGCTCTTCTTCGCCGCGCCGCTCGGGGTGCCGGCAGTGCTCGACCTGCTGGCCGAACGCGAGGCGCAGGCCCGTGCCCTGCTGGACACGCTGCGGGCCATCGACGCTCCCACCGGGGACCTGGCCGCCACCCTCCGGGCCGCCACGCTGCGCTCCGGGATCGGCCAGGCCGAGGCCGAACTGCGCTGGCTCGAACAGACTCGCCGCACTCTCACCGAAACCGAGGCCCCGCCATGTTGACCAGCTACCCCCAGGAGCACGGCCCGCGCACCGGGGAGACGATCGTCTTCCTGCACGGAGCGAACATGGGCGGGTGGACCTGGCTGCCCCAGATCGAGTTGCTGTCCGAGCGCCACCTGCTCACCCCGGACCTGCCCGGGTACGCCTCCCGCGCGGGTGAGCGCTGGCCCGGGCTCGCCGGAGCGGCCGACGACATCGCCGACCGGATCCGCCGGGACGCCGTGGCCGGCCGGGCCCATGTGGTCGGGCTGTCGCTGGGCGGCTTCGTGGCGGTCCACCTGCTGCACCGACACCCGGAACTGGTCCGCAGTGCCACGGTCACCGGAGTGGCGCTGGCCGGGTATTCCCGGGCCGAACGAGTGCTGATCCGCCCCCAGGTACCGCTGTGGCAGCGACGCTGGTACTGGTGGCTGCAGGCACTCCCCTTCGGCATCCCGCCGGACTCCCGCGAGGTGTTCGTGGACTCGGCGACCGCGGCTTCGGCGCAGACGAACCGGGCGATGTTCGCGGAAGTGGCCGCCTCCGGGATGCCCGTCGGGCCCTTCGCGTACGCCGGTCCGGTGCTGGCGGTCAGTGGACAGCGGGAGAGCGCCTCGATCCGGCGTGGCTTCGAACCGCTGCAGGAACGGCTGCCGCAACTGCAGACCTGGATGGCGCCGGGGATGCACCATCCCTGGAGCGCGGAGGATCCGGCCCTGTTCAGTGCAATGGTGGTCAGCATGGCCGACACCGGCTGCTGGCCCGACGCGGACGCCCGGGGGCGTACGGTCTGAACCGCGGTCCCCGCCGGTCGACCGCTCCTACTGGTCGTGCTCGCCGATGTGTCCGAGCAGGGCCGTGCGGAACTCCTCGGGAGCTTCCAGGTGGGCCGAGTGGCCCACCCCGGGCAGGGCGAGTTCGGTCGCGCTGCCGCCGTTGGCCCGGTAGGCGTCCAGCACCGCGCGGGTCTGACTCACCATCGGTTGCGCCGGCGCGACCTCCTCACCGGGCCAGCCGGGGACCACCCCGAGCTTGCCGAGCTGATTCAGATCGAACATGGTCGCGTCCCCGACGATCGCGTCGTCCTCCCCGTGCACCCACAAGATGGCGGGCTTGGCGGCGATGTCCACGATGCCGGCGGTGTTGAACCAGCGCGGGGCCATCGTGTTCAGCACGCCCCGCTCGCCGGCGCCGAAGCCGGGCCAGGTGGGGCTCTCGGTCTTGGTGCCGGGGTAGTTGTCATCCCCGAGCTTGGTGGACAGCATCGACTCCACCCACAGATCCTCCAGCTCGCTGTCGTACCCGGGCGCGACATAGGTGGTCCGGAACACCGAGCGGGCGGTCACCGGTGAATCGGCGGTAGTGTCCCCGGCGGCCAGGGCGGCGACGAAGCCGGGATTGGCCGCACCGCCCCCGGTCCCGGCGGAGTCCTCGGTCAGCGGCGTACCGTCCGCGGCGGAGCCGCCGAACCCGTACGGCGACACCGGCGAGATCAGGGTCAGGGTGGCGACCAGGTCGGGGCGATCCAGCAACAGCTGCATCACCACTCCCCCGCCCATCGACCAGCCGACCAGATGGGCCCGGGGCACGGCGAGGGTGTCGAGCACCGCGGCGACGTCGTCGGAATAGTCGCGGACGCCGCGGGTCGCGTCCACCGGGAGGGTCTCGGAATCCCCGAAGCCGCGCAGGTCGACGGCGTAGGTGTGGCGCGGCAGCGCCTGCATCGTGGGCTGGAAGAACAGCGAGCTGGACACATTGCCGTGGATCAGCACGACCGGGATGCCCGCCGCCTCGGCGTGCGCCTCGATCACCTGGAACTGGCCACGCTCGGTGCGGATCTGGTGACTGGTAATGCCCTCGAGCAGGGTGCTCACAACTGGCTCCGTTTCAGCGGCGTCGATGGGGAGTTCGGGGGTGTGCCGCACAGCGTACGCGGGGACTGCCCCGGGGAATATGGCGGGGTGGGCGGTCGTTGTGGCACAATAGTTGAATCATCAAGTGAAACGAGTGCGTCATGAGCGAGCAGTCCCTGCGGATGCCGACCTACTTCATCTCTCACGGTGGCGGGCCCTGGCCGTGGATCAAGGACATGCTGCCGATGGACATGTCGATCCTGGAGCGTTCGCTGCAGGCGATGCCTGCCGAGATCGGGGTCGCCCCGCGGGCGGTGCTGATGGTCTCCGGGCACTGGGAGACCGGCCGGTTCACCGTCCAGACCAACCCGAATCCGCCGATGGTCTATGACTACGGTGGCTTCCCCGAGTTCACCTATCACATCCAGTACCCGGCGCCGGGTGCCCCCGACGTCGCCGCCCGGGTCACCGAGCTGCTCACCGGAGCCGGGATCCGCGTCGACCAGGACGCCGAGCGGGGCTACGACCATGGGGTGTTCGCCCCGGCGTACGCGATCTGGCCGAAGGCCGATGTGCCGATCCTGCAGTTGTCGATCAAGCACGACTTCGATCCGGCGGCCCACCTGGCCGCGGGCCGGGCGCTGGCGCCGCTGCGGGACGAGGGCGTGGTGATCATCGGCAGCGGCCTGTCATATCACAACCTGCGGGCCTTCGGTCCGGGGGCGGCGCGGCCGTCGGCGGAGTTCGACGCGTGGCTGTCGGACGCCCTGCTGGCCCATCAGGGGGCGGAGCGCTCGGCCCTGCTGGAGCGCTGGGCCGCGGCCCCGAGTGCCCGGATCGCCCATCCCACCGAGGATCATTTGATCCCGCTGATGGTGGCGGTGGGTGCCGCCGAGGGCGACCCGGCACATCGGACCTACCACGAGACGATGATGGCCGGCGGAATCACCGCCTCCAGCTTCCGGTTCGGTCGCTGATCCCGCGTCGGTACGCCCCGACCCGGTCGGGGCGTACCCCGGCCGGCGGCACTCCGGCTCAATCCGGTGGCTGGATCTCCCAGCCCGCCTCGGTCATGGTCTTCTCCAGCCGCTCGGCGCCCTCGGGAACCACCGCCAGCGACAACCAACCGACCTGCTTGACCGGGTCGTGCTCGATCGAGATGTCCTCGATGCTCACCCCGGCGCGATCGGCGTCCACGAACAACCGGGCCAACGCGCCCTGTTCGTCGGGGATCTGCACGATGAACCGCGCGTACTCCTCGTGCCGTCCGCCGTGCTTGCCCGGGATCGCCAGGGTTCCGGCCACCCCGGCGGCCAATTGCGGCTCGACATAGCCGGCCTCCAGGCCTTCGAGCATGTCGTCCAGCCGGGCGCGGAAGCGGCGTACCTCCTGGGCGACCTCTTCCCGGTTGCCGAGCAGAATCTGTTGCCACAGGCCGGGGTCGCTGCCGGCGATCCGGGTGGTGTCGCGCAGGCCCTGCCCGGCGATCGCCAGGTGTGCGGGCGCCACGCCGGTGAGTCCGGAGGCCAGCACCGAGGACACCACCTGGGGCAGGTGGGAGACCTCGGCGACCGCCCGATCATGGTCGGCGGTGCCCATCCGGACCACCCGGGCCCGGCAGGTCCGCGCCAGGGCGGTGACCGTGTCGACCGCGCCGGGCGTCGACCCCTCATGGGGTGCCACGATCCAGGTCCGGTCGGCGAACAGGTCCTCGTTGGCGGAGATCGGGCCACTCAGATGGGACCCGGCCATCGGGTGCGAGCCGACATAGCGCGACAGGTCGGCGCCTTGTTCGCGCAAACGGATCAGGATGCGGTGTTTCACGGACCCGACATCGGTGACGTACGCATTCGGGTACTGGGCCAGGGCGGCCATGATCACCCCGACCAGGGCGGCCGGCGGGACGGCGGCAACGACCACCGCGACCTCGTCCGGATCGACCGGGTCGACACTTCCGGCGCCGCGGCCGGCCGCGACCTGGGCATGCGCCGGATTGCGGTCGCTGAGCCGGACGTCGATTCCCGCGGCGGTCAGGGCACACCCCACCGAGGCTCCGATCAGGCCCGCCCCGATGATCACGACCGGGCCCTGGAGCTCCGTTGTTTCACTCACCGGCGGGTTCATCTCCGTTCGACGCGGTGTCCGCACCCGGGGTGGGCTCCGGCTCTGCCGCCGGCTCGGCAGCGGTTCCCTGCTGCTCGGCCGGCTCGCCGGTCCCGGGCTCGGCCGCTGTCGTGGTCCCGGCGGTCGGCAGGTCCAGCAGGGTGTGCAGCGCGGCCGCCGACAGCCGGCGGAACTTGCGCGGCTGATGCCGGGTCCGGTCCAGGAGTGCGACCTCGAGCGCCTCCACCCCCAATTCGGTGCTCGGATTCACCGCGGCGAGGGCTTCGACGGCAACCTTGAGCACCTCGGCCAGGGACAGGTCGTCGCGATGGTGGGCCCGGATGGATTCGGCGATCTGATCGGCCTGACCGCCCATCACCGCGAAGTGCGGCTCATCGCCGACCGATCCGTCGTAGGTGAGGCGATAGATCTGGTCGTGCTCGGCGGTCTCCCCCAGTTCGGCGACGATCAGTTCCACCTCGTAGGGCTTCTCCGCCCCGGAGGAGAAGATCGTGCCGAGCAGTTGGGCGTACGCATTGGCCAGCCCCCGCCCGGTCACATCGACCCGGTCGTAGGAGTAGCCGCGCATGTCGGCGTGCCGGATGCCGACGATCCGCAGATTCTCGAACTCGTTGTACCGACCGACCGCGGCGAACCCGATCCGGTCGTAGATCTCGGAGACCTTGTGCAGGGCCTGGGAGCGGTTCTCGGCCACGAAGCAGATGCCGTCGGCATAGCGCAGCACCGCCACCGACCGGCCGCGCGCGATCCCCTTGCGGGCGAAATCGGCGCGATCCTTCATCTGTTGCTCGGGGGCAACATAGATGGGCATGCTCATGAGCTGCTCCTGTGTTCAGGCGGTGCGGTGGGTGGTCAGTTGAGCGGGGCCTGCGGCCCATCGGGGCGGGTACGCCGCGCGGCGACGATACGATCCACGATCTCGGCGGTCTCGACCTCGTCATAGCGGTGGTTGCCCTCGGCGGTCACCGCGACCACGATCGGGAAGATCCGGCGGGCCAGATCGGGGCTCCCGGTGGCCGAGTCGTCGTCGGCGGCGTCGTACAGCGCCTGCACCAGGACCGTCGCGCAGCCGGCGGCGTCCAGATCATGGCGATACAGCTTCTTCAGCGCGCCGCGGGCGAACACCGAGCCGGAGCCGACCGAATGGAACGCGGTCTCCTCGTAGCGTCCGCCGGTGGCGTCGTAGGAGAAGATCCGGCCCTGGTCGCGCCCGGCATCCCAGCCGGCGAACAACGGAATCACCGTCAGGCCCTGCATCGCCATCGGCAGGTTGCCGCGGATCATCCCGGCCAGCCGATTGGCCTTGCCGTCCAGCGACAGCGGGGCGCCCTCGATCTTCTCGTAGTGCTCCAGCTCCACCCGGAACAGGCGCACCATCTCCACCGCGAGCCCGGCCGCGCCGGCGATCCCGACCACGGAGTACTCATCGGCCGGGTAGACCTTCTGGATGTCGCGCTGGGCGATCACATTGCCCATGGTCGCGCGCCGATCGCCGGCCATCATCACTCCGCCGGGGTAGGTCGCGGCCACGATCGTGGTCCCGTGCGGGGTCAACTCCGCCGCCGACCCGGTCAGCCCGAGCCGGCCGGGCAGCAGTTCGGGCGCGGCCTTGCCGAGAAACTCGGTGAATGAGGAGGTCGCGATCTCCCGGAACGCCGGATTGAGAAACTCGGTCACTGGCCACCCTTCTGGACGAAGGAACGCACGAACTGTTCGGCATTCACTTCGAGCACATCGTCGATCTCATCGAGCAGATCATCCAGGTCCTCGTCACCGGCGGCGGGACGGGTCTGGTCGATCACCTGCTCGGCGTCCTCCTCCGAGCGGTGCGGGAGCTGTTGTGCGGACTCACTCATCGACGCTCCTGACATCACCGGGCCAGCGGACGGGCCCTGTACCGACTATAGATCGACCCGGCGATCGACCGACTCGACTACAGACCCAGTCGACTATAGACCCTGCGCCGGACACTCGGTCACAGCCCCAGCCGGGTGACCAGATCGCCCACGTCGGCGGCCTGATCCACCACATCGCCGACCAGTGCCCGGGTGCCCCGCAGCGGATCCAGGGTGGGAATGCGCAGCCAGTTGCGCCGACCGGGCACCTGCAGCACCACCGAATCCCAGGACGCCGCGCGGACCTGGTCGCCGAACCGGTCGACGACCCGGCCGCGGAAGTACGCCCGGGTGTCGTCCGGCGGTTGGGTCCGGGCCCGGGCGACCTCGGCGTCGGTGACCAGCCGGAGCAGCCGGCCCTTGCGGCGCAGCGCGTGGTAGAGGCTGCGATCGGGATCGACATCGGCGTACTGCAGGTCGACCAGGGCCAGCTTGGCCGCCGACCAGTCGAGCCCGTCGCGGCGGCGGTAGGACTCCAACAGCTGCAGTTTGGTCACCCAGTCCAGCCGATCGGCCAGCTGCATCGGGTCCTGCCGCAGTTGCGCGATCGTGGCCCGCCAGGCCGTCAGCAGGTCCCGGGCCTCCTCGGGGTGCGCCAGTTCCGGGTCCCGGGCCAGCCAGGCGGCGACGGCGTCGGCGTACTGCTCCTGCAGGTCCAGGGCGGTCAACTGACGCCCCTCGAGGGTCTTCAGCAGCACGGTGAAGTCCAGGTCGTGGGAGACCGCGTGCATCGCCGGGACGGGGCGGAACAGCTGCACCGAGTCCCCCACCACGTCGTCGGCGATCGCCCGCAGGGTCAGCGCCGCGGTGCCCACCTTGAGCCAGGTGGCGAACTCCGACTGGTTCGCGTCGCCGGTGATCACGTGCAGGCGTCGGTGCCGCAGCGCATCGGCGTGCGGCTCGTCGCGGGTGTTGATGATCGGCCGGTTGACGGTGGTCTCCAGCCCGACCTCGGCGGCGAAGAAGTCGGCCCGCTGACTCAGTTGGAAGCCCGGGGTGCGCGAGTCGGTCCCGATCCCGACCCGGCCGGCGCCGACCAGCGGGGTCCGGGTGACCAGAAACCCGGTGAACTGCCGGACCACTCGATGGAAATGGGTCTGTCGCGCCATCAGGTAGTTCTCGTGGGTCCCGTACGCCGCACCCTTGCCGTCGGTGTTGTTCTTGTAGATCCGCATGGTGCGCCCCAGCCGGCTGCCGGCCGCGCGCGCGGCCAGCGCCAGGACCTGGTCCCCGGCCCGGTCCCACAGCACCGCATCGGCGGCGGAGGTGACCTCCGGCCCGGAGTACTCCGGGTGGGCGTGATCGACGTAGAACCGGGCCCCGTTGCTGAGCACCGTGTTCGCCATCGTGGCATCCGGCTCGTCGGTCAACTGGTCGGCGCGGGCCTCGTAGCGCTCCAGTTCGAAGCCCCGGGCATCGGTCAGCGGCCGCTCCCCGGAGAAGTCCCAGTGCGGGCCCTCGGAGCTGCTGATCAGCGCCTGGTACGCCCGGACAGCGTGATTGGACAGGACCATCGGGTGGGTTTCCTGGGCGTCGCCCTCCAACGAAATCCCGTACTCGGTCTCGATCCCGCACACAGTCATGGCGCCGAGCCTAGCGGGCACCGCGTACGCTGGGGCGGTGCGTACGCTGCTGGCCCTCGGGCTCGACCTGGTGATGGTGACCGCGTACGCCCTGGCGTTCTCCCGCAGCCGGGCCGAGGAGATGACCCCGGCGTCGCTGTGGACGAACGCCTGGCCGTTCCTGGTCGGGCTGGCGGTCGGCTGGCTGGTGCTGCGGCAGTGGCGCAACGTGTTCTCCGCCTATCGCAGCGTCGGGGTCTGGCTGCTGACCTGCGTGGTGGGCCTGCTGCTGCGCTACCTGCTCACCGACGCGACCGTCCCCTGGGCGCTGGTGGTCTCCACCACCGCCGTGCTCGGCTATCTGCTGCTGGGCTGGCGGCTGATCGTGTTCCTGTTCGGCACCCTGCGGGTCACAGGTACTGACCGGTGGAGCCTTCGTCGATCCCCTCGGGGCGCTTCGAGGTGACCAGGGTGCGGATGTGTACGATCCGCTGCCCCTTGCGCCCGGAGATCCGGGCCCAGTCGTCCGGGTTGGAGGTGTTCGGCAGGTCCTCGTTCTCCAGGAATTCCTGGCGGCACCCCTCGATCAACTGATCCACCCGGATTCCGCGTTCCCCGCCGGCCAACTGGGCCTTGATCGCTGCCTTCTTCGCCCGGGCCACGATCGAGGAGATCATCGCCCCGGAAGTGAAGTCCTTGAAGTAGAGAATCTCGGTGTCCCCGTCGGCGTAGGTCACCTCGAGGTAGCGGTTGTGCGGGGAGACCGCGTACATCTCGGTCACCACCGCGTCGATCATCGCGGCTCGGGCCTGGCTGTGGTCCCCACCGAAGCGGGCCACCTCCTCGGGGTGCAGCGGCACCTTCTCGCTCAGGTAGCGGTCGAAGATGTCGCGGGCGGCCTGGGCATCGGGACGTTCGATCTTGATCTTCACATCGAGGCGGCCCGGCCGCAGGATGGCCGGATCGATCAGGTCCTCCCGGTTCGAGGCGCCGATCACGATCACGTTGTCCACCCCCTCCACGCCGTCGATCTCGCTGAGCAGCTGCGGCACGATCGTGGATTCCATGTCGGAGGAGACCCCGGTCCCGCGGGTGCGGAACATCGCCTCCATCTCGTCGAAGAAGACCACCACCGGCATCCCCTCCGAGGCCATCGTGCGGGCCCGCTCGAAGACCAGGCGCAGGTGCCGCTCGGTCTCCCCGACGTACTTGTTCAGCAGTTCGGGGCCCTTGATGTTGAAGAAATAGCTGCGCGCCTGCTTGGGGTCCAGCCCCTCGTCGCGGGCGATCTGCTGGGCCAGCGAGTTCGCCACCGCCTTCGCGATCATCGTCTTGCCGACCCCGGGGGGCCCGTACAGCAGCACCCCGCGCGGGGCCCGCAGCTGGTAGTCGGCGTACAGGTCGCGGTGCAGGAACGGGAGTTCGATCGCGTCGGTGATCTGCTCGATCTGGGCGTCCAGGCCGCCGATATCGGCCCAGGTCACATCGGGGATCTCGGCCAGGACGAGTTCTTCGACGTCGACCTTGGGGACCTTCGCGTACGCCAGCCCGAGCTTCAGGTCGACGGTCAGCAGATCCCCGGCCTCGACGGTCTCGGGATCGAGCTCGCCGGCCAGCCGGACGGCGGTTTCCATGTCGCTGCGCCCCACCATGATCGCGCGCCCGTCGGGCAGCACGTGCTTGACCGACTGGACCTCGCCGGTGTCGGTCGGGTCGAGGACCTCCAGCAGCACCATCGACTCGTTCAGCAGCACCTCACTGCCGCGGCGCAGCTGGGACAGGTCCACCTCGGCGGCGACCTTGGTGCGCAACTTGCGACCGTTCACCCAGACATCGGCCAGTTGGGCGCTGCCGTCGCTGGGGGCCGGCAGCATCGCGTGCAGCACCCCGAAGGACACCGGCGGCGCACCCAACGCGTCCAGCCGTGCCTTCATCGAGACCAGTTTGTCCCGGGCCTCGCGCAGCGAGGCGGCCAGCCGGTCATTGCGCGCGGCCAGTTCTCGGGCATCGGCTCGGGCCTGGTCCAGCCGCCTGCTGAGAATGTCGGCCTGGCCGGGAACACTGGGGTCGGGCTGAGTCACCGCGACCACCTCCGTTCGGTGGGATTCCTTCGAGACTAGCTCACCCGAGCCGGCCCCAGTCGGTTGTCGGGTCGGCGTCGCCGTGAACCTCCGCCAGGGTGGGGACCCAGGCCGGCCGGGGGCCGGTGTAGTCGGGCCCGTACGCCCCGGCCGCCGGGCGACGCTTGCGCATCGGCGCCACCACCCCGGGGGCCAGCCGGCGGGCGGTGACCAGGAAGCCGGTGTGCGACCCGGTGCCGTGGGCCGGGCGGATGGCCAGCCCTTCGGCGTGCCAGTCCCGGGTCATCGTCTCGGTGCCCTGCGGCTCGGTGAAGCCGGTCACGGTCCGGATGGTGTCCATCACCCGCCCGAGCTGGGTCGTGGTGGCGACATAGCAGCACAGCACCCCGCCGGGGGCGAGCCGGTCCCGGACCGCTTCGATGCAGTCCCAGGGGGCGAGCATGTCCAGGATGACCCGGTCCACCTCGGCGGGATCGTCCGGGGCGGCGGTCAGCTGTTCGACCAGGTCACCGACGTGTACGTGCCAGCCGGGCGGGTCGGCGCCCAACCAGGTGCGCACATTGCTGCGGGCGATCTCGGCGAAATCGGGGCGCCGCTCGAAGGAGTGCAACTCCCCGTGCGGTCCGATCGCGCGCAGCAGGGACAGCGTCAGCCCGCCCGAACCGACGCCCGCCTCGAGCACCCGGGCCCCGGGAAAGATGTCGGCGGCCAGCACGATCTGTCCGGCTTCCTTCGGGTAGATGATCGCGGCGCCGCGCGGCATCGTCACGGTGTAGTCCGACAGCAGGGGACGCAGCACCAGCAGCCCCATCCCGCCGGCGGTGATGACGGTGTTCCCGTCCGGGCCGCCGATCATCTCGTCGTGCGGCACCCCGCCCTTGGTGGTGTGGTAGGTGTGTCCCGACTGCAGCAGCAGGGATTTGCGCTTGCCCTTGGGGTCGGTGACGGTGACCCACTCCCCCTCCTGCAGCGGTCCGGTGCGGACCCCGGACCAGGTCTGCGGCTGCGGGCCCGGGGCGGCCGGTTCGGTGTGCTCGTCATTCATCGGTACAGCCCCCACAGGCCCAGCGTGTAGCCGGTGCCCCAGTTCGGAATGTCATGTTCGCGTTCGGTGTTGGTTCGCACCTGGATATCGGGCGCCAGCCAGATCCGGTCGTTCGCGATGGTCAGCGGGACGACGGTGCCGTCCTCGGCCACCGCCCGCTGCAGGTCGCCCAGCAGCCGGACCCGATCGGGTTCGGTGGTTGCGCTCACCCACTGGTCGTACAGCGGCTGTACCTGGGCCCGCCGATCGGCGGGGAGGTCGGCCAGCCACGGCTGCAGGTAGCTGCCGGGTGTGGTGGCCCGGATCTCCTCCAGGAACACCGCGACATCGGTGCGGTCCGGGGACAGCACGATGGTGCCGTCATACTGCAGCGCGAACCGCAGCTGCTCGGCCAAGGCGGGAAGACCGGCGACGCTCGAGACGTAGCCGATCCGCAACTCGTTGCCGGGGAGCTTGGGGCGTTGCCCGGGCGCGACCGGCGGCATCGGGAAGGTGGTCGTGTGGCCGGCCATCGACGGCGGGATCACCGAGTCCCAGTTGCGCAGCTCGGTGGTCGCCGCGACCAGCCAGGCCCGCATCGCGGGATCCCGGCTCTCCTGCCAGGTCGGATTCCAGCGCAGCCAGCGCGCCTGCCCCTCGGGGGCGACGACCTCCTGCCAGTCGTTCGGGGGCCGGCCCCCGTCGCGCAGGCCGTGCCAGACGACATCGATCCCCGACTGCGGGTTCTGCAGCGCCCGGGCCAGCCCGTCCTCGGTGTACTGGCGTACGGTGAACCGGCCCCAGGCGGCCCACCGGGCGCCCTGGTAGTTGCCGTAGCGCTCGTACTCCTGCAGGCCCGGTTCGAAGCGGCGCAGCACCAGCGGCCCGGACGCCGATTCCCGGTTGGTGGGCGCCATCTCGGTCAGCCCGACGGTGCGATGGTCGACGATGGAGGCCTGCGGGGTGGCGAGGATCGCGGCGATCTGATGGTCGGGCCGGGCCAGGTGGAACTCGAGGCGCCGCTCGGAGGGGATCGTGATGTCGGTGATCACATCGAAGATGCGCCCGCGCTCGCCCCCGATCCGCTTGGCCCGTTCGATGGAGAACTTGATGTCCTCGGCGGTGACGGGGTTGCCGTTGTGGAACCAGGTCTTGTCCCGCAGCGAGCACAGGTACACCGTCGGCGCGGTGAACTTGCACTCCTGGGCCGCCTCCGGCCGCGCCTGGCCGGTCTTGGGCTCGATCATCAGGAGACGTTCGTAGACGTTGGTGACCAGATCCTGCGACGCCGCGTCGGCGGCGAACACCGGGTCGAGGGTGGTCGGGCTACCGGTGGTCGCCACCACGATCGGGCCGCTGCGATAGGGATCGATCGGTGCGGTGCACCCGGTGACCAGCAGGACCAGCGCAACCAGAGCCGCGACCGGCCCGCGAGGCCCGGTTCGACGCGTCATGCCTGCGCCACGCTGCCGGCGGCTGCCCGGCGGACCAGGTCGGACAGCTCGGCGATCCCGACCCCCGCCAGCGACTCCACCTCGATCCGTCGGGCGGCGGCCGGGGGCCGGACCTCGTTGGGGACCGCGATCACGATCGCCCCGGCGGCGTTGCCCGCCGCCGCGCCGGTGACCGAGTCCTCGATCACCACACAGTCGGTCGCGGCCACGCCGAGTCGGGCGGCGCCGGTCAGGTAGGGCTCCGGGTGCGGTTTGCCCAGGCGTACGTCGTCGCCGGCCACGATCGTGTCGAAGACATGGCCGGGCAACTGCTCGGCGGCGGCAGCGAGCACATCGCGATAGGACGCGGAGACCAGCGCCTGCGGCACCCCGGCCTCGTGCAGCGCCAGCAGCAGTTCCTTGGCCCCGGGCCGCCACTCCAGCCGCCGGGCCCGGATCTCGGCACTCACCCGGGCCACCAGGTCCCCGACCACGGTCTGCGGGGTCAGCCCGGTCACCTTGCCGCCGGTGGAGTAGGCCAGCTCGATCATGTACGCCCCGGTGTCCAGCAGCGAACTGCCGACCTGGGAGGCCACGTCGTACTGCCCGGCATCGCCGCCCATCTCGGTCACCATGGCCAGCTCGATACCGATCCAGATCGGTTCACTGTCCAGCAGCGTCCCGTCGAAATCCCACATCACCGCGGCGAAGGGCAGCGGGGAGGCAGCAGTGGATGTCGTCATGTCGTCCCGTCGTTCAGGAGGCGTTGAAATACTTGGCCTCGGGATGGTGTACCACCAGGGCGTCGGTCGACTGCTCCGGATGCAGCTGCAATTCCTCCGACAACTCCACCCCGATCCGTTCCGGCTCCAGCAACTGCACCAGCTTCGCCCGGTCGCCGAGATCGGGACACGCCGGGTACCCGAACGAATACCGCGAGCCGCGGTACGCCTGGTCGCGGATCTGCTCCTCGATCGTCGCGTCGGCCCGGCCCAGCCCGAGTTCGTCGCGGATCCGGGAGTGCCAGAACTCCGCGAGCGCCTCGGTCAACTGAACGCTGAGGCCGTGCAGTTCGAGGTAGTCGCGATAGGCGTTGGCGGCGAACAGCTCGGCGGTCACCTCCGAGACCCGCCGCCCCATCGTGACCAGCTGGAACGCGATCACATCCGGGCCGAGTTCGGCAGCCTCGGTCGCATCGCGGAAGAAGTCGGCCAGGCACAGGTGCCGGTCCCGGCGCTGCCGGGGAAACTCGAACCGGGCCACGACCGCGTCCGGGTTCCCGATCTCGGGCCGTTCGGGATCGAGCACGAACAGCGTGTTGCCCTCGGAGTAGCACGGGAAATAGCCGTACACCACGGCGAACTCGCCGATCTTCTCCCGGTGGATCCGGTCCAGCCACATCCGCAACCGCGGCCGGCCCTCGGTTTCGACCAGTTCCTCGTAGGAGACCCCGTCGCGGGTCGGCTTCAGGCCCCAGCGGCCCAGGAAGGTGGCGCGTTCGTCGAGCCAGTCGACGATGTCGGCCAGCTTGATCCCCTTGACCACCCGAGAGCCCCAGAACGGCGGGGTGGGCACGTCGATGCCACGGGCCACATCCGAGCGCTCGGTGCTGACCGGCAGCTCTTCGGCGGGCTTGTCGACCGGCTGCACCCGGCGTTGCCGCAACGGCGGCAGCACCGCGTCCGGATCCCCGCGCTTGATCGCCATCAGGGTGTCCATCAGTTGCAGTCCCTCGAAGGCGTCCTTGGCGTAGCGCACCTCGCCCGGGTACTGCTGGCGCAGATCCTGTTCCACGTACGCCCGGGTCAGCGCGGCACCGCCGAGCAGCACCGGGAACCGGTCGGCCATCCCGTGCGCGGCGAGCTCGGAGAGGTTCTCCTTCATCACCACGGTGGACTTCACCAGCAGCCCGGACATCCCGATCACGTCGGCGTTGTGTTCCTGGGCGGCGTCGATGATGGCCTGCACCGGCTGCTTGATGCCCAGGTTGACCACGTTGAAGCCGTTGTTGGACAAGATGATGTCGACCAGGTTCTTGCCGATGTCGTGGACGTCGCCCTTCACGGTGGCCAGCACGATGGTGCCCTTGCCGCCGGTGTCGTCGGATTTCTCCATGTGCGGCTCGAGGTAGGCCACGGCCTTCTTCATCACCTCCGCCGATTGCAGCACGAACGGCAACTGCATCTGCCCGGAGCCGAACAGTTCGCCGACCACCTTCATCCCGGCGAGCAGGTCGTCGTTGACGATGTCGAGGGCCGCCTTGTCGGCCATCGCTTCGTCGAGGTCGGCCTCCAGGCCCTTGTCGGCCCCGTCGACGATGCGCTGCTTGAGCCGTTCGGCGACCGGCAGGGCAGCCATCTCCGCGGCCCGGGCGGCCTTCTCGTCGGCGGTGGTGACGCCCTCGAACATCTGCAGGAACGTCTGCAGCGGGTCGTAGCCCTCCCGGCGCCGGTCGTAGACCATGTCCAGGGCGACCTGACGCTGCTCCTCGGGGATCCGGTTCATCGGGCGGATCTTGGCCGCATGCACGATGGCCGAATCCAGGCCGGCCTCCACGCACTCGTGCAGGAAGACCGAGTTGAGCACGATCCGGGCGGCCGGGTTCAGCCCGAAGGACACATTCGACACCCCCAGGGTGGTGTGCACCTGCGGGTACTTCTCCTTGATCCGACGGATCGCCTCGATCGTTTCCAGGGCGTCGCGGCGGGTCTCCTCCTGCCCGGTGCCGATCGGGAAGGTCAGCGTGTCGACGATGACGTCGGCGACGTTCATCCCCCAGTTGGTGCTGAGGTCCTCGATCAGCCGGGACGCGACGCGTACCTTCCAATCCGCGGTGCGGGCCTGCCCCTCCTCGTCGATGGTCAGCGCAACCACCGCGGCACCGTGCTCGCGGACCAGCGGCATCACCCGCTGGAAGCGGGAGTTGGGTCCGTCACCGTCCTCATAGTTGACCGAGTTGATCACGCAGCGACCGGCCAGGTGTTCCAGGCCGGCCCGGATCACCTCGGGTTCGGTGGAGTCGAGCACGATCGGCAGGGTCGAGGCGGTCGCCAACCGTTTGGTCGCCTCGGTCATGTCGGCGACCCCGTCGCGGCCGACGTAGTCGATGCACAGGTCCAGCAGGTGGGCGCCGTCGCGGATCTGGGCCTTGGCGATCTCCAGGCACTCGTCCCAGTTCCCGGCCAGCATCGCCTCCCGGAAGGCCTTGGAACCGTTGGCGTTGGTCCGTTCCCCGATCGACAGGTAGGCGGTGTCCTGGTCGAGCGGAACCTCGGTGTAGAGCGAGGACACCGCCGGGATGATCTCCGGCGTACGCTCCTGGCGCGGCCGGTGGCCGACCCGCGCAACCAGCGCCCGGATGTGGTCGGGGGTGGTGCCGCAGCAGCCGCCGATCAGCGACAGCCCGAAGTCGGTGGTGAACCGGTCCAGGGCCTCGGCGATCGCGTCGGGCCCCAGCGGGTAGCGGGCACCGTCGGGGGTCAGTTCGGGCAGCCCGGCGTTCGGCATCACCGAGACGTCGATCCCGGCATGCTGGGACAGGTACCGCAGGTGCTCGGTCATCTCGGCCGGGCCGGTGGCGCAGTTGAGGCCGATCATGTCGATCCCCAGCGGCTCCAGCGAGGTCAGTGCGGCGCCGATCTCCGAGCCCATCAGCATCGTGCCGGTGGTCTCCACGGTCACGTGGACGATGACCGGATGATCGGTTCCGGCCTCGGCGATGGCGCGCTTGGCCCCGATCACCGCGGCCTTGGTCTGCAGCAGGTCCTGGCAGGTCTCGATCAGGACCGCGTCGATCCCGCCGCGGATCATCGCCGCGACCTGGGTCTGGTACGCATCGCGCAGCGCGACGAAGCCGATGTGGCCCAGGGTCGGCAGCTTGGTTCCGGGGCCGACGCTGCCCAGCACCCAGCGCGGGTGCTCCGCGGTGGTGTACGCGTCGGCCGACTCGCGGGCGATCCGGGCGGCGGCCTCGGCGAGCTCACCGATCCGGTCGGCGATGTCGTACTCGTTGAGGGCGGCCAGGTTGGTACCGAAGGTGTTGGTCTCCACGCAGTCGGAGCCGGCCTCGAAATAGGCGTCGTGAATGGCGCGGACCACGTCGGGCCGGGTCACGGACAGGATCTCGTTGCACCCCTCGAGCTGGTCGAAGTCGTCGAGGGTGAGGTCGTAGCTCTGCAGCATCGTTCCCATCGCTCCGTCGGCGATCACGACATGATCAGCGAGGGCGGCTCGCAATCCGGCGGGGCCGGAACGCGGAATGGGCTGGGAAAGCGGCTGCTTATCGGTCACGACCGGGTATTCTATCCCGATCCCCCGCAGCGACCCCCGGTCTTGCAGGGCGGATGCCGGCGCCGCGAACCGCCGTCGCTCGTGCGGCGACCGGGCCGGACGGGACAAACTACAGTGGACCCCATGACCTCCGATCCCCAACCGATGCACCGTGATCTGCGCGACCTCACCGATCCGGTGGTGGTGCTGGCGTTCGCCGGCTGGAACGATGCCGGGGCGGCCGCGACGGACACCCTCGCTCACCTGGACACCCTCGCCGAGGCCCGGGAAGTGTTCACGCTGGACAGCGAGGAGTACTACGACTTTCAGGTGAACCGGCCGACGGTGACCCGTCCGGTGCCCAACGAGGCCGTGGTGACCTGGCCGCGGACGGAGTTCCGGGCCGGCCGGATCGGCGACCGGGACCTGCTGCTGATCACCGGGCCGGAGCCGAACCTGCGCTGGAAGTCCTTCTCCGCTGCGATCGTGTCGGCGCTGCGCTCGGTGCGGCCGTCGCTGGTTGTGCTGCTCGGTGCGCTGCTGGCCGATACCCCGCACACCCGCCCGATCCCGGTCTCCAAGAGCGCGTCCTCGGATGCCCTGATCGAGAAGTACGGCGCCGAACGGGCGTCCTATGAGGGGCCGACCGGGATCGTCGGAATCCTCAGTGGCGCCTTCGAGACCGCCGGGTTCGAGACGCTGAGCCTGTGGGCGGCGGTGCCGCACTACGTGTCGAGCTCGCCGAATCCGAAGGCGATCCTGGCGTTGATCAAGCGGCTGGAGGATGTCACCGGCCTGCACCTGGGCTACGCCGACCTGCCGGAGTTGTCGCGCGCCTGGGAGCGCGGGGTGAACCAGCTGATCGAGGACGACGCGGAGCTGTCGGACTATGTCTCCGGGCTGGAGGCCGATCAGGACGAGACCGAACTACCCGAGGCCTCCGGGGACGCCATCGCGGCCGATTTCGAGCGCTACCTGCGGCGGCACGGCCAGGATCCGTCCGGCTGACCGCCCGGGGTCAGTGGGCGCAGCGACCGAACTTGTCGCCGTGGGCCCGCAGGGCCTGCACCATCGCGTCGGGTTCCTCGGCCCCGAAGACCGCGGAGCCGGCCACGAAGGTGTCGGCGCCGGCCTCGATGCACTGATCGATGGTCGACTCGGAGACTCCTCCGTCGACCTGGATCCAGATATCGGTCCCCCGGGCGGCGATCGCCTCGCGGGTGCGGCGGATCTTCGGCAGCATCGCGTCGAGGAACCGCTGCCCGCCGAAGCCCGGCTCGACGGTCATGATCAGGATCTGGTCGAACTCACCCAGGATGTCCAGGTAGGGCTCGATCGGGGTGGCCGGCTTGAGGCCCAGCGACGCCCGGGCGCCCAGCGCCCGCAGTTCCCGGGCCAGCCGGATCGGGGCATGCGCCGCCTCGACATGGAAGGAGACCGACTCCGCCCCGGCCTCGGCATAGGCGGGCGCCCACCGGTCCGGGTCGGCGATCATCAGATGGATGTCGAGCATGTGCTGGGTGATCGCCCGGATCGCCTCGACCACCGGCAGCCCGAGGGTCAGATTCGGCACGAAATGGTTGTCCATCACGTCGATGTGCAGCGCGTCGGAGGACGGGATGCGCTCGATATCGCGCTGCAGGTTCGCGAAGTCGGCGGACAGGATGCTCGGAGTGATTCGCATGGCCTCGGGTCTTTCGGGTTCGGACTCTGCGCGCAGCCTAGCGGGGCCGCGACCGGTCGCCGAGGAGTTGGGCCGGGTTGACCGTCGTTTTCGGTGCAGCAAAACTCCTCAAGGGCCCACCAAAGTGCCGCTGACTGGAGGCAGGGAGATTCTGCTGCACCAAAAACGACGGTCGCCGGATCAGACCGTGGCAACCGCCGCCCGGCCCTGCACCGCCGAGGTGCCCAGGTCGCTCTTGGGCAGCGCGGTTCCGCCGGCCACGGCGGCACGCCAGGCGGCAGTGGTGCCCACCGCGGCGAAGTTGGAGTGCAGCAGCACCATCAGGGTCTCGTGCACCTGCTGGGCGCTGGCACTGCCGGCTTCGTTGGCGAGGTTGATCGCGCCGGTGGCGTCCGACAGCACCTCCACCGCGAGCCCGTGCTGCTCGGCGTCGGCGGCGGTGGCCAGGACGCAGTTGTTGGTCATGTAGCCGACCAGGGTGAGGGTGTCGACGGCCCGGTCGCGGAGCCAGTCGAGCAGTCCGGTACCCGCGAACACGCTGGCGTAGGCCTTGGTCACCTGCTTGGCGCCCGGGGCGACGGCGGCGGTCACCTCCGGGTGGACCTGCTGGTTCGACGAACCGGCCGCGAATACCGGGGCACCAGCCGGGTATTCGTGCGAGACGACCACCACCGGCAGGTCGGCGTCCCGGGCGGTTGCGATGGTCTCCAGGATGCGGGCCAACGAGTCCGCGCGGGGCGGGTACTGGATGGCCAGCGGGCCTTCGGCGTCGAAGTACTCGTTCTGCACGTCGATCAGGATGAGGGCGCGGCGTGGTGCGGTCATGGTCAGGTTCTCCTCTTGTTGGCATTCGATTTGTTGGCATTCGATGAGCGTGCCTCAACTCTCGCCCGGTTCACGGCGTACCGTGAGTGGCGCAGGAGCATACTTTCGATGGAATCGGGCCAACCATGAAGATCGCCATCCACGCCTTCGACGGCATCACGATGTTCCATCTGGCGGCTCCCCTGGTCGTCTTCGGCGAGGTAATCCGCCAGGGACTGGCCGAGGACTGGAGCATGGTCGTGTTCAGTGCCGACGGAGCACCGGTGCGGACAGCGGATGGAATCCTCCTCGCCGACATTGCCGGACCGGCCGCGGCGGCGACGGCCGACCTGCTGGTGCTGCCGTCCTGGCCGGCGGAGTTTCCACCGGTGCCCGACACCCTGGCCGACCTGGTGCGGACCGCGCATGAACGGGGAACGGCGGTGGCCGGGTTGTGTCTCGGGGCGGTCCCGGTGGCCGCCAGCGGGATCCTGGACGGCCGGACCGCGGTGACGCACTGGGCAGGCGCCGCGGCCCTCGCGCGGGCCCACCCCGAGGTCACCGTCGAACCGGCGGCGCTCTACCTGGACCACGGGGACGTCCTCACCTCCGCCGGGACCGCGTCGGCACTGGATGCCTGCCTGCACCTCGTGCGGACCCGGCTCGGGGCCGAGGCTGCCGCCACTGTCGCCCGACATCTGGTCATCGCGCCGCACCGCGAGGGCAGCCAGGCCCAGTACATCGAGCGGCCGCTGCCGGCCGACCACGGCACCGGACCGATCGCCGACGCGATGACCTGGGCGCTGGCGCACCTGGACGAACCGCTCGGGGTGGCCGAACTGGCCGCACATGCCCATATGAGCACGCGCAACTTCAGTCGCCGCTTCCGCGAGACCGCCGGGACCAGTCCGGCAAAGTGGCTGCTGGCGCGCCGGCTCGATGATGCCCGCCGCCTGTTGGAGACCACCGAATGGAGCATTACCCGGATCGCCGCGGCGTGCGGGTTTGCCTCCGCGGTCACCTTTCGGCAGAACTTCGTCGCCGCCTATGCGACCACGCCGACCTCCTATCGACGTCGGTTCGGTTCCTGACCGGCGGGGTCGGCCGGGACCCGCAGCAGCGCCCGGAACATGGCGTCGGTCCCGTCGCGGTGCGGCCACAGCTGATGATCCGGCGCGATCCGGGTGACCTCGGGGCGTTCGGCCAGCACGTGCTCGACCACCTCGGTGGTTTCGGCGGCCACCGGCGAACAGGTCACGTACGCCACCACCCCACCGGGCGCGGCGGCATCCAGCGCCGCCCGCAGCAGGGCCCGCTGCAGCGGCACCAACGCGGCCAGATCCTGGGGCGTACGCCGCCAGCGCGACTCCGGCCGCCGCCGCAGGGCGCCCAGCCCGGTGCACGGGACATCGGCCAGCACCCGCGCGAAGCTGCCCGGCGCCACGGCGGGTCGGGTCCCGTCGGCGGCGATCACCTGCGGCCGATGGGGTTCGGGGTAGGCGCGCAGGGCCTGGGCGACCAGCGCGGCCCGATGCGGCTGCAACTCACTGGCCAGCAGCCAGGTGCCCTGTTCCCGGGCCAACCCGGCCAGCAGCGCCGACTTGCCGCCGGGCCCCGCGCACAGATCCAGCCAGGGACCCTCGGGCGCATCGGGTTCGACCACCGCCAACGCAGCCAGTTGGGACCCCGGATCCTGGACTCCCGCCCGACCGTCGCGGACTGCGGCCAGGTCCCCCGGGTTCCCCGGCCAGTACGCCGCGGTAGGCACGCGCGGGTGGGCCTCGGCGCCGGCGTCGACGAGTTCGGCGACGGTGGACAGGCCCGGCCGGATCGCCAGACAGGTCCGCGGCGCGATGTTGTTCGCCGCCAGCGCGGCGTCGAGTTCGTCGGCCGGGAGCAGCCGGGCGTACTCGTCGACGATCCAGCGTGGATGGTGCGAGCGGATCGCGCGCGCCAACGCCTCGTCCAGGCCGGCGGTGAGCCGATCCAGCCACTCATCCATCGAGTGCTCCCCCACCCGGCGCAGGATCGCGTTGACCAGGCCGGTCACCCGCTCCCCGATCGCGACCGCGGCCAGGTCGACACTGGCCGCGACCGCGGCATGGGTCGGGACCCGCATCGACAGCAGCTGGTGACAGCCCAGCCGCAGCACGTCGAGCACATTCGCCTGCAGGTCGCCGAGTTTGCGTCCGGAGGCCGCGGCAATGATCAGGTCGTAGGTGCCCTGGAGTCGGCAGGTTCCGTTCAGCAGTTCGGTGGCGAAGGCGGCGTCACGGCCGGTGATGTGCCGTTGCCCGAGCAGTTCCGGGCCGACCAGGTTGGCGTACGCGTCGTTGCCGGTGACCTGGCGCAGCGCGTCGTACGCGGCGCGGCGCGGCGCATCGATCCGGCGCTTCGGCCGACGACGCGGGGCGGGCCGACGTGCGGCCGGGCTCACGCGCCCAACCGTTCCCCGTGCGCCAGGGCGGCCCCGCGCGCCCAGTCGGCGGCCGCCATCGCCTTGCGGCCGTGCGGCTGCACCAGGTCCAGCTCCAACGGTCGGGTCCCGGTGCCGACCTGCAGGTACTTCTTGGTCGCCATCAGCACACCGGGTTCGATCGTGTCGCCGGGCACCGGATGGGCCCGCAGCACCTTGTACCGGTCCCCGCGGAACGTCGACCAGGCCCCCGGGGCCGGATGGCACCCGCGAATCTGCCGGTCGATCTCCTCCGCCGGCCGGGTCCAGTCGATCTCGGCGTCGGCGACGGTCAGCTTCGCGGCGTGCGTGACCCCTTCGGTGGGCTGCGGGGTCGCGACGGCGGTGCCGGCGGCCAACTGGTCCATCACCTCGACCAGCAGCCGGGAGCCGGACCCCGCCAGTCGGGCGAGCAGGTCCTCGGCGGTGTCCAGGGGGCCGATCGGTTCGCGCAGTTCGGCGTACACGTCGCCGGCGTCCAGTTCGGGCACCAGCCGGAACACGCAGGCGCCGGTCTCGGTGTCTCCGGCCATGATCGCCCGTTGTACCGGCGCCGCCCCGCGCCAGCGCGGCAGCAGGGAGAAGTGCAGGTTGGCCCAGCCCAGCCGCGGAATGTCGAGCACCCGCTGCGGGATCAGATTCCCGTACGCCACCACCGGGCAACAATCCGGCGCCAGCTCGGTCAACTGCGCGATGAACTCCTCATCCCGCGGACGCTGCGGGCGGAACACCGGCACGCCGGCGTCCATCGCCCGGGCCGCGACGGGGCTGGGCACCGGCTTCTTGGACCGCCCGACCGGCGCATCGGGTCGGGTCAGTACGCCCACCACCTCGTGGTCGGAGGCGAGCAGGGCGTCGAGGGAGGCGACGGCGACATCGGGGGTACCGGCAAAGACAACACGCACCCATCGATCCTACGGAACCGCTCTGACCTAGAGCACCAGTTCCGGATTCACCCGGACCCGCAGCGCCCCCGGTTCCTTGCGGGCCGAGCGCACCGACACCACCGCACGCACCCCGTGCACCAGGGCCGCTCCGTCGTGCAGCGGCGCCCGCAGGATCAGTTGCGCCAGCGGTTCGGTCGCCTCGGCGGCCCCGGTGCCCGGGCGTACCAGCGGACCGAGCACCTCACTGACCGGGGGCAGTTCCAGGTGCTCGGCGAAGGCATCGACCGCCTCGGCGCCACCCTCGACGCTGACCAGTTTCACCGCCGGCGGCAGATGCGCCTCGAAGCGTTCGGCGAGTTCGCGGGCGGCGAAGCCGGCCGGATCACAGCGCACCAAGGCCTGCAGGGCCCGCGAGGAGGTCGGCCCGACCGCCAGCACCGTCCCCCCGTCGGCGCCCGGCCGGACCAGCGCGGTCAGGTTCAGCCAGCGCCGCAGGGCCTCCTCGGCCGCGCGCAGGTCGGCCCGGCCGAGCAGCAGCGGGGTGTCCAGCAGGATCGCGGCGGCGTACCCACCCGCGGCGACCGGCTCGGCTCCAGGGGTCGCGATGACCAGCGCCGGCCGGTCGTCCACCTCGGCCAGAATGTGCTCGCCGTGGGACTGCACGATCGCGGTGTTCGGGAAGGCCCGGCCGAACTCCTCGGCGGTCCGCTCCGCCCCGATCACCGGGGCCCGCCAATGGTCGGCCCCGCACTCGGGACAGACCCAGTCGGTCACCGGGGTGGCGCACCAGCGGCAGGCGGCGCCGTCTCGGGTCGCGCCGACCGGTCCCCCGCAGTTCGTGCAGCGCACCGCCGCGGCACACTCCACGCAGCTCACCGTCACCACATAGCCGGTCCGGGGCACCTGGATCAGCACCGGACCGGCAGCCAGCCCGGCCCGGATCGCCTCGAACGCCTCATGCGGCACCCGGACCGCGCGGGCCAGCGGATCGCGTTCCAGCTCGAAGTCGGTCGCCGCCGCGATCCGGACTCCCGGCGCGTGCCGGCGCTGTTCCCGGGCCGGCAATTCGATCGGGGTCAGCCAGTGCGTGCGGACCAGATGCTCGGCCTCACACGAGCGAGCGAACCCGGCCAGCAGCAGGCCCGCCCCGGATTCGGCGGCCCGCAGGGCGAGCACCTCGCGGACATGGGGATAGGGCGCCCGCGGCTCCTGGTGCAGGTCGTCCCCGTCGTCGAAACAGATCAGCAGACCCGGGTCCGGCACCGGGGCGTACGCCGCGGCCCGGGTCCCGATCACCACCTTGACCTGACCGCGCAGGGCGGCCAGAAAGGCGCGATACCGGGCCGCCGGGCCGGTGTCGGCGTGCAGCGTCACGAACGCGTGGCGGCCCAGCACCTGCTCGCACGCCGCCTCCAGCCGGGCCAGATCCCGGGTGTCGGGGACCACGATGACGCAGCCGCGACCCGAGGCCGCGGTCGCGGCGGCCGCCTGGGCGAGGCCGAGCGGCCAGTCCCCGACCCGAGCGGCGGCCGGGGCCACCTGCCACAGCGCGCGGGGCGACCGGCCGGCGCGCAGGGCCTGCAGGAACGACTCCCCCGCCGGGTAGTCGGTCCACGGGTTCGGTGCGGCCTCGGCCAGCGCCGGGTCGATCGGCGGGCGTTCGGGTGGTTTCGCCTTCTCGGTCGCGGCATGCCGGGGTGGCACGGCGAGTCGGGTGAGGTCGCACAGCGAGCCGGCGAAATGATCGGCGACCCGGCGCAGTGTCCGTGCGACCTCGGCGGTCAGCACCGGTTCGGGGGACACGACCTTCTCCAGCGGTGCCAGCGGCCGACTCGGGTCCGGCGCCAGTTGCGTCCGCTCGATCACGAAGCCATCCCGCAGCCGGCCGGCGAACCGGACCCGGACCCGGACGCCCGGCTGCGCGCTCTCGCCGAGCTCCGCGGGCACGACGTAGTCGAACAGCCGGTCCAGGTGGGGCAGCGGCATGTCCACGCACACCCGGGCCACCTCGACCTCCGGCGCTTCCCGGGGCGCGAGGGTCAGCAGGGA
Organism: Granulicoccus phenolivorans DSM 17626 = NBRC 107789 = JCM 15570; assembly: GCF_000423085.1. GTDB lineage: Bacteria > Actinomycetota > Actinomycetes > Propionibacteriales > Propionibacteriaceae > Granulicoccus > Granulicoccus phenolivorans. The sequence continues at coordinate 13,987 of NZ_AUHH01000017.1, read as the reverse complement.
GTCAGTCACACCGTGATGCTAGGCGAGCCCACCGACACTTCTGTCGGTCCGGCGATCGGTCGGTCAACCCCGACGAACCGGTCAGCCACGCACGGCGCGGGCGAGCGCGTCGGCCCGATCGGTCCGTTCCCAGGTGAACTCGGGAAGTTCCCGACCGAAGTGCCCGTACGCGGCGGTCCTGGTATAGACCGGGCGCTTCAGGTCGAGGGCATCGATGATCGCAGCCGGGCGCAGGTCGAAGGTGGCCAGCACCGCCGCCTCGATCTGCTCCTCCGGGACCGCCGAGGTGCCGAAGGTGTCCAGATAGAAACCGACCGGGTGCGCGCGTCCGATCGCGTACGCCACCTGCACCTCACAGCGCTGCGCCAGCCCGGCGGCGACCACGTTCTTGGCGACCCAGCGCATCGCATAGGATGCGGACCGGTCGACCTTCGAGGGGTCCTTGCCGGAGAAGCAGCCACCACCGTGGCGAGCCATCCCGCCGTAGGTGTCGACGATGATCTTGCGTCCGGTCAGCCCGGCGTCACCCATCGGACCACCGATGACGAACTTGCCGGTCGGATTCACGAAGCTGCGGTAATCGTCATGGGCCAGGTCGTAGGCGGCCAGCACCGGAGCAATCACCTGCTCGGTCACGTCCGGCCCGAGCAGATTGTCCAGATCGACGTCGGGGGCGTGCTGGCAGGACACCACGACGGTGTCCAGCCGGACCGGCTTGTTGTCCTCGTACTCCACGGTGACCTGGGTCTTCCCGTCGGGGCGCAGGTAGGGCATGTCGCCGGACTTACGGGCTTCGGTGAGCCGCTCGGCGAGCCGGTGGGCCAGATCGATCGGCAGCGGCATCAGCGACGGCGTCTCGGTGCAGGCGTACCCGAACATCAGGCCCTGGTCCCCGGCGCCCTGCAGGTCGTAGGAGTCGGCGGAGGCTTCCAGCCGCTTCTCCCAGGCGGTGTCGACGCCCTGGGCGATGTCGGCGGACTGGCCGTTCAGGGAGACCTGCACCCCACAGGAGTAGCCGTCGAATCCCTTGTGCGAGGAGTCGTAGCCGATCCGGATCACCGTGTCGCGAACGATCTGGTTGATGTCGGCGTACGCCTCGGTGGTGACCTCACCGGTCACCATGACCAGCCCGGTGGTCAGCATCGTCTCCACGGCCACCCGGGACGAGGGATCCTGCCGCAGCAACTCATCGAGAATCGAGTCGCTGATCTGATCGGCGATCTTGTCCGGGTGACCCTCGGTCACCGACTCCGAGGAGAACAAACGCTTCGACATGCGCACAACCTTCCCTGCACACACCCGAATCGCGAGTATCGCAAAGGGGGGTGGGTGTCACCACACCCTAGCCCGCGGAACCAACTGCCCCTGCTGCGTCCAGGATGCGATGGGCCAGGGCGCCCTTGCTGCCGGTCCAGGAACCGATGACGGCATCCGGGGAGACGATGGTGATGGCGTTGTCGGCCTGCCCGAACACGCCCCCGCCGGAGACGTCGTTGATGACCAGCAGGTCGCAGCCCTTGCGCGCCAGCTTCTCCTGCCCCAGCCGCAGCAGTTCGTCCCCGGTGGCGGTCTCGGCGGCGAAGCCGACGATGGTCTGCTCCCGCGGGCGCCGGTGCGACAGCGTCTTGAGCACATCGGTGGTCTGGACCAGATCCAGCTGCAGCCCGGCGTCGGCCGATTCCTTCTTGATCTTCCCGGCGCTGGCGGTACGCGGGGTGAAGTCGGCAGCGGCCACGGCCATCACGATCACATCGGCCTCGGGTGCCAGCTCGGTCATCGCCTCGGCCAGATCGGCGGTGCTGACCACGGGGCGGACGGTGGCCCCGGCCGGGACCGGATGCTCGATGTGGGCGGCGACCACGGTCACCCGGGCCCCGCGCAGGGCCGCGGCCCGGGCGATCGACAGGCCCATCAGGCCGGAGGAGGAGTTGCCCAGGTAGCGCACCGGATCCAGATGTTCCCGGGTGCCGCCGGCCGAGACGACCACATGCCGGCCGGCCAGGTCGCGGCGGGTCGCCGCGGCGGCGACAGTCTCCGATTCGAGCAGCGAGGCGACGTTCGGGAACAGATCCGCGGCCTCCGGCAGCCGGCCGGGGCCGGAATCGGGACCGGTGAGTCGGCCGTCGTCGGGATCGACCACGATGACTCCGCGCTCGCGCAGGGTCGCCACGTTCGCCTGCGTGGCGGCATGCAGCCACATCTCGGTGTGCATCGCCGGGGCCAGCATGACCGGACAGTGCGCGGTCAGCAGCACGTTGGTGAGCAGGTCGTCGGCGCGGCCGGTCGCCGCGCGGGCGATCAGATCCGCGGTCGCCGGGGCGATCACGACCAGGTCGGCCTGCTGGCCCAGGCGGACATGCGCCACCTCATCGGCGCCCTCGAACACCTGGGTCTTCACCGGATGTCCCGACAGCGCCTCCCAGGTGGTCCGGCCGACGAAGTTGAGTGCCGACTCGGTCGGCACCACCGTGACATCGTGCCCGGCCTTGGTCATCAGCCGCAGCAACTCACAGGCCTTGTACGCCGCAATGCCGCCGGCGACGCCGAGCACGATCCGGGCCATGGATCAGGCGGTCGGGAACTCGGGGCCGGGCAGATCCTCAGTGCCGAACTCGTCGGCCGCGAAGTCCGGATCGACGAAAGTATCGGCGAGCTGCTGCTCCTCGTTCGGGTCGATCTCCTTGCACTCCAGGACACCGGCGTTGATCTCGCGCATCGCGATCGACAGGGGCTTCTCCTGGATCCCGGTCTCGACCAGCGGGCCGACGTTCTCCAGCAGGCCCTCGCCCAACTGCGAGTAGTACGCGTTGATCTGGCGCGCGCGCTTGGCGGCGAACAGGACCAGCCGGTACTTCGAGTCGACCTTGGTGAGCAGGTCGTCGATCGGCGGGTTGGTGATGCCTTCGGGAATGTTGGTGGTCATGCCGTCCTTCGCAGGTTCTGGGTCGAACTGGGCCGCGGTGCCCGGCGGATTGGCCGGGACGGGCTACAGACCGAGCAAGGATACCAGTTCTGCCACGGCCCGCTCGACATTGTCGTTGACGACCACGTAGTCGAACTCCGAACGCATCGCCAATTCCTTGCGGGCGGTCTCCAACCGGCGGGCCTGTTGTTCCGGGGTTTCCGTGCCTCGTCCGGCGAGTCGGCGTACCAGGACCTCCCACGTCGGCGGGTCGATGAAGATGGAGCGGGCCTCGGGCATGGTCTGCCGAACCTGCCGGGCCCCCTGGACCTCGATCTCGAGGATGACCGTCCGGCCGGCGGCGACCGCGTCCAGGACGGGTTGGCGCGGTGTCCCGTAGTACGCCGAGCCGTGCACGTGGGCCCATTCCAGCAGCCCGTCGGTGTCCCGCAGATGCAGGAACTCCTCCTCGGAGATGAAGCGGTAGTGCACGCCGTCCTGCTCCCGGGGCCGGCGCGCCCGGGTGGTCACCGACAGCGACACCCACAGTTGCCGGTACTGGGCCCGCAGCAGGTTCACCAGCGTGCCCTTGCCGACCCCGGCCGGCCCCGAAATCACCCAGACCGATCCGGGTTCGTGCTGCTGTGTGATCGTGGTCTCCTCACTCACTGTCGGCCGGTGGGGTGTCGCCGGGCGTACGCGGGCCGAACTCGGCACGCAGGCCGGCGAGCTGGTGCCGGCCCAGGCCGCCCAACTTGCGCTTCTCGGCGATGTTGAGCCGCTCCATCAGTTCGGCGGCCCGCTTCTCCCCCACCCGGGGCAGGGAGCGCAGGACTTCCACCACGCGGGCGTTCGCCACCACTTTGTCGGTCTCGGCCAGTGTCAGAACCTCATCCAGGGTCAACGCTCCGGTGCGCAATTGCTCCTTGACCTCGGCGCGGCGGCGCCGGGCCTCGGTGGCTGCCTTGCGCGCTGTCTGCATCTGCTGTTCGCTCAAGGGCGGAATGTTCACGGCATCTCCTGCTCGCATCTGTCCGGTGGGTTCAACCTATCCCCTTACCCGAGCTCGGACAGGGTCCCCTGCACCGCTTCGCGCAGAGCGCCGGCATCCGGGCCCGCCTGCATGATGCCACGGCTTGAATTCGGCAGGATCTGCGGGACGGCAGCACCGAACAGGGTGTGCAGGTGCGCCATGCTGCCGCCCTGGGCGCCGATCCCGGGCACCAGGATCGACCCGGCGAACTCGGCCAGGTCCAGCCCGAGCCGGTCATGGGTCCCGCCGATCACCAGCCCGACGTAGTCCGTTTCGGCGGCAGTGTTGGCCGCCGCCGCGGCATCGATCATCTGCTGGGCCACCGAGCGGCCGCCGAACTCGGCCTGCTGGACCGATCCGCCCTCGGGGTTGGAGGTGCGGCACAGCACGTAGACCCCGGCGTCGGCGGCGACGGCGGCGTCCAGCGCGGGTCGCAGGGATTCGAACCCCAGGTAGGGGCTCAGCGTGATCGCATCCACCGGCAGCGGCGCGCTCTCCCCCAGGTACGCCCGGGCGTACCCGGCCATGGTGGAGCCGATGTCACCGCGCTTGGCATCCAGGATGACCAGCGCGCCGGCCGCGCGGGCCGCGGCGACGGTCTGTTCCAGCACGGCGATCCCGGCCGATCCGTAGGCCTCGAACAGGGCCGCCTGCGGTTTGAACACCGCAACGGTGTCGCCCAGGGCGTCGACCATCCCGCGGGCACAGGCCGCCAGCCCGGCGACATCGTCACTCAGGCCCCACGCGGCCAGGATCGCCGGATGCGGATCGATCCCGACACACAGCCTGCCCCGGGTCCGGATCGCCTCGGCCAGCCGCTCGGCATATGCGGTCATCGGGTCCCTTTCGCCGGGGATACGTCGCTCGAGCGCCGAATCGATGTTGTCGTGGTGTCGGCGGCGCGGCCATTTCCGCGCTGACTGGACGGGTCCGCAGTTGAGTGCATTGATTCGGTCATCTCGCCCGGTAGCTCATTGATCTGGCGGACCAGGCGGGGGCCGGCATAGATGAAACCGGTGTAGACCTGCACCATCGCCGCGCCCAAGTCGAGCAGGGCCCGGGCGTCGGCGCCGGACATGATGCCGCCCACCCCGATCACCGGCAGCCCGCTGTGCGCGCACAGGTAGCCGACCACCTCCCGGGCCCGGGCGGTCAGCGGGGCTCCGGACAGCCCGCCGGCCTCCCCGGCCAGCGCGGTGTCGGCGCCGACCAGCCCCTCGCGGGACAGCGTCGTGTTCGTGGCGATCAGCGCACTCACCCCGGTGTCGGCGCAGACGGTCAGCACGTCGTCCAGATCGGCGAAGCTCAGATCCGGGGCGATCTTGACGAAGATCGGCATCGGGTCGGCCAGGGTCCGCGCGGCCGCGGTGAGGGCGCCGAGGAGTTCGCGCAGTGCCGCGCCCTCCTGCAGGGAGCGCAGTCCCGGCGTGTTCGGGCTGGACACATTGACCGCGATGTAATCGGCATGCCAGTGCAGCCGCGCGAAGGAGAACAGATAGTCCGCCACCGCCCGGTCCAGGTCGACCACCTTCGTCTTGCCCAGGGAGATGCCGACCGGGATGCCGGCGTACCCCTCCCCCCGATAGATCCCCTGCCGGCGCAGCGCGTCGGCCATCGCGACCGCGCCGGGATTGTTGAAGCCCATCCGGTTGATCAGCGCCCGGGACTGCGGGGCCCGGAACAGCCGCGGCTGCGGATTGCCCGGCTGGGCCTGCCCGGTGACGGTGCCGAGTTCGATGTGGCTGAACCCGAGCGGGGCCCACGCCCGGACCGCGGTGGCGTACTTGTCCATCCCGGCGGCCATCCCGACCCGGCCGGGGAAGGTGATTCCGCCGACGGTGACCGGGGCCGCCGGGGTAGAGCTGAGCGTACGCAGCGCGGCCCGGGCGCACGGATTGCCCGCGACCCGGTGCAGCGCCGCCATCGTGGCGTGATGGGCCACCTCGGGGTCTCCCCCGCCGAGCCGGAACAGGGCCGGGCGCAGCGCCCGGTACCCCGCCTCGCCCAGCCGCTGCGGCAGCCGGCTCATCAGCCGTCCGCTCCCGGCAGGCTGGCCTGCAGATCCGCGGCCCATTCCTGCAGGGAGCGCACCCCGATGTCGCCGCGCTGCAGCGACTCGATGGCCTGGACCACCGCGGACAGCCCGGCCACGGTGGTGCAGTAGGGCACCTCCCGGGAGACCGCCGCGGTCCGGATCTCGTAGCCGTCCATCTGCGGATGCATCCCGGCGGCGGCGACCCCGTGCGGGGTGTTGAACACCAGGTCGACCTCGCCGTCGCTGATCATCTCCACGATGGTCTTCTCCCCGTGCGGGCCGGTGCCCTGGGAGTACTTGCGCACCTCGGTCACCTCCAGACCGTTGCGCCGCAGGGTCTGCGCCGTGCCCTCGGTGGCCAGGATCTCGAAGCCCAGGGTGGCCAGCGCCTTCACCGGGAACACGATGTTGCGCTTGTGCCGGTCGGCCGCGGAGATGAACACCCGGCCCGTGGTCGGCAGCCAGCTGGAGGCACCCAGCTGGGACTTGGCGAAGGCGGGCCCGAACATCGCGTCGATGCCCATCACCTCACCGGTCGACTTCATCTCCGGGCCGAGCAGGGTGTCGACCGGGCGTCCTTCGGTGGTCCGGAACCGGTTGAACGGCATCACTGCTTCCTTGACCGCGGTCGGCGAGGCGTCGGTCACGTAGGCCCCGTCCACCTCCCGGCGCAGCGTCCCGTCGGCCCGCAGCTCGGCGATCGTCTCGCCGAGCATGATCCGCGAGGCAGCCTTGGCCAGCTGGGTCGCGGTCGCCTTGGACACGAACGGGACGGTCCGCGAGGCGCGGGGGTTGGCCTCCAGCACGTACAGGGTGTCGGCGGCCAGGGCGTACTGAATGTTCAGCAGCCCGTGTACGCCCACCCCCGCGGCGATCGCGCGGGTGGAGGTGCGGATCCGGTCGATCACCGCCGCGCCGAGGGTGATCGGGGGCAGCGCACAGGCGGAGTCCCCGGAGTGCACCCCGGCCTCCTCGATGTGCTCCATGATCCCGCCGAGGTAGAGGTCGGTGCCGTCGTACAGGGCGTCCACGTCGATCTCGATCGCGTCATCGAGGAACCGGTCGACCAGCACCGGGTGCTCCGGGGTGATCTCGGTGGCCCGGGAGATGTAGGAGTCCAGCGAGGTCTGGTCGTAGACGATCTCCATCCCGCGCCCGCCCAGCACGTAGGAGGGACGCACCAGCACCGGGTAGCCGATCTCGGCGGCGATCTCGCGGGCATCGGCCACCGAGTACGCCATCCCGTGCTTCGGCGAGGGCAGGTCGGCGGCCTCCAGGACCGCACCGAAGGCGCCGCGTTCCTCGGCGGCGTTGATCGCCTCCGGGGAGGTGCCCACGATCGGGACCCCGGCATCCTTCAGCGCCTGGGCCAGCCGCAACGGGGTCTGCCCGCCCAGTTGGACGATCACCCCGGCCACCGGGCCGGCCTGCCGTTCGGCGTGCACCACCTCCAGCACGTCCTCCAGGGTGAGCGGTTCGAAGTAGAGCCGGTCGGAGGTGTCGTAGTCGGTCGAGACGGTCTCGGGGTTGCAGTTGACCATCACCGTCTCGTACCCGGCCTCGCGCAGCGCCATCGAGGCATGCACGCAGGAGTAGTCGAACTCGATCCCCTGCCCGATCCGGTTGGGGCCGCTGCCCAGGATGATCACCGCCGGCTTGGTCCGGGTGGCGACCTCGGTCTCCTCGTCGTAGGAGGAGTAGTGGTAGGGCGTCCGGGCGGCGAACTCGGCGGCACAGGTGTCGACGGTCTTGTACACCGGGCGGATCCCGAGCTCGTGCCGCATCGCGCGGACCTCGGACTCGGTCCGCCCCCGCAGCTGCGCGATCTGCAGGTCGGAGAAGCCGTTCTGCTTGGCCTCGCGGAGCAGCTCGGCGCTGATCCCGCCGGCCTGCTTGACCTCCGCGGCCAGGTCGACCAGGGCGGCGATCTCGGCGAGGAACCAGGGATCGATCTTGGTGGCCTCGAAGACCTCCTCGACGCCGGCACCGGCGCTGAACGCGGCGAACACGGTCTGGATCCGGCCGTCGGTCGGGGTCTGTGCGATCCGCAGCAGCTCCGCCTTCGACGTCGTCGGGGTGGCGGCATAGTTGTAGCGCGCCAGCGGGTCCTCCATCGAGCGCAGCGCCTTGCCCAGGGCCTCGCCGAAGTTGCGACCGATCGCCATCGCCTCGCCGACCGACTTCATGTGCGTGGTCAGCGTGGTGTCGGCGGTCGGGAACTTCTCGAAGGCGAACCGGGGCACCTTAACGATCACGTAGTCCAGTGACGGTTCGAAGCTGGCCGGGGTCTCCCCGGTGATGTCGTTGGGGATCTCGTCGAGGGTGTAGCCGATGGCGACCTTCGCGGCGATCTTGGCGATCGGGAAACCGGTCGCCTTGGAGGCCAGCGCCGAGGACCGGGAGACCCGCGGGTTCATCTCGATCACGATCATCCGGCCGTCGGCCGGGTTGATCGCGAACTGGATATTGCAGCCACCGGATTCGACCCCGACCGCCCGGATGATGCCGATGCCGACATCGCGCATCCGCTGGTACTCCCGGTCGGTCAGCGTCATCGTCGGGGCGACGGTGATCGAGTCGCCGGTGTGGATGCCCATCGGGTCGAAGTTCTCGATCGAGCAGACCACGACGACGTTGTCGGCGCCGTCGCGCATCACCTCGAGCTCGTATTCCTTCCAGCCCATGATCGACTCCTCGATCAGCACCTCGGTGACCGGGGAGGCGGCCAGGCCGGTCCCCGCGATGGTGCGCAGCTGTTCCTCGGTGTGCGCGAAGCCGGAGCCGACCCCGCCCATGGTGAAGCTGGGCCGGACCACGACCGGGTAGCCGAGCTGATCGGCCGCGGCCAGCACCTCGTCCATGCTGTGGCAGATCACCGAGCGGGCGACCTCCCCGGGACCGCCGGGCACGTCCAGGCCGGTGACGATCTCCTTGAACTCCTCCCGGTTCTCCCCGCGCTGGATCGCTTCGATCGAGGCGCCGATCAGCTCGACCCCGTACTTCTCCAGGATGCCCGCCTCGTGCAGGCGTACCGCGGTGTTCAGGGCGGTCTGCCCGCCCAGGGTGGCCAGCAGCGCGTCCGGGCGCTCCTTGGCGATGACCTTCTCCACGAACTCCGGCGTGATCGGCTCGACGTAGGTGGCGTCGGCCATGTCCGGGTCGGTCATGATGGTGGCCGGATTGGAGTTGACCAGGACGACCCGGAAGCCCTCCTCGCGGAGCACGCGACAGGCCTGGGTGCCGGAGTAGTCGAACTCGCAGGCCTGGCCGATCACGATCGGGCCCGAGCCGATCACCAGGATCGACTTCAGATCAGTACGGCGGGGCATCAGGCGTTCTCTCCATCGGTCGCGGGGGTGTCGGAGCCGGCCGGCTCGTAGTGCTCGGGATCCAGCTCGTCGCGATGACATGCCTTGTCGCCGCCGGCGGCGTCACCCCGGCGGACCGCCATCATGTCGGCGAAGCGATCGAACAGGTACGCCGCATCGTGCGGTCCGGCGGCGGCCTCGGGGTGGTACTGCACCGAGAAGCCGACCAGGACGCCGCTGTCGCGCAGTTCCAGGCCCTCGACGCAGTCGTCGTTGAGGCCGACGTGGGAGACCCGGACGGTGCCGAACTCGGTGGGGATGTCCTCCCCGATCGGCGCCTGGACCGCGAATCCGTGATTGTGGGCGGTGACCTCGACCTTGCCGGTGGTCAGGTCCTTGACCGGCTGGTTGATCCCGCGGTGGCCGTACTTGAGCTTGTAGGTGCCCAGGCCCAGCGCGCGGCCGAAGATCTGGTTGCCGAAGCAGATGCCGAAGTAGGGCACCTGGCGGCGCAGCAGTGCGGCGAGCAGTTCCACCGGATGCTCGGTGGCGGCCGGGTCGCCGGGGCCGTTGGAGAAGAAGACGCCGTCGGGTTTGACCGCCAGGACGTCCTCGACACTCGCGGTGGCCGGCAGGACGTGCACCCGACAGCCGCGTTCGCTCATCCGGTACGGGGTCATCGACTTGATCCCCAGGTCGACCGCGGCGACGGTGAAGCGGTGCTCCCCGATCGGTTCGACGATGTAGCCGGTGTCGGTGGAGACCTCCTCGGCCAGGTTCGCGCCGGTCATCGCCGGCTGCTGTCGGACCCGTTCCAGGACCTCGTCGACCGAGGCGCCGGTGGAGGAGATGCCGACCCGCATCGCCCCGCGTTCGCGCAGGTGGCGGGTCAGTGCCCGGGTGTCGATGTCGGAGATCCCGACGATGCCCTGGGCGATCAGCGCGTCCTCCAGAGTGCCGGTGGCGCGCCAGTTGGACGCCCGGCGGGCCGGGTCCCGGACCACGTAGCCGGCGACCCAGATCCGGCTCGATTCGTCGTCCTCGTCGTTCCAGCCGGTGTTGCCGATCTGCGGCGCGGTCGCGATGACGACCTGCTTGTCGTAGCTGGGATCGGTGAGGGTTTCCTGGTATCCGGTCATCGCGGTACAGAAGACCGCTTCGCCGAAGGTTTCCCCGGTGGCGCCGAACCGGCGTCCGGTAAAGGTCCGGCCGTCCTCGAGCACGAGGATGGCTGCGGGAGCTTGTGCAGACATGTAACCGTCCTTTCCTGCCTCACGGGACAGGACTTAAAGGTTGGTGATTCGTCTCAGGCTACCAATCCCCTGCCGTGCACCCGCACCACGAACACTAGTCCGGACACCCATCCCCCCGCAGGCCACGTACGCTGCTGGATGGAGGTCGCAGCCGGTTGCCGCAGCGGCCGGACGGGCCGGACGACAGACCGGGAAGCGAACGTGGGGGCAGGGTCGGCGAAGTGGCGGGATTGGCGTAGTGGCTGGGTTGAAGAAGAAGTCCGACGGGGCGAGCGGTGCCTCGCGATTTGCGGCCTGGCTGCGCGGTACACCCGGGATGGAGAACATCAAACCGGCCCGGCAGGTGGTTGAGCAGGCGAACCGGCTGGCCGCCGTCGGGCTGGCCGAGGACCTGGCCGGGCTCGACGTGGCCGAGCTCGGCGCCGCACTGGACGAGTTGGGCGAACTCACCGATCCCCCCGAACTGGCCCGCTTCCTGGTGCTGATCCGCGAAATCGCCGACCGCACGATCGGCCTGCGGCCCTTCGATGTGCAGCTGCGGGCCGCGGCGGCGATGTTGGACGGGATCAGCGTCGAGGTCGCCACCGGCGAGGGCAAGACGCTGATCGGCGCGGTCGTCGCCGCCGGTTGGGTGCTGCAGGGTCGCCAGGTGCATGTGCTCTCGGCCAACGACTATCTCGCCGAGCGGGACGCGGCCTGGATGGGTCCGCTGCTGGCCGCGGCCGGGGCGAGCGTGGCCACGGTGACCAGCGCGACCCCGCAGGCCGACCGGGTGGCGGCGTACCGGGCCGATGTGGTGTACGTCCCGGTCACCGAAGCCGGGTTCGACGTGCTGCGCGACCGGGTCCGGTCGCGGCCCGAAGAGATGGTCGGGATCAGCCAGGATGCGACCGTGCTGGACGAGGCCGACGCGGTCCTGCTGGATGAGGCGAAGACGCCGCTGGTGCTGGCCGGGGAGGCCGGTGCCACCCCCGAACTGGACCTGAGCGTGGCCGACTTCGTGGCCGATCTGGTCGAGGGGGTGGATTTTGAGGTCGACGACGACCGGCGCACCCTGCACCTGACCGACACCGGGATCAACCGGGTCGAGGACTGGGCGCCGGAAGCGGACCTGTTCAGCGACGGCGCCGATGTGCTGACCCGGGTCAACGTCGCCCTGTACGCCCGGACGCTGCTCGTACGCGATGTGGACTACGTGCTGGCCGATGGCGCGGTCTCGCTGGTCAGCTCCTCCCGGGGCCGGATCGATGCGCTGCAGCGCTGGCCCGAGGGGTTGCAACAGGCGGTCGAGGCGAAGGAGCGGCTGGCCGGCAGCGCCGGGGTGCAGGTGCTGGACCAGTTGCTGGTCCGCGACCTGGTCACCGGCTACCGCACCGTGGTGGGGATGAGCGGCACGCTGGTCTCGGCGGCGGAGGAACTGATGGAGCTCTACGAGATCCGCTCGGGCTCGATCGAGCCGAATGTGCCGAACATCCGTACCGATGAAGAGGACCGCCTCTACGAGACCGGCGCCGAGCGGGACGCGGCCGCGGTGGCATTCATCGGGGACCTGCACGAGGCCGGCCAACCGGTCCTGGTCGCCACCCAGTCGGTCGCCGAATCCGAACGGTTCCACCGACTGCTGACCGAGGCCGCGGTGCCGGCGGTGCTGCTGAACGCCAAGAACGACCGCGAGGAGGCCGACATCATTGCCCGCGCCGGGGAGCCGGGGCGGATCACCGTGTCCACCCAGATGGCCGGTCGGGGCACCGACATCAAGCTCGCCGACGGGGCCGCCGAGGCCGGCGGCCTGTGCGTGGTCGGGATCGAGCGGTTCCCGAACCCGCGGCTGGACAACCAGTTGCGCGGACGGGCCGGGCGGCAGGGCGATCCGGGGCACTCGGTGTTCTTCACCAGCCTGGAGGATGCCCTGCTGCGGGAATTCCTGCCCGGTACTCCCGAGGCCCGGGACGTGCTGGAGGCCGACGGGCTGGTGCTGGACCGCAAACACGCCCGGTTCATCGATCAGGCCCAGCGGATCTCCGACGGTCAGCAGCGCGAGCAGCGCAGCCTGGCGCGTCGATATGCGCATCTGCCGGCGCAGCAGCGGGTCGAGATCGTCAAGGTACGCGGCGAGTTGATGATCGGCGACCGGGCCCTGGAGCGGCTGAAGCAGAAGATCCCGGACCGGATCGACGAACTCGCCGAGCAGGTCTCGGCCGAGGAACTGGAGTCGGCCGCCCGGACGGCGGTGCTGTCCAGTCTGGATGAGCGGTGGAGTGCGCATCTGGCGTACGCCCTGGAGATCCGCGAGGGCATCCACCTGCAGGCCCTGGGCAAGCAGGAGCCGCTGACGGTGTACAACCGGATGCTGCACGAGGCCTTCCCGGATCTGCTGCAGGAGGCGCTGGCCACCGCGGTGGAACTGTTCGAGGACGCCGAGGTGGTCGACGGGCGGCTCGACCTCGATTCCGCCGGCCTCTACCGGCCCGGGGCGACCTGGACCTACATGGTCACCGACGATCACTTCGGCTCGGAGTGGAGTCGGATCGGCCGGTTGCTGCGGCCGGCCCGGCGCTGACCCGCGGATCCGATTTTCGGCCCGCGCGACCGAAGTTGCCCCGCGTACTCGAGTCGGCAGGTCGCCGTCCGGGGGTCGGCTCGCCCGTACGCGGGCCCCGGTGGCGGTACGCGGGTCCTCGTCCGGTTTGCGGGCGCTGATGGCTCGTGGCTGGTGGCTTCGCGCGGGTCGTCCCCCGGTTCGCGGGCGCTGATGGCTCGTGGCTGGGGGCTTCGCGCGGGGTCCTCGTCCGGTTCGCGGGCGCTGCTGGCTGTTCGCTGGTCCGGATCCGGTTTGCGGGCGCTGATGGCTCGTGGCTGGTGGCTTCGCGCGGGTCGTCCCCCGGTTCGCGGGCGCTGATGGCTCGTGGCTGGGGGCTTCGCGCGGGGTCCTCGTCCGGTTCGCGGGCGCTGCTGGCTGTTCGCTGGTCCGGATCCGGTTTGCGGGCGCTGATGGCTCGTGGCTGGTGGCTTCGCGCGGGTCGTCCCCCGGTTCGCGGGCGCTGATGGCTCGTGGCTGGGGGCTTCGCGCGGGGTCCTCGTCCGGTTCGCGGGCGCTGCTGGCTGTTCGCTGGTCCGGATCCGGTTTGCGGGCGCTGATGGCTCGTGGCTGGTGGCGTTGCGCGGGTTCTCGTCCTGTTTCGCGGGCGCTCGTGGCTGCTCGCTGGTCCGGATCCGGCTTGCGGC
>NZ_AUHH01000017.1:0-221 GCF_000423085.1 Granulicoccus phenolivorans DSM 17626 = NBRC 107789 = JCM 15570 | reverse complement strand
GGCGTTGCGCGGGTTCTCGTCCTGTTTCGCGGGCGCTCGTGGCTGCTCGCTGGTCCGGATCCGGCTTGCGGCTCCTGCAGGACCCGCGGACCCGAACCCAGCCCGCGCGACCGAAGTCGCCCCGCACACCCGAGTCGGCACGCCGCCGTCCGGGGGCCAGCTCGCACGTCCGCGGGCCCCGGTGGCGTTGCGCGGGTTCTCGTCCTGTTTCGCGGGCGCTC
>NZ_AUHH01000016.1 GCF_000423085.1 Granulicoccus phenolivorans DSM 17626 = NBRC 107789 = JCM 15570 | reverse complement strand
GACCCCGAAACGCAGGCGCACCGCGGCGGCCGAAGTGTCGGGACTTGCGCGAATCCCCCCATCTGCGAGGGATGAACCCGGCCAGCGCCCCGGCGTGCCCAAGCACCGAGGGATGACCTCCCTGCAGCACCCCGGAGTGCCCACGCAGCGAGGGATAACCTCCGCCCAGCGTCCGGCGGCACCCAGGGAGCGAAGGCTGACCTCCCTCCAGCGTCCCGGAGCGTCCGGCGGCACCCAGGGAGCGAAGGCTGACCTCCCTCCAGCGTCCCGGAGCGTCCGGGCAGCGAAGGACACTCACATGCAGCGAAGACCGACCCCGGGCAGCGAGCCCACGGGCCTTCGCCGCCCGCTACCTTCCTTCGCTCCATCGACCGGATCCCGAAACGTAGGTGCACCCGGGCGGCCGAGGCGTCGGGCGCAGCCCTCCACCCTCGATGGAACGACCCCAAACTGGACGCACCAAGCCGGCATAGCTAAGGTAAGCCTCACCTTACTTCGACGTTAGGACATCGATGTCACTGCGGTCCCTCCACTCCCTCCTCCATCGGACGCAACCCGGCGCGGTCGCTGCGTTCCGGGTCGTTGTCGGCCTGCTCTTCGCCTGCCACGGCGCCGCCTCGCTGTTCGGCATCCTCGGCGGAGCACACGGCACGAACGGCGGAACCGTCCCCTTCGGAATCTGGCCCTACTGGTACGCCGCACTGATCCAACTGGTGTGCGGCCTGCTGGTGGCGGCCGGGCTGTTCACCCGCCTGGCCGCGCTCATCGCGTCCGGGTCGATGGCCTACGCGTACTTCGTCAGCCATCAGCCCGACGGGGTGCTGCCGTTGCAGAACAACGGCGAGCCGGCCGCGCTGTACGCCTGGGCGTTCCTGCTCCTGGTCTTCACCGGCCCGGGCGCCCTCGCGCTCGAGCGCGTGTTCGGTCGCAAGGACGCGCTGCCCCCTACGCCCGCCCAGGCCGTCGCGGCCTGACCAGCCCATCGCGGCCCGACCCCGACGCGAAAACGCCGACGGCGCCCGGCCGAAACCGGACGCCGTCGGCGCAATCAGTGGCTGGATCAGGCCTTGGCCATGCCCCGCAGCACGTACTGCAGGATGCCACCGTTGAGGTAGTAGTCCCGCTCTCCGGGGGTGTCGATGCGGACCGTGGCGTCGAACTCGACGGTGGAGCCGTCGGGCCGGGTCGCGGTGACCTTCATCGTCTTCGGGGTGACGCCGTTGTTCAGTTCGGTGATCCCGGTGATGTCGAAGACTTCCTCACCGGTCAGGCCGAGCGACTCGTGCGATTCGCCCTCGGGGAACTGCAGCGGGAGGACCCCCATGCCGATCAGGTTCGAACGGTGGATCCGCTCGAAGCTCTCGCAGATGACGGCCTTGATGCCCAGCAGCGCCGAGCCCTTGGCCGCCCAGTCACGCGAGGAGCCGGAGCCGTACTCCTTGCCGCCCAGGACGACCAGCGGGGTGCCGGCGGCCTGGTAGTTCACCGAGGCGTCGTAGATGAACCCGACCGGGCCACCCTCCTGGGTGAAGTCGCGGGTGTAGCCACCCTCGGTGCCCGGGGCGATCTGGTTGCGCAGCCGGATGTTGGCGAAGGTGCCGCGCATCATGACTTCGTGGTTGCCCCGGCGCGAGCCGTAGGAGTTGAAGTCCTTCGGCGCGACGCCGTGCGCGGTCAGGTACTGACCCGCGGGGGTGTCGGCCTTGATGTTGCCGGCCGGGGAGATGTGGTCGGTGGTGACCGAGTCGCCCAGCTTCAGCAGCACCCGGGCACCGGAGATGTCGGTGACCGGCGCCGGGGTGGCCGGCATGTTCTCGAAGTACGGCGGCTTGCGGATGTAGGTCGAGTCCGCGGCCCACTCGAAGGTCTTGCCCTCCGGGGTGGGCAGGGCCTGCCAGCGGTCATCGCCGGCGAAGACGTCCTGGTAGGCATTGGTGAACATCTCGGAGTTGATCGAGGCGTCGATCGCGGCCTGGACCTCTTCGGTGCTCGGCCAGATGTCGGCCATGAAGACGTCGTTGCCCTGGTCGTCCTGACCGATCGGCTCGTTGGCCAGGTCGATGTTCATGGTGCCCGCCAGGGCGTACACCACGACCAGCGGCGGGGACGCGAGGTAGTTCATCTTCACGTCGGGGCTGATCCGGCCCTCGAAGTTACGGTTGCCCGACAGGACCGCGGTGACCGCGAGATCGTTGTCGTTGACCGCCTTGGAGACCTCGGGGATGAGCGGGCCGGTGTTGCCGATACAGGTGGCGCAGCCGTAGCCGGTCAGGTTGTAGCCCAGCTTGTCCAGGTACGGCCACAGCCCGGCCTTCTCGTAGTAGTCGGTGACGACCTTCGAGCCCGGGGCCATGGTGGTCTTCACCCACGGCTTGCGGGACAGGCCCTTCTCCACCGCCTTCTTGGCCAGCAGGCCGGCCGCCATCATCACGCTCGGGTTGGAGGTGTTGGTGCAGGAGGTGATCGAGGCCACGGTGACCGATCCGTCACCGATCTCGAAGCTCTCGCCGGAGGCCAGGGTGACCGGAACGGTCCGGTTCAGGTCGGCGTTGTACGGGGCCTGCGCCGCGGTGGCCTGGAAGCTGGCCTTCGACTCCGACAGCAGCACCCGGTCCTGGGGACGCTTCGGGCCCGAGATCGACGGGACGACGGTGGCCAGGTCCAGCTCGAGGTACTCGGAGTACTTCGCTTCCTTGGTGTCGTCGTGCCACAGGCCCTGGGCCTTCGCGTACGTCTCGACCAGGGCGATCTGCTCCTCCGAACGCCCGGTGAGCCGCAGGTACTCGGTGGTCTTGTCATCGATCGGGAAGACCGCGATGGTGGAGCCGTACTCGGGGCTCATGTTGCCGATGGTGGCGCGGTTGGCCAGCGGGACGGTGGACACACCCGGGCCGTAGAACTCGACGAACTTGCCGACGACCTTGTGCTCACGCAGCATCTGGGTGATGGTCAGCACCAGGTCGGTCGCGGTGACGCCGTCGGGGAGGGAGCCGTGCAGCTTGAAGCCGACCACGCGCGGGATCAGCATGGAGACCGGCTGGCCGAGCATCGCGGCCTCGGCCTCGATGCCGCCCACGCCCCAGCCGACCACACCGAGGCCGTTGACCATGGTGGTGTGGGAGTCGGTGCCGACGCAGGTGTCGGGGTACGCCTGCAGGACGCCGTTGACCTCGCGCGGGAAGATGACCCGGGCCAGCTTCTCGATGTTGACCTGGTGCACGATGCCGGTGTCCGGCGGCACGACCTTGAAGTCGTCGAAGGCGGTCTGGCCCCAGCGCAGGAACTGGTAGCGCTCCTTGTTGCGCTCGTACTCGATCTCGACGTTCTGCTCGAAGGCCTGCGGGGTGCCGAAGGCCTCGATGATGACGGAGTGGTCGATCACCATTTCGGCCGGGGAGAGCGGGTTGACCTGGTCGGCGTCGCCGCCGACGTCCATGATCGCCTCGCGCATGGTGGCCAGGTCGACGACACAGGGCACGCCGGTGAAGTCCTGCATGACCACCCGGGCGGGGGTGAACTGGATCTCCTGGCTGGGCTGGGCGTTCTGGTCCCAGTTGCCGAGCGCCCGGATCTGGTCGGCGGTGATGTTCGCGCCGTCCTCGTTGCGCAGCAGGTTCTCCAGCAGCACCTTGAGGCTGTACGGGAGGCTGTCGGAGCCCTCTACCGCATCCAGCTTGAAGATCTCATAGTTCTTGCCGGCCACCTCGAGGGTGGACTTGGCACCAAAACTGTTGACACTCATCGAATCAACTCCCAGACCGTTGTGTCGTACGAACCGATCGGCGAGGGCATCCTCGCCAAGTCTTGACGCCAACGTATCATCGCCGCCCGACTCAGGTTTCGGCCTGCGGCGTTGGCGAGAAGCGCGCCCGACCGCGCCGCGCAGCGGGTCAGCGCGGTTCCTCGGCGACCGCCTGCAGCACGGCCCGCAGCTCGAGCCACCATTGCCGCCGCGGCCGCCGGAACACCGTGTCGGCGTCGTCGAACATCCGCTCCATCGGCGTCGCGACGAGCTGTCCGGCCAGCGTACCGACCGAGCAGGCGGCGTCCCCGCCGGCCTCGAGCTGGGCCTTGAGCGTATCGATCCCGAAATCGACCAACTGGGTGGCCAGCAACCGGTCGGACGGGCTCGGATTGCCGCCCTGCTGCAGGTGCCCGAGGATCGCCTGGCGTACGTCGAACAGGTCCCCGCCCTCCTCCTCGAACACCCGGGCCATGAAGTCGGTGGTGTAGAGCGGGTTGGCCTCCTCGTTGCGGATCGCCAGGAACAGCCGCCGCCCGTGGGCGAAGCCGTGATTGAGCAACTCGACGTCGCGGCCCAGGTCGGCCAGGGTGACCCCGTCCTCGTGCAGGTAGACCCGTTCGGCGCCGCCGGCCAGCCCACCCATCAGGGTCAGGTAGCCACAGTGGCGCCCCATCGTCTCCACCACGAAGCAGCGCCGGGAGGCGCTGGCGGACTGCTTGATCCGGTCCAGCGCGTCACTGATCTCGTTCAGCGCGGTGTCCGAGCCGATCGACAGTTCGCTGCCGGGCAGGTTGTTGTCGATCGAGGCGGGCACGCACACCATCGGGATCCGGAATGCCGGGTATCGGTCCCGTTCGCGCCACAGCAGATTTGCGGCCAGGTACGCGTTCCAGCCGCCGATCACCAGCAGCCCGTCGATCCGTTCGTTCTCCAGCACCCGGCCGATGGCGTACAGGTGCTCGATCTCGGGTACCCGGCGCCGGGTGCCGAGTTCGGCCCCGCCGAGTCCGGCCCACCCCTCGACGTCACCCCAGTCGAGCGGGCGTACGTTTCCGTCCGCCAGGCCGGGGAACCCGCCGACGGCCCCGACCATCTGGAACCCCTCCTCGATCCCGAGCCGGACCGCGGCGTGGGCGGCGGTGTTCATCCCCGGTGCCAGGCCGCCGGCGTGCACGATCGCGATCCGTTTGGCGTCGGCGTCGGCCCGGACCCGGGGTGGTTCCGACATGGCCCGGAAGATCCGGTGCATGTGCGCGAAGCTGCTGCCGCGCAGTTCGACGGCGCGGTCGTAGTCGCCCTGGTCGATCAGCGCCGGCACCTGCCGGGTCGCGGCGACTGCTTCCATCAGCGGGATCTCGATGATCGTGTTACCGCGGTTGCCGATCACCACCGAGGGCGTTCCGGGGGCCGCCTCGAACACCGTCTTCACCGCGACATAGCCCAGCCAGGTACTCATCCAGCGGTCGTACGCCGAGGGCGACCCGCCGCGCTGCACGTGGCCGAGGATGGTGACCCGGGTGTCCTCCCCCAGCCGCTCGGCGATCTGATCCTTCACGTACTCGGCGGTGATCGGGTTCCCGGCCCGGTCGGTCGCTCCCTCGGCGACGATCACCATCGATTCCCGCCGCCCGGCCGCGCGACCACGGCGCAGTTCGGCGCACATCCGTTCCTCCCAGCCGTCCGGCGGCGGCTGCTCGGGGATCAGCGAGAAGTCACAGGTCCCGGCGATCGCCGACATCAGCGCCAGGTAGCCGCAGTGGCGGCCCATCACCTCGACCACGAAGCTGCGCTGGTGGGAGGCCGCGGTGGAGGAGATGTCATCGAGGGCGTCGACGATCCGGTGCAGGGCGGAGTCGGCCCCGATGGTCTGGTCGGTGCCGACCAGGTCGTTGTCGATCGAGCCGACCAGCCCGGCGATGATCAGGTCGGGATGGCGGTCGATCAGCTCGGGATCGACCTCGCCGGCCTCGCGTACCTCGGCCAGCAGGTCCGGCCACGCCTCCCGGAAAGCGTTCGCGCCGGTCAGCGAGCCGTCTCCGCCGATCACCACCAGGCGGTCGATCCCGTGCCGCAGCAGGTTGGTGGCCGCCTTCAGTTGTCCGGGCCGGGTGCGGAAGTCCTTGGAGCGGTAGGTCCCGATGATGGTGCCGCCGCGGTGCAGGATGCTGCCGACCGAATCCCAGTCCGCGGGGGTGATCCCGTCTCCCCCGTCGACCAGGCCCTGATAGCCCTCGTGGATCAGGAACATCTGCGCCCCCAGCCGCAGCCCGGCCCGGACCACCGCGCGGACCGCGGCGTTCATGCCCGGGGCGTCGCCCCCACTGGTGAGGACGCCGATCCGGACGGGAAGGTGCGTGGGGCGGGCGGGCGAACTCATGGAAGCTCCCGTTCGAACGGCTGACGGACCGCCTCCATCTTCTCGCCCCGGTCGGCACCGGGTCAGGCGGGGTGCAGGATTGCGACGCACTCCACATGATGGGTCCAGCCGAACAGGTCGTACGCGGTGATCGAGTCGGGCTGGTAGCCGGCCGCGGCGGCGTACGCCAGGTCCCGGGCCAGCGCGGCCGGATCACAGGCGACGTACGCGATCGCCCGCGGCGTGCGGGCGGCGACCTGCTGGATCACCTGTTTCCCGGCACCGCTGCGCGGCGGATCGAGGACGACCAGGTCGGTGCGGTGCGGCAGCTTCGACAGCACCCGGTCGACCCGGCCGCTGGTGAACCGGGCGGCCCGGACATTGCGCCGGGCGCAGGACACCGCATCCTTGTCCGACTCCACGCCCCACATGGTGACCCCACGGGCGGCCAGCGCCCCGGCGAACAGGCCCACCCCGCAGTACAGGTCGAAGCCGCGCTCGCCGGCCCGCGGGTCGAGTCCGGCCAGGACCGCGGCGACCAGGGTGTCCGCGGAGCGGGGATGGATCTGCCAGAACCCGTCGGTGGGCACCTCGAAGTCGATTCCGGCCGCGGTCTCGGTGACCGTGTCGACGGCCGGCGCACCGGTGTGCACCACGCGGCCCGAGGCCGCCTCGATCTGTCGCACCTCGATGTCGGGGGCCAGGTCGGCGAGGTCGGCGACCCCGAGTTCGGCAGCACTCGGGGCGGGGCCGGCCGCGATCCGGCACCCGACCTGCGGCAGCGGGATCACGGTGTGGCTGTGATGGGCCAGTTGCCCCAGTTCGCCGCCGCTGACCCGGTACCGCATCCGGGTCCGCCAGTGATCGGTCGGGGCCACCTCGGCGACCTCCCCGGACCATTCGATCCCGGCCAGCCGCTGCAGCTGCTCGGCCACCACCCGACGCTTGAGCTCGCGCTGGAAGGCCGGATCGACGTGGGCGAAATCGCAGCCACCACAGCCGCCGGGGCCGGCGACCGGGCAGGCCGACGGGATCCGTTCCGGGGCGGGCGTACGGATCTCCACCGCGTCGCCCAGCCAGTACCGGGCATGGGAGGTGTCGGTGATCCGGACCAGGACCTCTTCCCCGGGCAGGGCGTGCCGGACGAAGACCACCCGGGCCTGGTACCGGGCCACACAGTGGCCGCCGTGGGCGATCGGGCCGACCGGGAGCGGACCGACGATCTCACCGACCGCGGGCGTCGTCGCGGTGGCCCCGAGGGTCGTTCCCGAGTCAACCCCCGCTCCCGAATCAACCATTGTTCCCCTTCGGGCTCGGCGGGATCACGGTCGTCGGATCGCCCTGGGAATCCGATTGCATCTGGGTGGTGCCGATCCCGCGGAAGGCCAACGGATTCTCCCGCGCGATCCGGTCCTTGGCGACGCTGGCCGACCTCAGCAGGTACGGCACCGAGGTGACCATTACGCCCTTGGCGAAGTGCAGCCGGGTCCGCAGCAGCAGGCCGGTCTGGTTGTGCAGGGGTTGCTCCCACCAGTGCCCGACCACGATCTCGGGAATGTAGACACAGACCACGTCGCGGGGGCTGCTGCGCTGGATCGTGGTCACGTATTTCACGATCGGTCCGGTCACTTCGCGGTACGGGGAGGCGATCACCCGCAACGGCAGACCGAGGTCGGCCGACTTCCAGTGCAGCAAGAGTTTCTGGGTCTCCTCGGCATCCACCTCCACGGTGATCGCCTCCAGGGTGGAGGGCCGGCTCGCCTTGGCGTACATGATCGCCTGGACCACCGGATGGGTGACCTTGGAGACCACCACCACCGCGTGCACCCGGCTGGGCAGCACCCGATCGTCGCCGGGGCGCCACGCGGTCTCCCGGGCCACGGTGACGTAGTGCAGCTTGATCAGCTTCATCACGCCGAACAGGATGGCCATCGCCAGCAGCGCCGCCCACGCGCCGTGGGTGAACTTGGAGATCAGCACAATGATCAGCACCGCGGCGGTGCACACCACGCCGATGCCGTTGATGATCCGGGAGCGTTGCATCGCCGGACGTTTGGTCGGGTCGGTCTCGTTCTTCAGATGCCGGGTCCAGTGCCGGATCATGCCGGTCTGACTGAGGGTGAAGGAGACGAACACCCCGACCACGTACAGCTGGATCAGCTTGGTCACATCGGCGTTGAAGATCAGCACCAGCACGATCGCGGCGACGGCCAGCATGATGATGCCGTTGGAGTACGCGAGCCGGTCCCCGCGGGTGTGCAACTGGCGCGGCAGGAACCCGTCGCGGCCCAGGATCGACCCGAGCACCGGGAACCCGCTGAAGGCGGTATTGGCGGCCAGGAACAGCACCACCATCGTCACGATCACCACGAAGTAGAAGCCCGGCCGGAAGTCGGCGAACACGGTCTCGGCGAGCTGGCCGATGACGGTGCGCTCCACCACCTGGACCGGCTGTCCGTCCTTGGTGAAGTAGGAGGCGCCGTCTTCGATCATCCGCACCCCGGTGAGGTTGGCCAGCGCGATGATGCCCAGCAGCATCGTGATCGACACCCCGCCGAGCATGGCCAGGGTGGTGGCCGCGTTGCGGGACTTGGGCTTGCGGAAGGCGGGGACGCCGTTGGAGATCGCCTCGACGCCGGTCAGTGCCGCCGAACCGGAGGAGAACGCCCGGGCCAGCAGGGCCACCATGGCGATCCCGACGAACGGGTCGTAGCGCGGATCGCCGACCACCTGGTACTGCGCCGAGTCGGCCTGCAGGGGCCGGCCCAGGACCTCGATCTGGATCAGCCCCCACGCGATCATCACGATCACGCCGATGATGAACGCATAGGTCGGGAAGGCGAACAGGGTGCCCGACTCGCGCACCCCGCGAATATTGAGGGCCATCAGGATGATGATCACCACCATCGCGACCAGCCCCTCGCGTCCGGTCAGCCACGGCAGCGCCGATTTGGCGTTCTGCACCCCCGAGGACACCGACACCGCCACGGTCAGGACGTAGTCGACCAGCAGGGCACTGGCCACCGTGAGGCCCGCATTCGGGCCCAGGTTGACCGTGGCCACCTCGTACGCGCCGCCGCCGGAGGGGTAGGCGTGCACGGTCTGCCGGTAGGACAGCACCACGATCGTCATCACCACCGCGACCAGCACCCCGATCTCCCAGGAGAACGCGAACCCGGCCATTCCGGCCAGGGAGAGCGTCAGCAGGATCTCGTCGGGGGCGTAGGCCACCGAGCTGAGCGCGTCGGAGCCGAAAATGGGAAGCGCAATGCGCTTGGGGAGGAGAGTCTCCTGCAACTGGTCACTGGCGAGACGGCGGCCCAGGACCAGGCGTCGCAACCCTGTGGTAACACTCACCCGCACAATGTACGCCCGGCCCGTGGGTTGGCGAATCACCCAACAGTCCATGGCAGGATGAACCCGTGCACATCGTCATCATGGGCTGTGGCCGCGTGGGTTCCCGACTGGCCCGCAGCCTCGAAAAGCGTGGACATTCGGTGGCCGTCATCGACATCGACACCGATGCCTTCCGCCGGCTGGGCCCTGACTTTCATGGTCAGACCGTCAAGGGTGTCGGCTTCGACCGCGGCGTCCTCAGCCGTGCCGGGATCGAGTCCGCCGACGGGTTCGCCGCGGTCTCCAGCGGCGACAACTCCAACATCCTCGCCGCCCGGGTGGTGCGCGAGTCCTTCGGTGTGGACAATGTGGTCGCCCGGATCTATGACCCGGGCCGGGCGCAGGTGTACGAACGGCTGGGGATCCCGACCGTGGCGACCGTACGCTGGGCCGCCGACAAGGTGCTGCGTCGGTTGCTGCCGGAAGGCTCGGAGCCGGTGTGGCGCGACCCCTCGGGCAACGCGCGGCTGATCGAGGTCTGGGTGCATCAGGGCTGGGTCGGTCAGCCGATCCGCCGGCTCCAGGAGGCGGCCCGGACGCCGATCCCGTTCCTGTTGCGGGTCGGCACGGGCATCGTGCCCAGCCCCGAGACTCTGTTCCAGGACGGCGATCTGGCGTACGCCGCGGTCGAACTGGACCGGATCAGCGAGGTCGAGGCGATCTTCGCCGCTCCCCCGGCCCGGCACTGACCGGCCACCCAGGCACCCCATCAGGAAGGCAATACCCATGCGGATCGCAATTGTCGGAGCCGGCAATGTCGGACGCTCGATCGCCCGGGAGCTCCTCGACCACGGCCATGAAGTGCTGTTGATCGAGAAGGATTCCAAGGCGATGAAGTACGACTCGGTACCCGACGCGGAGTGGCTGCTCGCCGACGCCTGTGAGCTGGACTCCCTGGAGCGGGCCAATCTCGATCAGTGCGACGTCTCGATCGCGGCCACCGGGGACGACAAGGTCAACCTGGTGCATTCGCTGCTGGCCAAGACCGAGTTCGGCGTACCGCGCACGGTGGGTCGGGTGAATCACCCGGGCAACGAATGGATGTTCGACGACGTCTGGGGGGTCGATGTCTCCGTGTCGACCCCGCGGATGATGGCCGCCCTGGTCGAGGAGGCGGTGACGGTCGGCAATCTGGTCCGGCTGTTCCGGTTCAAGGACGGTCAGACCAACCTGGTCGAGATGACCCTGGCGGCCGACTCCCCGGTGGTCGGGATGCGGATCGGTGCGGTCGCCCTGCCGGCCGACTCGGCGCTGGTTGCGCTGATCCGCGACGGCCGGGCTTTTCGTCCCGATCCGGAGGGGTCCTTCGAGGCCGGCGACGAGGTCATCTTCGTCACCGCCCCCGCCGACGAGCAGGATCTGGCCCAGTTGCTGTCCCGGGACGGGGCCGAGGTCCGGGCGCGGACCACGCCCTGAGCCGCCGCCCCGGGCAGGGGGGTCAGTGGATCTGCTCGGGGACGTGCAGCAGCTGGTATTTCGGGTTGTACATCTGGCGCTGCTGGCCCTGACAGCTGATCCGGCCCTCGACGATCAGGGTGGCCCCCACCACCACGCCCGGAATGTGGTCGCGCCCCATCCAGGTCAGGTGCACCGTGCCCGAACCGTCACTGAAGTCGACCTCATAGGATCGGGAGTGATCGGTGGCCGGCAGGGTCACCCGTTCGATCCGCCCACGCAGTCGGACGACCTCTCGATCGGTGCAGTCGTCCACCGGAGTGGCACCACACTCCCGGACGTCGCGCTGCTGGTCCTCACGCTCGAGTTCGGCGTCGCTGGACCACAACCGCCGGAGTGAACTGACGAATCCCATGTCTCCTGCCTTGCTGGTGTGTTCGCCTGGTTGGGCGGCCGGCGCTACGCGTCGGCCTCGGCAGCATTCTGCTGCAGTTCGTCCGGAATCGTGAGGGCCAGGACGTCCCCCATCGGTTTCGGGCTGTCGCCACGCCGCACGATCGTGTCGCAGAACACGTCGTAGAGCGGCCCGACCACGTCATCGTCGTAGCCCTGGGCGAGTGCCGCCTCTCCGAACAATACGCCGCGCAGCAGCCATCGGGGTCCTTCGGCCACCCAGGTGCGGGAGGCCTGGATCGCGGTCTGGCCCTCCGGTGTCTGGACCGGTTGATTGCGGATCAGTTCGGTACCGAAGGGGCCCTCCACCAGGTCGGTGAAGCCGCCGGATTCCTGGGTCGCCTCGATGATCTCCTGGCGTACCTCCGCCCACATACCGGGAGTGCTGGGCGCGGCGAAGGCGGCCAGTTCCAGCGCGGAATCCTTGGCGATGAGCAGGGCGGAGACGATCTGCTGGGACGCCTCGTGCATCTGCAGCCGGATCTCGCACTCCGGCATCGGGGTGATGATCATCGAGCCGAAATCGATGCGCTGGATGTCATCGTCCTCGAGGTCGACTTCGTCGATGTCGAAGGGGCCTTCCGCCCGCCAGTCGGCGGAGCGGTCGAACTCGGCCCACTTGCGCTGCTCGGCGGTCAGGCCGGCGAACTCGTCGTCTTCCTCGCTGTCCTCGTCCTCGTCCTCGTCCTCGTCGTCTTCGTCGTCGTCGTCGTCGAGGGTGTCGTCATCGTCGTCGTCTTCGAGGGTGTCGTCTTCATCGTCGGCGTCGTCCGCCAGGTCGGTGGG
This sequence comes from Granulicoccus phenolivorans DSM 17626 = NBRC 107789 = JCM 15570, assembly GCF_000423085.1. Classification (GTDB taxonomy): domain Bacteria; phylum Actinomycetota; class Actinomycetes; order Propionibacteriales; family Propionibacteriaceae; genus Granulicoccus; species Granulicoccus phenolivorans. The sequence continues at coordinate 72,326 of NZ_AUHH01000016.1, read as the reverse complement.
CTCGTCGTCGACGTCGTCGGAGTCCTCCTCGCGGGTGGTCTCATCCTCGGTCAGGTCGCGTTCGTCCGAGGTCTCCTCCGCGGACTTGGCTGCCTTCTTCTTGCGACCAAAGATCATCTGCTCCCACTTCCTCACTCACCCGGCCGGCTCAGGCTGAGCCACACGACGGTTACGCCCTCAGTCTGCCCCGTGGGGGTGCCTTCTGACCAACCCGGTGATCGCTGGGGAAACGTCCGCGGTTGACGAAATCTTCCCGGTCACTGCGCCAGGCCGCGCCGGATGGCGGCGGCCAGCGGTTCGGGATGCAGGGTGCCGATCACCCAGTGCGGATGCGGGTCGGCAGGATCGTTCAGGGTGACCACGACCAGGCGCTTCAGCCAGGGCCGGGTCACCAGGAAATCCCGTGGATCCGAGCGCGGCCCCAGGACCGCAGCGCTCTCCTCGGCATCCAGCGCGGTGACCTCGGCGATCCACGCATATTCCAACCGGCTGCGCCCGACGGTGAGACCCTCGCTGTCCACGGTGACGGGTCGGTCCAGGTACGGAACCAGGACCAGCGCGGCCGCCACCATGGTCACGACCGCGGCACCCACGCCGAATTGCCAGCCCAGATAGAAGCCCGAGGCGATCCCGATGGAGAGGGCCATCACCACGATCATCGCCGTCCAGACCCACGGCAGTCGCAGCCGCTCGGCATACCACGCCCGGGCCTGCGTACGCCCCGGCGGAACCGGTGTCGTCTCGCTCATCATGTCCTGTCTGCTCGTTCGCGGTACCCGGCGACGCGGCCGTCGGCGTACCTGCCTCCAACCTACCGCGCACCATTAGACTGAGCGGCGTTCGACCAGAGACGATGCCCCGCGTGGGTCATGACAGGAGGCAGCATGGAACCCTCGAAGGGACTGCTGTGGAAGATCTACACCACCCTGATCGGTACGGTCACCACGATCGTGGCGCAGAAGGCCATCACCAAGGGCTGGGAATTGGTGACCGGTGAGGAGCCGCCGGAGCCGGGCGATCCCGATACCCCGCTGGTCAAGGCACTCACCTGGGCGATGGCCTGGGGTGTCGGCGTCGGCGTCGTGCAGTTGCTGACCAACCGCTTCGCGGTCCGGCGCTGGCAGGCCAACCTCGGGTCGGACCACAAGCCGAACAAGGTGAACATCAGCTTCTGATTCCACGCACCGCCGGGCCGGAACCGGTTCGGTCCCGAACGCAGCACAGGGCCTCGCCGACGGCGAGGCCCTGTGCTGTTGCCGAGTGCCTGTGCTGTTACCCAGTGCGCGCCGGCTGCGCGGGTCAGCCCGCGCAGTCGAAGCAGTACTCCTGACCGTTGCGGGTCTCGGCGAGCTGGCTGCGATGGCGTACCAGAAAGCAGCCGGCGCAGGTGAACTCGTCGGACTGCCGCGGCAGCACCCGGACGGTCAGTTCCTCGTGGGAGAGGTCGGCGCCGGGCAGCTCGAAGGATTCCGCGGCCTCGACCTCGTCCTCGTCGACCCGACCGGAGTTCTGGTCGTTGCGACGAGTCTTCAACTCCTCGATGGAGTCTTCCTTGATCTCCTCCTCCGTCTTGCGGGGGGCATCGTAATCTGTCGCCATATTTGTTCTTTCTCCTGTGGGCCAGTCGCTGCAAGCCTGAACCGGTCCGCCCCGGCGGGGTTGCGGACCGGGCCGGGAGCTAACTCCCGAAGTCTGGCGTATGCATATCACACAGGGACAAATCCCCATGCTAGCACTGAAAAATTGGATGCCGGGTCCCTCGAAATAGGGACACGACCCAGCCCGGAAAGAACCGTCCGGGGCGTCAGTCAGTCCGCGGGCCGCTCGGCGACCGCGGGGGTGGCGGGCCGGTACGGATTGGGGCAACAGTTCGCCGCGCAGCGGGGGCCGGGTTCCCCGGCGGCTTCCCCGGCGATGCGGGCCTCGATCCGGTCGACCAGCCCGGACACGAAGACCGGGTGGGTGCCGGCGGTCCCCGCCCGGACCAGGCGGATCCCGACGGCGGCGGCGGCCGCGGCGGCCTCGGTATCGAGGTCCCAGACGACCTCCATGTGATCGGAGGTGAATCCGATCGGGGAGAGCACGACTTCCTCGACGCGTTCCTCGGCCAGCAGGGTCAGCAGGTCGTTGATGTCGGGTCCCAGCCAGGGCTGCTGCGGCGGTCCCGACCGGGAGCAGTACGCCAGTTCCCAGACCACCGGACGGCCGGTGCGCTCCTCCAGCGCCCGGACGATCCGGTCGGCAACCTGCCGATGCCAGTCCACGTACGCCCGGCGCCCCGGCCCGCCGGACGCGTCGGCCATCGCCTCGGGGATCGAATGGGTGACGAAGACCAGCCGCCGATTGCCCGAATCGGCACCGAGCCCGGTCCAGGCCTCATGCACCGCCTCGAAGTTGGGCTGGACGAAGCCCCGGTCGAGGGCGTAGTGGTCGATCCGATCGATCTCCACCTCGGTGCCCGCCGCGGCGGCGGCCATGTTCTCCCGATACTGCCGGCATCCGGAGTAGGAGGGGTAGGCACTGGTGGTCAGCATCAGCAGCCGCCGGTGGCCGTCCGCGGCGAGTTCGGGGATCAGGTCGGTCAGCAGCGGATGCCAGTTCCGGTTGCCCCAGAACACCTCGATGTCGTGGCCCCGGCGCCGCAGCTCGGCGGCCAGGGCGTCGCGCAGGTCGCGGCACTGGTCGGGCAGGGGGCTGCGTCCGCCGCGGGCGTAGTAGTGCTCGGCCACCGCGGTCAGTCGATCCTCGGGAATGGGCCGTCCGGCGGTCACCCGGCGCAGGAAGGGCAGCACGTCCTCCGCCCGTTCCGGACCGCCGAAGGAGACCAGGACGATCGCGTCGTAGCTCATCGCTTCCCTTCCCGGGGCCGATCCGAACCGGCCCGTGCCGACCATTTTCCCAAATCACACCGGCCCTTGCGATCCATTCCGCGAACCTCACGCTAGTTTGGTGATGTCGGTAACGTGTGAGATCTGGTTCACCCTTGGCGCAAGGCCGGGCGACCGGCTGCACCGGGTGGGGAACAACGATGGACCGGTAGGGATGACGGATGGATAGTGCGCTGAGACCACGAGAGATCCAGGACCGCCTGCGGATGGGCGAGTCGGTGGAGTCCGTGGCCGAGGCTGCCGGGGTGCCGGTTGAGCGCATCGGTGGCTTCGTTGCCCCGATCATGGCCGAACGCGCCCACGCGGTCGGTCAGGCGCTGCGTGCCAGCGTACGCCGGCGCGGCGAAACCGCGACCCATCGCCGCCTGAACCAGGCCATCACCGAACAATTGGCGCCGCACGGCCTGGACCTGGACTCCCTCGACTGGGACGCCTGGCGCCGACCGGACCGCCGCTGGACCCTGGTCGCGACCTACCAGCCGCCCGAGGGCGACCAGCGCCGGGCCACCTTCATCTTCGACATGCAGGGCAACTTCAGTGTCGCCGACGACGACGAGGGGTCCTGGCTGATCGGCGATTCCGCCCGTCCCGGAGATGTGGTCGATGACCTCGCCCTGGTGCATGCCGTGGGCGGCGACGTGGTCGAGGACACCGTTCCGGTCCACAAGCGCCGCGCCCGGGACCGGGCCCGGGCCGAGGCGGACCGCGACGAGCCGGGGCAGTACGGCTCCGCGGAGCACGCCACCACCCCGGCCGATGCCGATCCAGATTGGGAATACACCGATCCCGAGGTGATCCGCTTCCAGGTCGAAGCCGAACTCGATCAGTACGACGTGGTTCCGGCCGGCCGCAATGAACTCGACGTCCTCTACGACATGCTCGGCGGGATCGCCGAGGACTCGGTGAACGTGTACGCCGGACTCGGCACCGATGACGGCACCCCGCCGGTCGCCGATGATCTGCCGACCGACGATGGTGCGCCCGAGCCCGGACCGGACCGGGAACCGGCCGAGCGGGTCGAGCGGGTCGAGCGGGCGCGGGAATCCGACCGGGCGCGGGAATCGGAACGTACGCCGAAGCCTGGCCCGGAGCGGACGTCTGCTCCGGAGCAGCCGTCGGCACCGGAGCAGGCGTCGGCCCCGGAACCGGCGTCGGCCCCGGAACCGGCGTCGGCCCCGGAACCGGCGTCGGGGGCCGCCGAGGCGCCGGCGCCGAGTCGGGCCGCCCGGCGCCGAGCCGCTCGCTCCGCGCGGCCGGCCCCGCGCACCTCCCCCACCCGCAGGACCGAGGATCCCGTCACCCCGGATTCGCCGCCCGCCGACGAGGTGTCCGAGGACGACGTCGAGCACACCAATGTCGCGATCCACCCCGCGGAGTCCACCGATGACGCCGATGCCACGCCCAAACCCCGACCGCGGCGTACCCGCAAGCCGAAGGAGCCCGAGGGCGAACAGGAGACGCTGACCGGGGACCAGGCGCCGAAGCCGGCCCGCAAGTCCACCCGGAAGCGAGCCCAGGTGCCCAGTTGGGACGAGATCATGTTCGGCTCGCCCCAGGAGCGGCCCTGACCTCGGGCGCTACTGCGCTCCCCGATCCGGACTGCCGCCCCGGGCGGCCTTCGCCAGCAGGACGTCGCGTTCCCGGGCATTGTGCGCCCGGCGGGCTGCCTCGATGAACTCCGCCCGGGCCTCGTCGGTACGCCCCAGCCGGGCCAGTAGTTCGCCGCGTACCGAGGGCAGCAGGTAGGAGGTGGCCAGGCCCCCCTTGCGCCCGGCCGGCCCGTGCCCGGCCGGCCCGTGCCCGGCCAGCCCGTCGACGATCGCCAGCGCCTCCTGCGGCCCGGACGCCTCCGCCACCGCGACGGCCCGGTTGAGCGTGATCACCGGGGAGGGCGCGATCAGTTCCAGGGCCTCGTACGCCGTGACGATGCGGCGCCAGTCGGTGTGGGCCACGTCGGGGGCGATCGCGTGGCATTCGGCGATCGCGGCCTGCAGGGCGTACGGCCCCAGTCCGCGACCGCAATCCTGGGCCCGCTGCAGCGACGCCCGCCCGCGCCGGATCGCTCCCCGGTCCCAGCGGCGTCGATCCTGATCGGCCAGCAGGATCGGCGCTCCGGTGGCGTCCACCCGGGCCGGGAAGCGGGCTGCGGTGAGTTCCATCAGGGCCAGCAGCCCGTGGGTCTCGGGCTCGTCGGGTTGCAGCGCGACCAGCTGGCGCCCCAGCCGGATCGCCTCCCGGCTGAGTTCGGGCCGCATCCAGTCGGTCCCGGCGGTCGCGGTGTGTCCCTCGGTGAAGATCAGGTAGATCACCCCGAGCACGGAGGCCAGCCGTCGTCCCCGCTCGGCCCGCGGCGGAGTCTCGAACGGGACGCCGGCCTCGGCCAGGGTCTGTTTCGCGCGCACGATGCGCTGCTGCACCGTGCTGACCGGGACCAGGAACAGCCGGGCCAGTTCCTCGGTCCCGAGCCCGGCGACCACCCGCAGGGTGAGCGCGACCCGGGCCGGTTCGGACAGCACCGGGTGGCAGGCGGTGAACAGCAGCCGCAGCACGTCATCGCTGATCTCGTCGGGATCCCAGGGCGGCTGGTTCTCCTCGAACCGGTTGAGTTCGAGGTCGTGGGCCAGCGCGGCGGTCCCGGCGGCCTGTCGATCCTGGCGACGCCAATGGTCGGCGGCGCGGCGCTTGGCCACATGGGTGAGCCAGGCGGCCGGATTGCGCGGTATCCCCTGGTCGGGCCAGCGTTCCAGGGCCTGGGCGAGGGCCTCCTGGGCGAGGTCCTCGGCCAGGCCGAAGTCGCCGGTGTAGCGGGCGAGGGTGGCCACGACGCGGGCCGCGTCGATCCGCCACACCGCGGCGACGGCCCGCCGGGTGGCGTCCTGCCCCCGGCCGGCCGTGCCCTCGGTCATCGCCGGTCAGGCCCGCTCGGCCGTGGTGGCGCGGCGGGCGGCCTCCTCGCGCCAGCCCTCTTCCTTCTTGATCCATTCGTTGTCGGCCGGGAAGTCCTCCGTACTGTGGATCCGCCGGACCTCGAGCTTGCTGCCGGGGCCCAGGGGGCACCGCTTGGCCCATTCGGCGGCCTCTTCCCTGGACGCCACCTCGAGGATCCAGAAGCCGTTGAACAGTTCCTTGGTCTCGCCGTAGGGACCATCGGTGACCAGCGGCGGCTCCGCGGTGAAGTCCACGACGAAGCCCTCGGTGGCATCGCTGAGACCTTCGCCGGCCACCAGGACGCCGGCCTGGACCAGCGACTCGTTGTACTTCCCCATCGCCTCGATGATCTGCTCGAAGGGGATCTCCTGGGAGGCCGCCAGCGCTTCGTCGTTCGACCGCATGATGAGCATGTACTGCATGGTGTTCTCCTTCAGCTCGGAGGCTCGCCATTCGAGCCTCTCACTGAACACGTCGCCCGGGAAGCGGGCCGATCGACATTGCGGCGAAAGAATTTTCGACGGACTTCGTGGGGGGGGTGGGGCCGGGGGAAGGTGGCTCCGGGGGTCGGGGTCGGGGTCGGGGTCGGGACAGCGTCGAGGGCCGAGCGATTGTCGCGACAGATTCGAGGGGGACGGGCCCTTCCCGCGACAGATTCGACCACGCGGATCCTTCCCGCGACAGGAACTGCGAGGCCCACCGCTCCCGCGACAGCAACTGCGAGGCCCACCGCTCCCGCGACAGCGAACTCCACCCAGCGCCTCCGAGTGTCACTTCGCGACTGCTCCAGTCAACGCGGGAGGGCTTGGCTGTCGCTGGACCATGCCAACGTACGCGGGGTCACCCGCGGCAACGGTGCCGGGCCGGGCGACGCCGCCGAGCCCCTGCCGACAGCCCCATCTGACCCGGGAAACTCCCCGCGACGGCGAGGCCCGGGGTCGGCTTCCCGGCCGGCGTACGGCTCGGCGCGGTGCGGCGCGAGCGGGACCGCCCGGTGACCGGCGGCTCACCGCCGGGACGAGGTCCGGGCGGCGACAGCACCGGACTCGGAGCGACGGATAGGGCTTCCAGCGATTGCTGCAACCACCCGCGAGATGACCGTGGCCGACGCCGACTGCACCAACCTGTCGCGCGAAGCCCACCGCCCCCAGAATCCATCGCGCGAAGCCCACCACCGCAAGAAACCATCGCGCGAAGCCCACCACCCCCAGAATCCATCGCACGAAGCCCACCACCCCCAGAACCATCGCGCGAAGCCCACCACCCCCAGAATCCATCGCACGAAGCCCACCACCCCCAGAACCATCGCACGAAGCCCACCACCCCCAGAACCATCGCGCGAAGCCCCCCTGACCGCGACCGCCCGACACACCCTCAGGGCCGCTGGTGCTTCGGTTTGATCGTGCCCCCGAACGGCAGCGGGTCCGGGCTCAGATTCGCCTGGGCAATCGCCTTGGTCACCCGACGCCGATGGTGCCGACGACACAGCACCTCGTAGGTGACCTGCCCGCTCGGCTCCGCCTCGGCTCCCAGCAGGGTTCCGGCGAGCAGCGTGCCGGCGTACTCGCTCTCGGGTTCGGGACGGGTATCACCGACCGCGATCTGCTCCCCCTCGGTGACCATCTTCCCGTCCACCAGCCGAGCATTGTGCGTCCCGCGGGAACCGCACCAGCACAGCGGCTGCACCTGCAGGGTTTCCAGCCGGTCGCACAGTTCGACCAGCCGCTTCGAGCCGGGGAACAGTTCGGAGCGGAAATCGCTGAGGATCCCGTACGCGAACACGTCGATCTCCAACTCATCCACGATCCGGGCCAACTGGTCCACCTGTGCGGCGGTGTAGAACTGGGCCTCATCGCAGATCAGGTAGTCCACCCGGCCCCCACTGGTGAGCGCATGGACCAGGTGTTTCCAGAAGTCGAAGTCGGTGTCGACCTCGATCGCCTCCTCCGCCAGCCCCAGGCGGGAGGTGATCTTCGCTTTCCCGGAACGATCCTGCCGGGTGAAGCGCAGCCCGGCCCGGCCGCCCAGGGTCTGGGTGTAGTCCATCTGCAGGGCGAGCGTCGATTTCCCGCAGTCCATCGGTCCGGTGAAGAAGAGCAGATCGGCCACCGGCCCATCCTGCCAGCTACCGCCGCCCGACGCGTACCGCCACCTCGTGCTGGATCAGCGCACCGCGCCGATTCAGTCGATCAGCAGCGGAACGTACATCTCCTGCGGGGTCAGCGAACCGTGCATCCCGACCAGCCCGAACTCGCCGGGCACCGTGGTGGTCAGCGCGGCCCAGTCGGTACGCATCGCAACCAGCACATCGCCGAACCGATCGGCGACCCGGGGCACCATCGGGCCGAACCAGCCCTCGTCGATGGCATCCCCGCGGGTACGGACCCAGGCGTCCGCACCGAGCCGGTCGGCCCAGCGGGCGGCCACCTCTGCCGGGTGGGCGGTATAGAGCTGCCGGAAGCGGCCCTCCCCGCCGATCAGCCGGACCCCGGTACGCAGTTCCGGCTCGTCCTCAATGGTGAGGAAGTTGCGGCTGGGGACGTTCAGCATGCCGTGGTCGCCGGTGATCAGGACCCGGACATCGTCGGGCAGGGCGGCGCGCAGATCGGCCAGCATGGTGTCGATGCGCTGCAATTGCGCCAGCCACTCCGCGGAACCGACGCCCTGGCCGTGCCCGTCGTGGTCGAGCAGCCGCTCGTAGAAATAGACCAGGGTCTGCCGGGCGCCGGTGGCGGCGGTGACCGTCGCCGTGATCCGGGTGTCGTGGTCGAGTTCGTCCTCGATGCCGACGAAGTTGCCCCCGCGCAGCGCGGCCAGGGTGAGCCCGGAGTCGGCGAACTTCGCCAGCGAGACCGAGGTCACCGCGATCCCGCCGTCGAGCCGCTCGAACCAGCCGGGCAGCGGCTGGAACTCGGTCGCCGGGGTGGCACTGTTCCACAGCAGCGGGCTGAAGATCTGGTCCACGGCCGGATTGCGGAAGGTGTAGCCGGCCATGCCGTGCCGGCCGGGCTCGGTGCCGGTGCCCAGGCTGGTCAGCGAGGTGACCGTGGTGCTGGGGACGCCGCTGGTGATCCGGGTCGCGGTCGGCAGCAGGCCCGCCAGGTAGGGCGCGTGCGCGGCGTACGAATCCACCAGGTGCCAGCCGAGCCCGTCGACCAGCACCAGCACGAACCGCTCCCCCGCCGGCACCGGCAGCGGCCGGGCGACGTCGCAGCCCAGCCGGGCCGCGATCGATCCGACGACGTCGGCGAGCGTGCTCTCCCCGTACGCCGGCAGGATCATCGGTTCGGGCAGCATCAGCGCTTCCCCAGGCTGCGGGTGGTCCCCCGGCCGGTGTACTGCTGCAGCAGGGTGCCGAAGCGGACCAGCCGCTCCACCCGCTCCGCGCCGTCGGCGGTCGCCGACATCCGCACGGTCAGGTCATCGGGGGTGATTGCCCCGGTCACCCCGTGATCGGCCTCGCAGTCGGGGTCGGCGCAGGTGGCCGGCTCCCAGTCGATCCGGCGCATCGCGCCCCAGGAGACCGACAGCCAGGCCTCCTGGGCGGGGTCGCCGCGGCGGTAGTTCTCCGGGCTGGACACGACCCGGGTGAGGGCGACGGTGTTGATGCCGGCCAGCCCGATCGACTCGCAGGAGCTGGCCCCCTGCCCGGTGCCGCCGCGCTCCCCGTCGGCGGGCTGCTCATCGGTGTGGGAGATCACCAGGCGGGTCGGGGTCAACGCCAGCACGGTCAGGTGCCGGCGGATCTCGTCCAGGTTGAACGTCGGCTCGTGATGCACGACGAACTCGATCAGCGGCTCATCCCCCACGCCGAGGTTGACGGTGTCCTCGACCAACTCGGGGAAGTAGCCGCAACTGGCCAGATCACCGCGCAACTCGGTCCACAGGGGTGCGGACTCATCGGTGCTCGGCCGGCCGGACAGGAAACTCATTGCTTCATTGTTCCACGAGTTTCACGCTTCAACTTCCCGGCTTGGGTTTCCCGACCCGGTGAGCGGTGCGGGGTCCCGCGCCCAGATCAGGGTGACCGTCATCGCCACGACGGCCAGCACCGCATAGCCCACGGTCAGCTGCAGCAGGGACGCCACCCGCGAGACCTGCCCGGCGATCAGCGTGGCGAGCATCGCCGAGGCGTAGGAGACCAGATAGACCGCCGACAGCAGCGAGGAACGGTCCTGGGCGAGGCTGCCGTACAGGATGCCGCGGATCCCGGCGCTGGCCGCGACCCCCTGGCCGAGCCCCGCCACCAGCCCGAACAGCAGGAACGCGACGACCTGCTGCTGCCACAGCGAGACCAGCAACCCGCAGGTCCCGACCGCGAACAGCACCATCCCCAGGCGCTGGGCCCGGGCCGGTCGCATCCGACCCGACAACGGACCGGCCACCACGCTCGGCGCCATGTAGGAAGCGAACACCAGCGCCACCACCAGGGCATTGCTGGTGCCCAGATAGGTGGCGGTGACCGAGGGCCCGAAACCCTGGTAGTAGCTGCCCAGCGCCCAGGTCGCCGCGGCGACGACACTGACGATCGGCATCAGCGGTTTCGCCCGCTCGGTGAGCCGGATCCGTGGCCGCAGCGAGGCCAGCGCCCCGGGCCGGCGCGGCCGGGTCTCCGCACCGGCCAGCAGCAGGCCGGCACACAGGGCCAGGGCGATCATCATCACCACGTAGATGGTCTGCGTCGGCGCGGGCGCGAACTCGTACAGCGCCCCCGACAGCAGCGATCCCACGGTGAGGCCCAGCAGCGGCGACTGGCTGGACACCATCGAGCCCAACCAGGCCGGATGCGGCGGTGCGGTGTCGACGGCGTACGCGGTGAGCGCGCTGGAGGCCAGACCCGCCGCGACCCCCATCAGCATCCGGCCGACCACCAGCGGAACCACACTGGTCACATTGAGCAGGACCGCGCAGCCGGCGATCAGAATCAGCATCGTGGCCAGTCCCACCGGGCGCCGGCCGACATAGTCCGACAGCCGCCCCAGGCACAGCAGGGCGGCCAGGGTGCCCAGGAAGTACGCCACCACCGTCAGCGACAGGTCGGCGTTGGTCAGCCCGGCGGTGGCCCGGTAGGAGTTGTACAGCGGGACCGGGGAGGACGACGCCGCGAACGCCGCCACCAGCGCCGACGCCGAGGCGAGGAAGGCGATCCGACGACGGCGCCCGGACGGCTTGGGCGTGGCTGCGGGAGAGGGGGTCACCGGCGCCATTCTGCCGCTCGCCCCCGACACCGCGCTATCCCCGGCTGCGCGCTATTCCAGGCTGCGGAAGTACGCGTCGCGGTGCTCGGCGGTCGGCACGACATCGATGGTGGCACCCACCACCGCGACCCCGCTCGCCGAGGCCAGGCACGGGCTGAGCACCGAGTTCGCGACCTGCGGCAGATCGTCGGCCAGCTGGGCGATCCGGTAGAGCAGTTCGACCACGGCGGTCAGATTCGGGGCGGCGTACTCCTCCTCCCACAGCAGCGGCGCCGACTTCAGTTCCAGCAGCATCGACCTGGCGTCGGCGCGGGTCAGCGGGGGGACGCGGAAGGTCCGATCGCCCAGGATCTCGGTGGCCAGGCCCTGCAGCCCCAGCGCCACGATCGGGCCGAAGGAGGCGTCCTCGCGGGTCCGGATGTCCAGCGGGGTCCCGGTGGGCACAGTGGTCTGGATCACCGGTTCGGCGACCGCGGCATCGCTGCCCAGGCCGAGGGCGGCGACCAGTTCGCCCAGCTTCTCCCAGGCCGAGCGGACCTCCTCGGCGGAGTCCAGATTGGCCGAGAAGGCCGAGTATCCCGGCCGCCCGCGGACCCGGGAGTTGGTGGCCTTGAGGATCACGTTCCAGTTCTGCCGTTCGGCCTCGGCCAGCGCCTCCGCCAGGCTGTGCACCCGGGTGCGGGGCACCAGGTCGATCCCGTAGCAGGCCAGCAGTTCGGCGGTCTCGGCGTCGCTGAGCCGGCGGCCGGCCGGCGCGTCGTCGAAGACGCGACGGAGCAGGTCGTGGGCGCCGGAGAGGTTGCGGTCGAACTGCGGCGGCTCGGCGCGATCGGTCTCCTTCCACCGTGCATAGTTGCGCACCATGGCCAGCGCCTGGATCGCGTCGGCGTAGCTGGAGTAGGTCGGTAGATGGCCCGGCCCGTCGACGCCGGTCTCATCGAGCTCGACGTGGATGAAGTCGGCGAACACCGCCAGCAGGGGCTTCTGGGAGGTCCGGGCGACCTCGGCCAGGGCGCGCCGGGCGCCGCCGGTGCCCCGATTGTGGTGATCGACCACCGCGCACACGACCGCGTGCACGTCGGGCTCTGCCAGCGCGGTCCGGACCGCCGCGGCGAACTCCTCGGGCGTGGCGCGACCGGGGACACTCACCGGGTCGGAGCAGTCCAGGCCGGCCCGGGTCCCGACCCGGCGGATGTGCGTGCTCAGCGTCGGGGAGTTCGTGATCACCCGGACCCGGTCCCCCTTGGGCAGCGGCTGGCGGGCCAGGATCTGGGCCACGTCGAACAGCGCGTCGCGCCGGTTGCACACGATCACGCCCGACTGCGCGAACACCTGGTCGATCGCTTCCTCCGAGACCCGCTGGTGCGAGCTGCTGGCGCCCAGATGGACCTCGTGCTCGGAGCGTCCCGGCGAGAACAGCACGACCGGCTTGAGCTGGGCGAGCCGGCGTACGATCCGGGCGAACTTGCGCGGGTTGCCGATCCGGTCCAGCGACAGCACGCAGACCTTGGTGGCCTCGTCGTCCTGCCAGTACTGCATCACGTCGTTGTTGGTCACATCGGCGTAGACACCGGAGGAGATGAAGGTGGCCAGACCGAGGTTCTGCTCCAGCGCGGTGGACAACAGGATCACCCCGACCGCCGAGGACTGGCAGAACATCCCGACCACACCCGGTCGCGGGGTCGGTCCCGGCGACGCGTTCAGCGACACCGTCGGGTCGGTGTTGATCAGGCCCAGCGAGTCCGGCCCGAGCGCGCGGACGCCGTAGGAGCGGGCCAGCGCGACCACGCTCTGGTTGTTCACCCCGCCGAACTCCCCGGCGTGCAGCACGACCATGCCGAAGGTCTTCTTCTCCGCGGTCTCGATCACCAGCGGCGCCAGGTCGGGGATCGGCACCGCACTGATCACCAGGTCGAGCTCACCCTCGATCGCGCTCACCGAGGAGACCTGGGGCACCGAGCTGACGACCCCGTCGTCGGTGGCGACACCGAAGATGGCACCGGCGAAACCGCCCCCGATGATGTTGTCGGCCATCAGGTTGACCCGGTCATGGGTGCCGACCACCGCGATCCGGTGCGGGTGCAGCAGCCGGCGTACCGAGGTGGATTCGGCGCGGTGCTCCCGGCGCTGCATCACCTCCACCGAGGACTCCGTCGGCAGGATCGCGAACTCACAGGCGATGATGCCGTCCTCGTACTCCCGCGACACGGTGTAGCCGGCATCGGAGAAGACACTCACCATCCGCCGGTTCTGCGGCAGGATCTCGGCGACGAACCGCTTCACGTGCCGTTCGCGGGCCGTCTCGGCCAGGTGCTCCAGCAGCAGCTGGCCCAGCCCGCGGCCCTGCTGGTCGTCCTGGACCAGGAAGGCGACCTCGGCGTCGGATTCGTTGAGCCGGTCGTAGCGACCCACCGCCACCATGTCGTCGCCCACGGTGATGATCAGGGCGACCCGGTTGTCGTAGTCCACCTCGGTGAACTTCTTCACATCGGCGTCGCTGAGCTCGGGGTAAGGGGCGAAGAAGCGCAGATACTTCGACTCCGGCGACACCCGGGCGTAGAAGGCGACCAGCCGGTCGGCATCGTCGGGCCGGATCGGCCGCAGGTGCGCGGTGGAACCATCGGACAGGAGCACATCGGCTTCCCATCCCACCGGATAATTCGCTGGGATGCTCGGCCGTGCCTGATCGTCGCTGGTCACATCCGACAGCTTATCGTCCACCATCCGGGACGCGCCGGGCCTTGCCCGCATTCGGCCGCTTGGCCCGGATGTGGCGGGGTCGGTTAGGTTGGCACCTGTGTCGAAGCCCTTCTTTGCCGCCCGCATGGAGTCCTGGATCAATCAACGTCTGGCCCGCTGCGCGCTGCAGCGCGGGTGGAGCGACCTGGTGGTCGGGTACACCGGGTACGGGTCGCCGACGTTCGTCCGGGTGATGGCACGGGTGCTGCTGGTCTCCGAGACCAGTGCCGGGCATCATCCGCTCAGTTCGACCACGCTGCTGGATCGGCGCGGCTGGCGCAATTTCTTCGCCCCCACCCACCCGTACGCCACCGTCGAGGTACAGATCGACGGGCAGAGTTTCGAGGTGGTCACCGACCGCAGCGGCTACATCGACACGCGGCTGCCGGTCAGCGGACTGGCTCCCGGCTGGCACACCGCGCTGCTGCGCTGCGGGGACACCGATCCGACCCCCACCCCGATCAAGATCATCGCCGGCGACGAGGACTGGGGCCTGGTCAGCGACATCGACGACACGGTGATCACCACCTTTCTGCCGCGCCCCCTGCTCGCGGCGTGGAACACCTTCGTGCTGCAGGAGTCCGCCCGGCAGGCGGTCCCCGGCATGTCCGAGCTGTACGCCGACCTGATGGCCGACCACCCCGATGCCCCGGTGATCTACCTGTCGACCGGGGCCTGGAACACCGCTCCCACCCTGAATCGGTTCCTGAACCACCACCATTTCCCGCGCGGTCCGCTGCTGCTGACCGACTGGGGCCCGACCAACTCCGGCTGGTTCCGCTCCGGCCCCGAGCACAAGAAGACCTCACTGCGGGATCTGGCCCTGGATTTCCCGAACATCAAGTGGATTCTGATCGGCGACGACGGCCAGCACGATCCGGCCCTGTACGGGGAGTTCGCCGAGGCCCATCCGGACCGGGTCCGGGTGATCGGACTGCGCCAGCTGAGCGCCACCGAGTCGGTGCTCGCCCACGGCACCACCCAGACCCTCGCCGAGATCGAGGCGGTGGAGACCGCGGTGCCGGTCGTCCGGGCCCCCAACGGGTACCGGCTGCTGCCCAAGCTCCGCGCGGCCCTGGGCCGCCGCTGAGCCGTTGTTTTCGCGGGCGCGCCGGAGCCCGCAATCGGCATCCCGGGGTCGAAGGTGCCAAGATGAGCCGTCCCCCGACCCCCCGGCAGAACCACGACCCGGAAGATCCCCATGGCGCCCACCACTCCTGTTGACGACGACTTCACCGAGAACATCATCGACATTGATGTCTCCTCGGAGATGGAGACGTCCTTCCTGGAGTACGCCTACTCGGTGATCTATGCCCGGGCGCTGCCGGACGCCCGGGACGGATTGAAGCCGGTGCAGCGGCGGATCCTGTTCGGGATGGACGAGATGAACCTGCGGCCGGACCGGGCGTACGTGAAGTGCGCCCGGGTGGTCGGTCAGGTGATGGGTCTGTATCACCCGCACGGCGATACCGCGATCTATGACGCCCTGGTCCGGATGGCTCAGTCGTGGAGCATGCGGCTGCCGGTGATCGACGGGCACGGCAACTTCGGCTCCCCCGACGCCGGGCCCGCGGCGATGCGCTACACCGAGTGCCGGATGGCGCCGGCCGCGCTGGCGATGACCGCCGAACTCGACGAGGACACCGTTGACTTCCGCCCCAACTACGACGGCCACGAGACCGAACCGTCGGTGCTGCCGGCCGCGTTCCCGAACCTGCTGGTCAACGGGGCGACCGGGATCGCGGTCGGGATGGCGACCAACATCGCCCCGCACAACCTCGGCGAGGTGGTCCAGGCGCTGCGGCATCTGCTGAAGCATCCCGCCGCGGACCTGCCGGCGCTGATGCGGTTCATCCCGGGTCCGGATCTGCCCACCGGCGGCACGATCGTCGGGCTGGACGGGATCACCGACGCGTACGCCACCGGCCGCGGCTCGTTCCGGATCCGGGCGACCAGCAAGATCGAACAGGTCTCCGCGCGCCGCAAGGGCATCGTGGTCAGCGAGCTGCCGTACGCGGTCGGGCCGGAGAAGATCATCGATCAGATCAAGGCCGGGGTGCAGTCGAAGAAGCTCACCGGGATCGCCGACGTGAAGGACCTGGGGGACCTGACCCACGGCACCCGGCTGGTGATCGAGATCAAGAACGGGTTCAATCCCGAGGCCGTGCTGCAGGCGTTGTACAAGCACACCAAGTTGGAGGACTCGTTCTCGATCAACGCGGTCGCGCTGGTCGAGGGGCAGCCGCGGACGATGCCGCTGAAGGAAATGCTGGAGGTCTTCCTGGCCCACCGGCTCGAGGTGGTGCTGCGGCGGACCCGGTTCCGGCGGGAGAAGGCCGCGACCCGGCTGCATCTGGTCGAGGGCCTGTTGATCGCCATCCTCGACATCGACGCGGTGATCGCGATCATCCGGCGCTCGGAGGATGCCGCCGAGGCCCGAGGGCAGTTGATGGAGATCTATGAGCTGACCGAGACCCAGGCCAACTACATCCTCGACATGCAGTTGCGGCGGCTGACCAAGTTCTCCCGGCTGGAACTGGAATCCGAGCGCGACGAACTGGCCCGCACCATCGCCGAACTGGACGAGATCATCGGGTCGGAGGAGAAGCTGCGCGCGGTCGTCGACAGCGAGCTGGCCGCGGTCGCCAAGGAGTTCGGGACGCCGCGGCGGACCGTGCTGCTGGCGTCCTCGGGCGCGGTGGCCAGTGCGGCACCGCTGGAGATCGCCGACGACCCGTGCCATGTGCTGCTGTCGGCGACCGGCCTGATCGCGCGGGTGGACACCGGTGAGGACCTGCCCGAGCGGACCGCCCGGGCGAAACACGATGTGGTCAACTCCGCGATCGCCACCACCGCGCGAGCCGATTTCGGGGTGATCACCAGCGCCGGTCGGGTGATCCGGACCAATGCCCTGGAGCTGCCGACGGTCCCGCTGACCGCGAACGCCCCGAATCTGAACGGCGGCACGAAGCTGGAATCCCTGCTGGACCTGGACCGCGGCGAGACAGTGGTGTGCCTGACCACCTTCGACGAGGACACCCCGGGGCTGGCGATCGGTACCGAGCAGGGGGTGGTGAAGCGGGTGAAGCCGGAGATCCTGGGCAAGGAATCCTGGCCGGTGATCACGCTGGCCGACGGGGACCGGGTGGTCGGCTGCGTGGAGTTGCGGTCCGAGGAGGTCGAGTTGTGCTTCGTCACCTCCGATGCGCAGCTGCTGCACTTCCCCGCCTCGGCGGTCCGCCCGCAGGGGCGTACCGGTGGTGGGGTGGCCGGGATCAAACTGGCCGCCGCGCAGCGGGTGGTCGCCTTCGGGGCCGGCGTACCGGCGGATTCGGTGGTGGTGACGGTGACCGGTGGCGATGCGTCGCTGCCCGGTACCGAGGCCGGCTCGGTCAAGGTGACCGGGTTGGCCGAGTACCCGGGCAAGGGCCGGGCGACCGCGGGGGTGCGGTGCCATCGCTTCCTGAAGGGTGAGGTGGCGCTGATCCGGGCCTGGGTCGGGCCGGCCCCGGCGTACGCCTGCGCGGCGGACGGGAAGCCGCTGGCGCTGCCGGAGCCGGATCCGCGCCGCGACGGTTCAGGTGCTCCGGTGCCCGGCGCGATCGCCGGGCTGGGGCACTGACGGCTTCGGAACGGGACTTTCGACCCCCGGCGGGGGTCCTACACTGCCGAACATGAGCTTTGCGGACATCCTCGAGAACAACCAGCGCTATGCCGACGGTTTCACCGACTCCGGCTTCGACGGCGTGGCCAGGGCGGGCATCGGGCTGGTGACCTGCATGGACTCCCGGATCGAACCGCTGGCCATGCTGGGGCTCCGGCTCGGCGACGCCAAGATGCTGCGCTCCCCCGGCGGCCGGGTCACCCAGGACGTACTGATCGGTATGGTGCTCGGCGTACATCTGCTGAACGTGCAGCGGATCATGGTGATCCCGCACACCCGCTGCGCGATGGGTTCGGGCGACGACGCGAGCATCGCGGAGAACGTGCTCCGCTCCACCGGCACCGACATCTCCGGGATGGTGCTCGGCTCCACCCCGGACCAGGCCGCCGGGCTGCACTACGACGTCCAGTTGCTGAAGACCCACCCGCTGCTGGCCGGGCGCGCCGAGGTGGGCGGCTTCCTCTACGACGTCGACTCGGGGCTGCTCAAGCAGATCATCTGAGCGCCCCGGCGCAGGCGGGTACGCCTCACCGCGACCGCGTCGTGACGCCGGGGATCCGCACGAACAGCACCAGGACCAACCCCAGGGCCAGGGTCAGCAGGATGCCGACGATCCCCAGGCGGACGCCCAGCGTGACGGTGAAGATCCAGATCAGGCCCGGCGCGATGAAGCTCGCGGCGCGGCCGATGGTCTGGTAGAGCCCGAAGATCGTGTTCACATGCTCGGGCGGGGCCACCCGGCCCAGCAGGCTGCGGGAGGCCGACTGCACCGCCCCGACCAGGGACGAGATGACCAGGCCCCCGACCCAGAAGACGAGTTTGCTGGGGACCAGCACGATCACGGTGCCGGCGATCAGCATGATCACCAACGACCCGACGATGACCGGCTTGGGCCCCAGCCGGTCATCGGCCTGCCCCAGGACCCAGGCGCCGATCCCGGCGATGACATTGGCCGCCAGCCCGAAGTAGATGACCTCGTCGGCGGAGAACCCGTACGCCGTGGTCGCCAGCACCCCGGCCAGGGAGAACACCGCCGCCAGCCCGTCCCGATAGACCGCGGAGGCGATCAGGAACTGCAGGGTGGACCGGGCCCGGCGCCACAGGTCCAGAATCTGTCGGCCCACCTCGACGTAGGCGGTGAGCGGATTGAACCGGTCGGTGTGCCGGGACGGCTCGGCCACCGGCCCCCACAGCAGCATCGGGATGGAGAACACGAGCATCCAGGCCGCGCAGAACAGCGCGATGGCCCGGAAGTTCAGCCCGTTGGCGGTCGACAGCCCGAGCAGGTTGTCCTCGCCGACGAAGCCGAAGACGACCACGACCAGGCAGACCACGCCGGAGAGGTAGCCCAGACCCCACCCCAGTCCGGACAGCCGGCCGATCGTCTGCTTGGTGGTGAGCCCCGGCAGCATGCCGAAGTAGAAGACCGACCCGATCTCCTGGAACACCGTCCCCAGCGCGAGCAGGCCGGCGCCCAGCGCCAGGTAGCGCTGCTGCGGCTCGACGAACCAGCAGGCCGCGACCGCAGCGATGACCACCAGATTGGACAGCCACAGCACCAGCCGGCGGTCCCGGACCCGGTCGGCCCACACGCCCACCATCGGGGCCAGGATCGCGACGATGATGCCGGCGATGGTCTGGGCCCCGGACAGCGCGGCCTGGCCGGTCTCCTTGTCCGCGGCGACGGCACCGGCGATGTAGGGGCCGAAGACGAAGGTCAGCATCACCGAGTTGAAGGGCTGCCCGGCCCAGTCCCAGATCGCCCAGGCCGCCACCGTCGATTTCGTCGCCCGGCCGGTGGGCCGTTGTTCCACTGCTGCGCTCACCGGCTCAAACTATCCGCGCCGCCCCGGGTCGGGCACCTTCGCGGACGCCGATCCCGGCCCGCGCCGGCAATGTTCACCAGATATTCACCACCCCGCTGCCGCGGTCGCACGGCCCACTCGATGTCGCACGGGCCACTAGAGTGGGCGCCGCACCCACAGGAGTGAGCCATGCAGTTGCCGATCCACCAGATCGATGCCTTCGCCGACCGAACGTTCACCGGAAACCCGGCCGCGGTGGTGGAGTTGCCGCAGTGGCTCCCGGATTCGATCCTGCAGGCGATCGCCGCGGAGAACAACCTGTCCGAGACTGCCTTTCTGGTCCGGGAGGTCCCCGCCGACGTCGACGACTCGATCGATATCGGCCCGGCGTACCACCTGCGCTGGTTCACCCCGGCCGAGGAGGTGGAGTTGTGCGGTCACGCCACGCTGGCTGCCGCGCACCTGCTGTTGTCGGGGGAGCACGCCGGGGCAGATCTGGTGAAGTTCTGGACGCTGAGCGGCTGGCTGCTGGTCCGCGGGCACGAGGGCGCGTACACGATGGAATTCCCCACCGACAGCATCCGTCCGCTCCCGGTTCCCGAGGGGCTGGCCGACGCCTTGGGCACCGCGGTCCTGGAGACCTGGCAGGGCCGTCGGGACCTGCTGTGCGTGGTGTCGGATTCGGCCACCCTGCAGTCGCTCACCCCCGATCTGACTGCGCTGCGTCAGGTGGGCCGGCCGGTGATCGTGACCGCCCCGGGCGAGGGGAACACCGACTTTGTGTCGCGCTTCTTCGCGCCCACTCTGGGGGTCCCCGAGGATCCGGTCACCGGGTCCGCGCACACCACGTTGACGCCCTACTGGGCCGAGCGGTTGGATCGCACCGACCTCACCGCCCAGCAGTTGTCGGCGCGTCCGGGCACGCTGCGGTGCGTCCTGCATGCCGACCGGGTGGAGATCTCCGGGTCGGCGGTGACGTACCTGACCGGCTCGATCGAGGTCGAGACGAAAGTCTGAGGCGCCGCGCGGGCCCCCGAAGTGAGCTTGCGCAGGGTTTGGTGCCATGATCGGGGTGGCGCAGGCACCGTGGCACGCCTGGCCATGATCCTGCGATCGAGGAGACGTAATGACCGAACGACCCACCCCTGAAGAGTCAGTTTCCGCAACACCCACCGCCGCCGATCTGGACCGTTTGTCCAAGGCGCTGGTCTTCGACGTGAACGGGGAGAAAGTCGGCCCGGTCGGGACACTGTACCTCGACGACGCCTCCGGCCAACCCTCGATGATCTCGGTCAAGTTCGGTCTGTGGCACCGCCGGGAGGCGCTGGTGCCGCTGGACGGGATCGACCTGTCCGGCTCCGAGCTGCGCCTGACGGTGACCAAGGACGTGGTCAAGGACGCCCCGGACATCGGCGCCAGCGAGCACATCTCGGCCGCCGAGGAAGACCAACTGCGCGAGTACTATCGCGGACACACCCGGGCCGGGGTCGCCGAGCAGGCTGCCGCCGAGCAGGCCGCCGCCGAGCAGGCCGCCGCCGAGCAGGCCACCACCACCTCCGAGAGCGAGACGGCGACCACCGCCGGCACCACCCCCGAAGCAGCTGCGGCCAGTACGCCCGAGGCGGTTTCCGCCGGGACGACCGAGGAACCCGCTGTCGACACCGCGAGCAGCGCCACCACCGAGGCCCCCGTCGCGGCCCCCGCAGGCCGGGCCGCTGCGGCCGGCACCACCACCGCGGACGCGGCTGCCCCGACGACCACCGCGGACGCGGCAGCGCCCGCCGGTAAGACCGAGGTCCCCGCTGCCGACAAGGTGACCCCGGCCACCAGCACCGACGCGTCCACGGCCGACAGCACCACCGCGCCCACCGCGGACCGGGCTGCCGCGACCAGCACCCCGACCGAGGCACGTGCCGCGGATACGACCACGACCGTGCCCGCTGCCGCCCCGACTGTGCCGGCCAGTGGCGCGCGTCCCACCAGCGACTCGGTCATCGGCGACGCCCGCGCGGAGACCGAACCGGTCCCCCACCACGCCAAGCTGTCGGGTCCGGACACCGAAACCGGTACCGAGCCCGCGACGCATGCTGCCCGCGGCGCAGCCGCCGGACCCAGCGACGCCATGGTCGGCGCCGCCTCACCGTCCGAACCGGTCAGCATCCCGTCCGCCGCCGCGGCAGCCCGCGAATCGGCGCAGCCGACCGACCCCGCCCAGCCCACCGCAGCCGCGCAGCCCACCGCATCCACCCCGGCCGCGCAGCCCACCACTTCCACCCCGGCCGCACAGCCCACCGCGTCCGCGCAGCCCATCACGCCGGCAGCCGCACAGCCCACCGCGTCCGCGCAGCCCACCACGCCGTCAGCCGCACAGCCGACCGCGCCCCGGGAGCAGACGCAGCCGGCCCTCGCCGACAACGCCTCGGCGCCCAGCGGCCCGCGCAGCACCCCGGAGACGACCGAATCTCCCGCCCCGACGGCGGTCGACTCCCCCGCACCGACGGCGGTCGACTCCCCCGCCCCGACGGCAGTCGACACTCCCGCCCAGGCCGGCACCGACTCCTCCACGCCCACCCACAGCGCACCGGGGCGGCGGATCAGCGCCCTGGCGGAGGTCGTCGACGGTGGGTACGGGGTCGGTTCCGCCGCCCCGATCCACGACCGGGCCCAGCCGCTGGGCCACCCGGTCCGCGGCTGGTGGGACACGATGTCCTTCCGGGAGGGCGCGTACGCCGACTGGGAACGCGAACCCGACGTGTGGTTCGCCGACGCCAACGCCGCCACCAACGCGGGCTATCACCCCGCCTGAGCGGCCGCCCGGCCTCGGGGGCGCGGATCAGACGTCGATCTGCTCCTGATCGATCTGATACGCGCCCTCGATGATGAACTCCTTGCGCGGGGCGACCTCGTTGCCCATCAGCATCTCGAAGGTCTTCTCCGCCGCCACCGACTCATCGACGGTGAGTCGGCGCAACGAGCGACGCCGCGGATCCATGGTGGTCTCGGCGAGCTGGTCGGCGTCCATCTCCCCCAGGCCCTTGTAGCGCTGGGGCTCCTTGAAGTTGATCCCGCGCTTGGTCAGCTCGGCGAGCTTGCGCTGGTATTCAGCGTCGGAATAGGTGTAGAGGTACTTCTCCATCCCCTTCCTGGGGTTGGTCAACTCGAAGCGATGCAGCGGCGGCACCGCGGTGTAGATCCGGCCGGCCTCGACCAGCGGCCGCATGTACCGGAAGAACAGGGTGGCCAGCAGACAGCGGATGTGCGCCCCGTCGGAGTCGGCGTCGGCCATGAAAATGATCTTGCCGTAGCGTGCCGCGTCCACCTCACAGGTACGCCCCGACCCGGCCCCCACCACTTGGATGATCGAGGCGCACTCGGCGTTCTTCAACATGTCGGCGACCGAGGCCTTCTGCACATTGAGAATCTTGCCGCGGATCGGCAGCAGTGCCTGGAACTCCGAGTTCCGCGCCCGGGCGGCGGTGCCGAGAGCGGAGTCACCCTCCACGATGAACAGTTCGCACTTCTCGACGTCGTTGGAGCGACAGTCCTTCAGCTTGGGCGGCATCGACGAGGATTCCAGCGCGGTCTTGCGCCGCTGATTCTCCTTGTGCTGGCGGGCCGCCACCCGCGTCCGGGAGGCCTCGACGACCTTCTCCATCACCGTTCGGGCCTGGCTGCGGGTCTCCTGTTTGGTGCTGGACAAGAAGGTGCCGAGTTCCCGCTCGACCACCCGGCCGACCAGGTTGCGCGCCGCCGGCGTCCCGAGGACCTCCTTGGTCTGCCCCTCGAACTGGGGCTCGGCGAGCCGGACGGTGACCACGGTGGTCAGGCCTTCGAGAATGTCGTCCTTGACGACCTCCTCCCCCGACTTGAGCAGCCGGGTGCCCTCCAACGCCTTGGCCATCGCCCGGGTCAGGCCCCGGTCGTACCCCTGGACGTGCGTTCCGCCCTTGGGCGTGGCGATGATGTTCACGAACGACTTGGTCACCGTGTCGTAGCCCTTGCCCCAGCGCAGCGCAATGTCGACCCCGAGCTCGCGCTCGACATCGGTCGGCGTCAACGAGCCGGACTCGTCCAGCATCGGCACCGTTTCGGTGAACGAATCGCTGCCCTGCAGCCGGATCACCTCGGTGATCGCCTCGTCGGGGGCCAGGAACTCGCAGAACTCGGAAATTCCCCCCAGGTGCCGGTGCTCCTCGACCACCGGTTCGGCGCCGCGTTCGTCGCGGATCTCGATGCCCAGCCCCGGCACCAGGAAACTGGTCTGCCGGGCCCGGGCGGTCAGCGCATCCATGCTCAGCTCGGCATCGGGCAGGAAGATCTGCCGGTCGGGCCAGTAGCGCACCCGCGTACCGGACCAGCCGCGCTGCGCCTTGCGGAGCTTGGTCAACTGTCCACCGGGGGTGAAGCCGGCATCCGGGCCGGGCCCGTCGAAGACTCCCGGGATGCCGTGTTTGAACGACATTCCCCACACCGCCGAGTTCCGGTCGACCTCGACATCGAGCCGGGTCGACAGTGCGTTCACCACCGAGGCGCCCACGCCGTGCAGGCCGCCGGTGGCGTTGTACGAACCGGCCCCGAACTTGCCGCCGGCATGCAGTTTGGTGAACACCACCTCGACCCCGCTGAGCCCGGTCCGCGGCTCGATGTCGACCGGAATGCCCCGGCCGTGGTCGCGTACGGTGACCGAACCGTCCCCGCCGAGCACTACCTCGATGGTGTCGCCGAACCCGGACAGGGCCTCATCGACGGAGTTGTCGATGATCTCCCACAGGCAGTGCATCAGCCCCCGGGTGTCGGTGGAACCGATGTACATCGCCGGACGCTTGCGGACGGCCTCGAGCCCCTCGAGCACCAGCAGGTGGCGGGCTTCGTAGTCCTGGCCGCCGGACTTCTTGGCGGTGTGCGCGCGGGCGGTATCAGTCACATCGTGCAGGTTATCCGGCGGCACCGACACTTCCGCTCAGGCCACGCGGCGCGGGCACCGGCGGGCCCGGTGCGTGCCGCCCACCGAAAAGCGGACGAAAATGCCCTGGCTTCCTGGTCCGGGCCGGGTAGCCTGTGGAGCACAGGAGATGCAGTGGAACCCGGGGCGCTTCCGAATTCGTCACAGATGACGGAACAAAACCCCGATCCGGTGCGTTGACTGGGCACGAACCGATTCGAAGAAAGAGGGCGCCGTGACTACTTCCGTCATCGAAAATGGCCTGACCACTGCCGATCGTTGCGATCGTTGTGGGGCCCAGGCCTATGTACGCGTCACCCTCGATGGGGGTGGCGAGCTTCTGTTCTGCGCTCACCACAGCCGCCAGCACAGCGACAAGATCAAGCAGGTTGCCCTGAAGATCCAGGACGAGACAGCCAAGATCAGCTGAAGGTAACCGACCGTACGGATATTCGACCCCGTTCGCTGCGGCGAACGGGGTCGATCCGTATCCGGGCTCAGCGGCCCAGGCGGCTGCGCATCAGAAAGACGTTGTACGGTCCCCACTGCGACAGCAACCAGTACAGCGAATCGCCGTCCAACTGCCACGGGTGGATGAATCCGCCGTACAACCCCGGGTAGTCGGTCCCGGCGGCAAGCACCTCCGGCTCACTCCACGGCCCGGTGATCCGCGCCGCGCTGCGCAGCACGATCGCGGCGCGTGGCTCATCCAGCGTGACCGCCAGCCAGCACCCGAGGCCGCGATGGAAGGCCACCGACAACTCCCCCACCGGACCGTCGATCACCGGTGCCGCCGCGGCCTGCGACCGACTCCAGCCCGCGCCGTCGAAGTACTCGTAGTCGGCCACCCACTCGACCCGCTCGGGGGCCACGCGAGCCAGATAGGCCGGGCCGAAGCGGCCGTTGGTCGTCCCGAACAGGTAGACGTGCTCCTCGGTCCGGGTGAACGCACCGACCTGGAAGCGGTTGCGGCCCAACGGATTGGGCCAGCGGCCGTGCAACGGTTTGCGCCAGGTCTGCGCGTCGTCGGCGGAGGCCGCTATCCCCGCCTGAAACGTACGCCACCGCCCCCCGGACCCCCACTTCAGGATCGACATCCAGTGCACGTAGTGCACCCCGGCGACGGTGATCCCCGCATTCGGGATCAGGGTGTGCTCGGGAAACGGCACCCGCGGCAGCAGATTGAGCCGGCTGCGCCGGATCAGTTGCGCGGCCCCGCCGCCGGCCCGACTCACCGCGGCTTCCAGCACCAGTCCGTCGCGGTCGAGGTCGAGGGTGCTCGAGGACAGCAGGACGTTGGTCCGCCAGTCCGCATCGGCCGGGCCGGCACCGTGCCCGCCCCAGCCCTCCCCATAGGTGTCACCGAACAGCACGAAGATCCGGTCCCGCCCGTCCGGGCCGGGACCGGCGTCCCACATCGTGCCGAGATCGGTCGCGGTGAAGCCGAAGCGCTCCTGGGTGCGGTTGATCCCGATGGGACCGGTCACCTGGGACAGCAGTTCGGTCGACCGCACCCGCACCTGGGGCGCGTCCGTCATCGCCGGCTCAGTCGAGGTAGTCGCGCAACACCTGCGAGCGCGACGGGTGCCGCAGCTTCGACATGGTCTTGGACTCGATCTGCCGGATCCGTTCCCGGGTCACGCCGTAGACCTTGCCGATCTCGTCCAGCGTCTTGGGCTGACCGTCGGTGAGCCCGAAGCGCATCGACACCACGCCCGCTTCGCGTTCGGACAGCGTATCCAGCACGTCGTGCAGTTGCTCCTGCAGCAGGGTGAAGCTCACCGCATCCGCCGGAACGACCGCCTCGGAGTCCTCGATCAGGTCACCGAACTCGGAGTCGCCGTCCTCCCCGAGCGGGGTGTGCAGCGAGATCGGCTCGCGGCCGTACTTCTGCACCTCGACGACCTTCTCCGGGGTCATGTCGAGTTCCTTGGCCAGCTCCTCCGGCGTGGGTTCGCGGCCCAGATCCTGCAGCATCTGCCGCTGCACGCGGGCCAGCTTGTTGATGACCTCGACCATGTGCACCGGGATCCGGATGGTGCGGGCCTGGTCGGCCATCGCGCGGGTGATCGCCTGCTTGATCCACCAGGTCGCGTAGGTGGAGAACTTGTAGCCCTTGGTGTAGTCGAACTTCTCCACCGCGCGGATCAGGCCCAGGTTGCCCTCCTGGATCAGGTCCAGGAAGAGCATGCCGCGACCGGTGTAGCGCTTGGCCAGCGACACCACCAGGCGCAGGTTGGCTTCGAGCAGATGGTTCTTGGCGCGTCGCCCGTCCTCCATGATCCACTCGTAGTCGCCGACATCGGCGGTCTTCACCAGGGTGACCTCGTGCAACTGTTCCTCGGCGAACAGGCCGGCCTCGATGCGCTTGGCGAGCTCGACCTCCTGCTCGGCGTTCAGCAGCGCGACCTTGCCGATCTGCTTCAGGTAGTCCTTGACCGGGTCGGCGGTGGCGCCGGCCACCATGACCTGCTGCTCGGGCTCGTCCCCGTCATCGGCGTCGGACAGCGAGAAGCCCTGCTCCTCCTCGGTGAGCTCCTTCTCCTCCTTCGCCGCCTCCTCGGGCTTGAAGTTGGTGTCATCGACGTCGTCGAGGCTGCGCTTCTTCTTGATCACGATCTCGTCGCCATCCAGGGTGGCCTCGGCCGACCCGTTCGCCAGGCCCTCGATCACATCGGCCCGGGTCTGGCCCGGCGCCCCCGCAGCGGCCTTCTTGGCCGCGGTCTTGCGGGCCGGCGCCTTCTTCGCCGGAGCCTTCTTGGCCGCGGTCTTCTTGGCCGGTGCCTTCCGGGTGGTCTTCTTTGCTGCAGAACTGGACGCGGTAGCAGTTGCTCCGGCAGTCGCGGTCACCGGGCCGGTGCGAACGGCGGCGGCAGCCACCTTGGCCTGGGTCTGTTCTTCAGAGGAGGGCGTCACAGAGAACCTCTCGCCGGTAGACGTAGTGATGAAGTTCCATACCGGTCGTGCTGACCCGGTATTTGGGCGCAAACGGTGACGGTGCTGTCAACATCTGCAACTCCGCCATTCTGTCACGTCGGATCAAGTCCGACCAATCGGGGCCCGATTGTCGAATGGCGCCCGGGCCGCGCCGGGGTTCAGGCCTGGCCCGGAGCGCGGACCACGACGACCGGGCAGCCGGCGTCCAGCATGACCTTCTGGGCATGGACGCCCAGCAGCAGTTTCCCGGTCGGGGTGCGACGCTTCACCCCGATCACCACCAGTTCGGCGGCCAGGTCGGCAGCGACGTCGAGGATCCGTTCGGCCATCTGCCCCTCCCGACCCGGCGCCTCCACCCGGACCGGCACGCTGGTGGGCAGTTCATGCTGCAGCGCGAGTTGCTCGTCGGCGTCGGCGTTCGGCACCACAACCAGCGAGCACTGACGCAGTGCCGCCTCCGCGGCGGCCCAATCCAGGGCCGCGTGCCCCTCAGCTCGACTCGAGAAGCCCACCACGATGGTCATCCGGCACCTTTCTCCCCCGCAGACTGGGTGAAGTCTGCCATGCCGGGGGCGGTCCGGCTGAATCGAACACCCGAGGTACCGGTCGATCCACTCCGCAGGCCCGGCGCGGATGCTCGGCATCCCCGACTAGGCTCGAGCGCATGTCCGAGCAGCCTCTCTCCCAGCCCCCGATCGCGGCCCGCCGCCCGAGCCCCCGCACCCACCACGGGGATACCTTCCTCGACGCGTACGAGTGGCTGCGCGACCAGGCGGCCCCGGAGACACTGGCGTACCTGCGGGCCGAGAACGCGTGGACCGAGCAGCAGACCGCCGGACTGGCCCCGCTGACCGAGGAACTGTTCGCCGATATGCAGGCGCGCACCCAGGAAACCGACCTGAGCGTCCCCTCGCACACCACGCATCCGAGCAGTTCCGGCTCCGCGACCTCCTGGTGGTACTACACCCGGACCGTGACGGGCCAGGAGTACGAGATCCACTGTCGGGTCCAGGCTCCGGCCGACCGGATGCCCGAGGTGACCGCCGGCACCCCGGTGCCCGGCGAGGAGATCATGCTCGATGAGAATGTCCTGGCCGAGGGGCAGGAGTTCTTCTCCCTCGGCGCCTTCGCGGTGTCGCCGAACGGCCGCCTGCTGGCGTACGCGGTGGACCTCACCGGCGGTGAACGGTTCACCCTGTACTTCCGCGACCTGACCACCGGGGCGCTGCTGCCGGAGTCGGTGGACGACATCACCTACGGCATCGCCTGGGCCGGCAACGAGCATCTGCTGTACGCCCGGGCCGACGAGTCCTGGCGGCCCCACCAGGTGCTGCGGCACCGGCTGGGCACCGCCGCCGACGCCGACCCGGTGATCTTCACCGAGCCCGACGAGCGGTTCTGGCTCTACCTCGACAACTCCCGTGACGACCGCTTCGTCGTGCTCAGCAGCGCCTCGAAGCTGACCGGCGAGTGCCACCTGCTCGATTGCGCCGACCCGACCGGGGAGTTCCGGTTGGTGGCGCCGCGCCGCGACGGGGTGGAGTACTCCGTCGAGGTCGCCGGGGACCGGCTGCTGATCCTGCACAACCGCGACGGCGCCGACTTCGCCCTCGCCCAGGCGCCGCTCGAGGCGACCGGGGACGCCGAGTGGACTCCGGTGCTGCCCCACCGGCCCGGGGTGCGGCTGACCGGTGTGGACGCGTACGCCGGCCAGGTCGTGGTGCAACTGCGCCGCGACGGGCTGACCGGGATCCATCTGATCCCGCGTGACAGCGCCGGCGATCTGGGCACCGGCACCGACCTGACCTTCGACGAACCGCTGTACGCCGTCTCCGCCCGCGGCGAGTGGGACTGGGACACCGACACCATCCGGCTCGACTTCACCTCCCTGGTGACCCCGCCGACGCTGCTGGAGCACGATCTGCGCACCGGCGCCCGGCGCGTGCTGAAGCGCCGCCCGGTGCTCGATCACCCGGTGCACGGCCCCTATCGCAGCGAGGACTACGTGCAGACCCGCACCTGGGCCACCGCCGAGGACGGGACGCGGGTACCGATCTCGCTGGTGCACCGCCGCGAGGTACCGCTGGACGGATCCGCGCCCGCGCTGCTGTACGGCTACGGCTCCTACGAGATCTCAATCGATCCGACGTTCTCCACGATGCGCCTGTCGCTGCTGGATCGCGGCTTCGTCTACGCCATCGCCCATGTTCGCGGCGGCGGCGAACTCGGCCGGGCCTGGTACGAGCAGGGCAACCGGCTGCACAAGCGGAACTCCTTCACCGACTTCATCGCCTGCGCCCACCACCTGGTCGCCGAGGGCTACACCGCCCCGGATCGCCTGGTGGCCGAGGGCGGCTCGGCCGGCGGCCTGTTGATGGGTGCGGTGGCGAACCTGGCCCCCGAGGCGTTCGCCGGGATCCACGCCTCGGTGCCCTTCGTCGATGCGCTGACCACGATCCTGGATCCGAGCCTGCCGCTGACGGTCACCGAGTGGGAGGAGTGGGGCGATCCGCTGCACGATCCCGAGGTGTACGCGTACATGCGGGGCTACTCCCCCTACGAGAACGTGACCGAGCAGCGCTACCCGGCGATCCTGGCCACCACCAGCCTGAACGACACCCGGGTGCTCTACGTCGAGCCGGCCAAGTGGATCGCCGCGCTGCGGCACAGTGCCCGGGTCGATCCGAGCCGGTTGCTGCTGCGCACCGAGATGGTGGCCGGACACGGCGGGGTCACCGGCCGTCATGCCGGGTGGCGCGAGGCCGCCTTCGAGTACGCCTGGCTGATCGACGCCGCCACCCGCTCCCGGCACCCCGTCACCGAGGCATGAATCGGGATCATTCCCCCGGCCGACACGCCGGGCCGGGGTCAATCTCGGGGTCGGCGTACGACCACGGTCGGACAACCATCGTACTCCGGGACTCAACCCGGCCCCGAGGCTACTGAGGGGAATCTTTCGGGTGCATCGATTCGTTGTGCTTGTTGTCGGCAACGAAGGGAGCCTCCAGATGAGCACCACCCACCGAGCCCGAGTCCAGGATGGCATCGACGGCAAGGACGCAGTAGGTCTGTACCTTGACGGAATCGCCAAGACCCCACTGCTCAGCGCGGCGGAGGAAGTCGAGCTTGCCCGCGCCATCGAGGTCGGGTTGTATGCCGAGCAGATTCTCAACGGC
This sequence comes from Granulicoccus phenolivorans DSM 17626 = NBRC 107789 = JCM 15570, assembly GCF_000423085.1. Lineage (GTDB taxonomy): Bacteria > Actinomycetota > Actinomycetes > Propionibacteriales > Propionibacteriaceae > Granulicoccus > Granulicoccus phenolivorans. The sequence continues at coordinate 42,049 of NZ_AUHH01000016.1, read as the reverse complement.
ACGGTGACCCGCGCCGAACGGTCCGAGGCCGCGAACAGCGTCGGCAAGCGGGCCAAGCGCGTGAACAAGGAAGAACTCGCCGAGCTGGTCGAGGCCGGGCAGCGGGCCCAGCAGCACTTCATCAACGCCAACCTCCGGCTGGTCGTGTCGGTCGCCCGGAAGTACGGTCGCGCCCAGATGCCCCTGCTCGACCTGGTCCAGGAGGGCAACACCGGCCTGATCCGGGCGGTGGAGAAGTTCGACTACACCAAGGGATTCAAGTTCTCCACCTACGCCACCTGGTGGGTCCGGCAGTCGATCTCGCGCGGGATCGCCCAGCAGGGCCGCATCGTCCGGCTGCCGGTCCATGTCGCCGAGCAGGTCAACCAGATCAGTGCGGTACGCCGCAACCTGGAGCGTCAGCTCGGCCGGGAACCGGAGATCGAGGAGATCGCCGCCGAGCTCGAGCTGGATCCCGAGCGGGTGGTCGAACTGATCCGCTACGGCCGCGACCACATCTCGCTGGACGCCCCCGTCGAGGAGGAGGGTGACACCTCCCTGGGTGACCTGATCGCCCGCGAACCCACCCCCGGCCCCGACGAGGTCGTCATCGACGCCCAGGAGCGCGAACGCCTCGAGTCGATGCTGTCCGGTCTCGACGAGCGCTCCGCCGACGTGGTGCGCCGCCGTTACGGCCTGCTCGACGGTCGCCAGGCGAAGCTGGCCGACATCGGTCAGGTCTGGGGCATCACCGCCGAACGGGTGCGCCAGATCGAGCGGCATGCCCTGGCCAAGCTGCGCGATCAGGAACTGGCGGCCTGAGGCCGGCCCGCCCCGGGGCAGGTGCCCCGGGGCGACCGATCCACGGCGGCGACTCAGCGCGCGGACTGATCCGATCCGGAGGGCACCGGCCGGATCAGTCCTTCCTGGGCCGCGGTGGTGACCAGCTGACCGTTCTGGAACACCCGGGCCAGCGAGAACCCGCGAGCGCCGGACGCGGACGGGGAGATCTGGTCCAGCAGCATCCACTGATCGGCCCGCACCGGGCGATGGAACCACATCGTGTGATCCAGCGAGGCCGCCTGGAGCTGTTGCGCATGCATCGAGACTCCGTGCGGCACCACCGAGGCCGCCAGCAGACCCAGATCCGAGGCGTACGCCAGGGCGGCCTGATGCAGGGCGGGATCGGCGGGCAGTTCGCCCCGGACCCGACACCAGCCCCGCATGTGTCCGGAGTGGCTGCCCCGGGGAATCGACCCGCGCGGCGAGGAATCCCCGGCGAACCGCAACTCCAGGGCGCCCCACTCCCGCTCATAGAAATCCTTCGCCTCCCCGGTGGCTCCGGCCAGGTAGCTCTCCATCGGCGGGCAGTCCTCGGGCCTGGGCACGTCGGCGGGCATCGGATCGGCGTGATCCAGCCCCTCCTCGGCGATCTGGAAGGAGGCGGTCATCATGAAGATGACCCGCCCGCCCTGGCGGGCCAGGACCCGCCGAGTGGTGAAGGCGCGGCCGTCCTTCACATCGTCGATGTCGTAGACGATCGGCAGATCGGTACGTCCGGGATGGACGAAGTAGGCATGCAGCGAGTGCGCCGCCCGATCTTCGGGGACACTCCGGCTGGCTGCCCACAGCGACTGCCCGAGCACCTGTCCCCCGAACACCCGCTGTCGATCGGTGTGCGGAGAACTGCCCCGGAACAGATTGGGTTCGATCTGCTCGAGGTTGAACACGTCGAGCAGTTCCTGGATCGTCTGCGGCATGGAGTGGTCCTTCTGGCTGATGGTGGCGCCAGCCTAGCGGCCCGATTCCGGGCCCGGCGGCTCATCTCCGGTGTCGGGTTCGCCCGGATCGGCGTCCCCGCCCGCGTCGGGATGATCGGCACCGCCCGGGTCGGTCCGGTCCACGTCATCGGCGGAGGTGGCCGAGGCCGGCCCGCGGTACTCCTGCTTGCTGCTCTCATCGTGCAGGAAGCGTTCGAGTTCGGCGCCGATCTCATCGGCGCTGGGCAGATCCCCGTCGGCCTGCTGGTCGTACTGGGACTCCAGCATCGAGACCACTTGTTGCACCTCGGTGGAGTCCGCCACCTCGGCGGCGATCTCGGCGTTGTTGGCGGTCTCGGCCTCGTACAGGCCACCGGCCGGCAGGGTGAGCCCGGTCACCGTGGTGATCGATTCCAGGGCCGCCAGGACCGCCTGGTAGAACCGGCTCTCGGCCAGGTAGTGCGGGACATTCGCCCCGACGCTGAGCGCATCGATGCCGGCCTTGCCGAGGTTCAGCTCGAGGAAGGAACCGAAGCCGCCGGGCACCTCCATCCGCCCGATCCACATCGGATTCGGCCGCGGCAGCAGGTCGGAACGGGTGGCGTGGTACGTGATCATCGTCGGCCGGGAATGGGGTACGCCCATCGGGATGCCGTACGCGCTCACCACCAGGCGCACGTCGAGGCGTTGAATGAGCTCGGTGATCGCGGTCGAGGCCCGCTCCCACTGCAGATCCGGTTCGCGGCCGGTCAACAGCAGGAAGACCTTGCCGGTGGCATCCCACATCTTCAGCAGCCGCAGCGAGAATTGGGTGGCCGAGACGAAATGGTCGGTGTCGAAAATCATCCGGGGGCGGCGGCCGCGATAGTCGTGCAACTGATCGTGATCGAATTCGACCAGCAGCTCGTGCCGGCAGGTCGACAGCAGATGCTCCGCGAGGGCCTGGGAGACCAGACCGGCATCGATGTAGCCGTCCCACAGGTGCAGCAGGACCGGCCGCGTGCCCCGCATGGTTTCCCACAGCGCGGGACTGAAGGAATACAGCAGGCGTGGATCGAGCATGCCGACCACTCTATGTGACCGGGCCGAACCCGGGCCGCGGACGCCGGGGCGCGCCGATGTTGCGGGTCAGGCTCGGGGGGCGGCCGCGATCCGGTTCAGGATCCGCTTCGGTGAGACCGTGTAGCGCGTCCCCAGGCCCTGCGCGAACAGGCTGACCCGCAGTTCCTCGATCGCCCAGCCGATGTCGCGCACCTCCTCGGGCAGCGGTCCGGGCGGCTGTTTCGCGCACAGCTCGGCGTAGGCGTCCTCCACCGGCCAGATCGCATCGAGGCCGCGCTCGTCGGCGGCCGGGTTGGTCCGCAACCCCTGCAGCCGAATCTCCATGGCGTGCAGATAGCGCGGCAGCTGATCCAGGTGCGGCTGCTCGGTCGCGCTCAGGAAACCGTCGAAGACCAGGTTCCCCAGTTGCTCGGTCAGATCGGTCCGGGCGTCCCCCGCCGGGAGTGCGGCCAGGCCGAGCTGCACCTGCTGGGCCCGCCGCAGCACTTCGGCGGCGGTCGCCACCACCGCCCGCATCCGGTCGGCCTGATCGGCGCGGACGGTATCGCACAGGGTGCGGAAGGCAGCCTCGGTCCGCACCTGCGCCGGATCGACGGCGGCGGCGATCAACTCCCCCACCGCGGCCAGCCGGGCGTCGGCGAGCAGGGCCGGGACCGAGGCGTACGGACTGTTGCCCAGGGCCAGCTTGTCGGTGTTCGACAGATGGGCCACCACCCACTTGGTCGGGTCCGGGGTGTTCAGCCGGACCAGCCGCCGCAGCCCGCGCCGGTGGGCGTACGCCCGGCGCTCGGGAGTGTCGTGCACGATCAGGGCGACCGAGGTGCCCTCGTCGACCAGCCCCGGGTAACCGATCCCACTGGGGCCGCCGCTGCGGCCGGGCCGGGTGAGCGTGAGCTGCTCGGGGATCTCGCCGAATTCCCAGTCAGTGGCGCCCCGACGGGTGTGGCCCCCGGCCGCCCTGGTCAGGGTGGCCGACACCTGCGTGGCCAGCTCGGTCTTCAACTCGGCCAGGTCCTCCCCGATCCGGGCCGGCCGGTCCCCGTCGAGGATCTCGAAGCGAACCCGCAGATGCGGATCGAGGGTCTCCGGGTGCCAGGCGTCGGCGGGGATCACGACCCCGGTGAGATCGGTCAGCGCGGCCCCGAGCGCCGCCGGGAAGGCGGTCCGTTCCGGGTCGACCGGATGCTCGGCCAACCGGGCCAGCGCCTTGCGGGCATGGTCGGGCGCCGGCACGAAGTTTGTCCGGATCGCTTTCGGCAGGCCGCGGATCAGTTCGGTCGCCAGATCGGTACGCAGCCCGGGGACCTGCCAGGTGAACGGCTCGGCCGGGATCTGGTTCAGGATCCCGATCCGGATCGACACTGTGGCGCCGTCGTGGCCCGAGCCGGGATCGAAGATGTAGTTCACCGGGAGGTCATGGCCGGCGACGGTCCAGGTGTCGGGGAACTCATCGGCGATCGCGCCGTCCTCGCTGACCAGATCGCTGAGTTTCAGATCGAGGTAGTCATCGGCCTCCTGGCGCTTCTTGCGCCACCAGGTGTCGAACTGGCGCTGGGAGGTGATGTCGCCGGGCACCCGGGCGTCGTAGAAGGCGTAGATGGTCTCGTCGTCGACCATCAGGTCGCGGCGCCGGGACCGGTCGGCCAGTTCCTCCGCCTCGGCCCTGGTCCGCTGGTTGCGGGCGAAGAAGTGGTGCCGGGTGTGCCACTGCCCCTCCACCAGCGCCGAGCGCAGGAAGATCTCCCGGGCCTCGACCGGGTTGATCCGGGCGTAGTCGACCGCCCGGTTCGCCACGATCGGGACGCCCAGCAGGGTCAGCCGCTCGTACGCCTGGACGGTGCCGCTGCGCTGGGACCAATGCGGCTCGGAGTAGGTGCGTTTGATCAGGTGGCCGCCGACCTCCTCGACCCAGCCGGCCTCGATCCCCGCGGCGGTCCGCGCCCACAACCGGGTCGTTTCGACCAGTTCGGCGGCCATCACCAGATCCGGGGACTTCTTGGCGATCGAGGAACCGGGGTTGATCGCGAACTTCGCACCCCGGGCTCCCAGATACTCCCGCGGGCCGGGCCGGGCCCGGCGACGGGTGCCGGCCCCCTGCTTCTTGGGCTCGGTCACCTCGCCCAGCCCGATCTGGGAGAGCAGGCCGGACAGGATCGCCACATGGACCCGATCGGCCGGTGCCGGCTGCTGGTTGCGGGTCAGCTTCAGATCCGCACAGATCTCCCGCAGTTGCTGGTTCAGGTCCTGCCATTCCCGGATCCGCAGGAAGTTGAGGTACTCCGCCCGGCACAGCCGCCGGAACGCGTTGCCCGACAGGGCGGCGCGTTGCTGCTTCAGGTACTGCCACATCCGCAGATAGGCCAGGAAGTCCGAGCGGTCCGGGGGCGCGGGTTCGGCGTCGGGCGACTCCGGCAACGCCGCCCAGAACCGCCGGTGGGCCGCATCGGCCGCTTCGCGATGTTCGGTCGGGCGCTCCCGCGGATCCTGCACCGTCATCCCGGCGACGATCACGCTGACCTCGGCGAGGCAGCCCTGGGTTTCGGCCTCCAGCAGCATCCGGCCCAGCCGCGGATCCAGCGGGATCCGGGAGAGGCGGTGCCCGATCCGGGTCAGCGCCGGTTCGGTCCGCGGGCGATCCGGCTGCAGGGCGCCGAGTTCGGTGAGCAGCCGGATCCCGTCGGTGACCTGGGTCGAGTCCGGGGGCTCGACGAACGGGAAGGCGGCGATGTCCCCGAGCCCGATATCGGTCATCTGCAGGATCACCGAGGCGAGGTTGGTGCGCAGGATCTCCGGTTCGGTGAACTCGGGCCGGGTGGTGAAGTCGTCCTCGGCGTACAACCGGATGCAGATGCCCGGGGCCACACGCCCGCAGCGACCGGCGCGCTGGTTCGCGCTGGCCTGGGAGATCGGCTCGATCGGCAGCCGCTGGACCTTCGTGCGGGTCGAGTAGCGCGAGATCCGAGCGGTCCCCGGGTCGATCACATACCGGATTCCGGGGACGGTGATCGAGGTCTCGGCGACGTTGGTGGCCAGCACGATCCGGGTCCCGGTGTGCGGGCTGAACACCCGGTGCTGTTCGGCGGCCGACAGTCGGGCGTACAGGGGGACGATCTCGGTGAACCGCAGGTCCATCGCGGTGAGCGCGTCGGCGGTGTCGCGGATCTCTCGCTCGCCGGACAGGAAGACCAGAATGTCGCCGCTGCCCTCCCGGCGCAGTTCGCTGACCGCGTCACAGATGCCGTCGATCTGGTCCCGCGGATCGGCCCGCGCGGCCGTCGGCGCGTCCGGGACCTCGGCGGGCTCGAGCGGGCGATAGCGCACCTCCACCGGGAACGTACGCCCCGACACCTCGATGATCGGCGCGGGTGTGCCCGCGGCATCGGCGAAGTGTTCGGCGAAGCGAGCGGTATCGATGGTGGCCGAGGTGACGATCACCTTGAGATCGGGGCGCCGCGGCAGCAACTGCTTCAGGTAGCCGAGCAGGAAATCGATGTTGAGCGAACGCTCGTGGGCCTCGTCGATGATGATGCAGTCGTAGCGGCGCAGGTCCGGGTCGTGGGTGAGTTCGGCCAGCAGGACGCCGTCGGTCATCAGCTTCAGCCGGGTCTGGGCGGACGCCTTCCGGGTGAAGCGGACCTGGAAACCGACCAACTCCCCGAGCGGGGTGTCCAGTTCCTCGGCGATCCGCTCGGCCACGCTGCGCGCGGCCAGCCGCCGCGGCTGGGTGTGGCCGATCCGCTGCAGGCCGGCGGTCAGGCAGATCTTCGGCAATTGGGTCGTCTTGCCCGAGCCGGTCTCGCCGGCGACCACGATCACCTGGTGGGCGGCGATCTCGGCCCGGATCTCATCGACCCAGGCCGAGATCGGCAATTCGGGGGGAAACTCCAGCCGCGGGGGTTTCGCGGCCGGTCGGGTGGAACGGCTCAGCGGTCGCCCTCGTGATGCTTCTTCAGCCGGACCAGGGCCACCGGCGAGTCACTGTGCGCCATCACGGCGCGGACCGTGCCCCCGGGACCGAAGCCCGGCAGGCCACCATGCACGCCGAGCACCAGCAGATCGACGGTGCTGGTACGCGCGGTCAGCTCGGGCACCGGGTGGTTGGGCACGATCTCGACCTGCACCTCGACTTCGGGGTACTTCGCGCGCAGTTCCTCCAGGTGCGGCTGCAGGAACTTCTCCGCCGCCTCGTGCACGGCCTTTTCCCGCGCGGCGCGGTCGGGCCGGTTGGACTGCAGTTCGAAGGCATGCACGACCAGCAGCCGGGAACTGCGCTGCTTGGCCGTCTGGAAGCCGTACTCCAGGGCAGGGATGGAGCGCTCGTTGAAGTCGACTCCGACCCCGATCAGGCCCTTGTCACCGGTGTGGGCCGGGTGGGTCGCCGCGGAGACCATGATCACCGGGCAGTACGAAGTGTTGGCCAGGCCGAAGCTGGTGGAACCGACGAACAACCGCTCCAGCCCGCTCAGGGCACGTCGCCCGACGACCAGGGCCTGCGCCCGCTCGGACAGCTTGGTCAGCACCGCCTGCGGATTCCCCATCTCGATGCTGGTGCTCACCCGGTCCGGATCGATCCCGATCTTGAGGGCGTGGGCGCGTGCCTCGTCGATGGCCTCCTTGCCGGACTCCTGCAGCAGCACCGGGTCATAGACGATGCCCCAGGCACCGGCCAGCACCGCATCGTCCACCGCGTGGACCAGCTGCAGGTCTGCACCCACGGCCATCGCCATCCGGGCGCCGTACGCCACCGCGCGCAGCCCGTCCTCGGAGCCGTCAACACCTACTAGTACCGGAAGGGATCCGTCCCCACTCATGTCTGCTCCTCACCTTGCTGATATCCCCAGCTTATTCCCTGGCCTGCGCGAGAATGCGGCGGATCAGGCGAGTTCGCTGACGAATCGCCCGGTGATCTCGGCGGGCTCGATCTCGATGACCACGCTGCGGGGGCCCGGCGCCCAGGGCTGCGGCAGGTTCTTCGACCACAGTTCGACGAGCCGATCGGGCGTACGCGGGGCATGGGCCTGGCCGCGCACCAGGACGCTCCAGCCGGTGTGGCCCGCCAGGTCCATCGAGTCCACCTCGAAGGCAACGCGGGCGCCGTGGGTCAGCTCGGCGAGAATGGTGGTGGCAGTGGTCCGGAACACGATGGTGCCGTCGCACACGATGTAGGCCACCGGCAGGATCAGTTGCCCGCGTCGGCTGGCCCAGGCGACCCGGCCGATCTGATGGGTGTCCAACAGGCGATAGCACTCGGCCACGCTGAGTTCGGCGAAGGCGGGATCGCCGGCCAACGGGTCGTCGGCCGGAAGTACACCGGCGGGAAGTGCGCCGGCAAGGGCGGTCTCGGGTAGTTCCATCGCTCCCCCTGTCTCGCGTCGTTGCAAGCCGTGTCTGCGTCCTTGCAAGCTCTCTGCGCCGGTACCGACCCGGCGTAGGTGAACCAGTGTTCACTGAGAAAACTCTAGCCGCTGATCGTCCACATACCAGAATGGTGTTCCTGCTTGTGGAACGGCACTGGAGTTACAGGTTGCCCTCAAATGTGGTGCGCCCTCGCAACTTCGCGGCGAGATCGTCGTCGATCCCGTCGGCGACCTCGCTGAGGAGCCGAACGGCCTGATGCAGGTGGGCCGGAACGAACGGATGAGCGAACACCGAGGTGGTCACGAAGACCCGGTCGCGGATCAGCTGGAACTTGACCAGCCGGACTTCGGCATTCAGGTCCGACAGCACCTCCATGGCTCGGGAGCGTCCGTCGATGTCGTGGACCAGGGAGGAGAACACCACGATCTCCCGATGATCGGCGGAGGTCCGCAGGAACAGCATGGTCGAGCCGACCCGGATGGCGAAGTCGCCCTCGGCATCGCGCATCGGCTCATGGCCGAACATCTCGGTGAGCTCGGCGGTGATCATGTCGTCCAGATGCTCCCGATTCACCGGAATGGTGGCGACCACATCCTCGGGATCGAACTCGGTGGTCCCGGTCAGGGGAACCTCGCGCGGCTGCAGAATCTCCGCCAACTGGTCCGGGGCCAAAAAGATCGGATGTTGGATGCCGTAGATGTCGCGCAGCACCGTGACGGCCTGCCGCGCCAGTTCGGCGGTGTTCTCCTGGGAGCACTCCAGGCTGAAGTTGGGCGTGGCTCGGGGCCCTTCCGCGGTGGGCGGTTGCCACCCGGCCGCCTCCAGGGCCGCCAACTGGGCGGCGGTCAGCTGGTAGGCGTCGGCCAGGACGCCGTTGGAGGCCGCCTCGGCCCGGAGCATGTCGCGGGAGATCGAGCTGAACCGGACGAACGGGACGGTCTCACTGCTGCTGGCCACCGACCCGATGGTCAGATCGGCGGTGTCGTCCATGACCGACAGGACCTCGGCCAGGCGCCCCTGGAAGCTGTCCCAGGCTTCGGCGGTGCTCCGATCCAGGTCGAAGTCCTCGTACTCCGGCATTCCCACTCCTTGTGGTTGGTTCCTCCTGAAACCTAGCGCGCCCGGCGCGGAATTTCGCCCGGCGTACCGCCTCAGCGAGATCCTCCTCGCGGCAGAGTCGGCAAATTGCCCTGCTGCGTTGGACAATGGCCGGGTCGATTTATGTCTCCGCCAGTCCCGGAGGCGCAGCAGGACCACAGGCACATGGAAGGTGATCGATATGTCCCAGCCACCCAACGGCGGCTACCAGCAGGGACCTCCCGGGCCGCAGGGGCCGCAGGGGCCGCTCGGAGCGCAGGGACCCCAGGGACCCCAGGGACCCCAGGGACCTCAGGGCCCCGGGAGTTTCGGACCGCAGGGATCACCCGGGAGCTTCGGACCGCAGGGATCATCCGGCGGCCAATTCCCCGGCCCGGGTCCGGTCGGACCGCAGGGCGGACGGCCGTCGGGGCCGAACTCGGGATACCTCGAGCCCAGCGGCCTGGCCGGCGGCCCCGGCGGCCCCCGGATGGGGCCCGGTGGCCCGGGTCAGCCGAAGAAGAAGAACAACACCACCAAGATCATCCTGGGTGTCCTGGGCGGGGTCGTGGCGCTGGTCATCATCGCGGTGATCGTCGTGGTGGTGCAGGTCAACGGCAGGATCGCTGCCGAGCGTCGGGCCGAGGAGGAGAAGAAGAACGCCGAGCGGGCGGCCATCACCGACTCGACCGCCGCGGTCAAGGGCTATCTCGATGCGCTGGTGGCCGGGGACGCCACCAAGGCGCTCAGCTACAGCCGGCAGAAGCTGGAGGGCCCGCTGCTGACCCCCGAGGTGTACCAGCAGGCCGCCAAGCAGGGCACCATCACCCAGCCGTACGTGGCCGAGCCGACCTATGTGACCGCCGATGCGTCCGGCGGCTACACCAAGACCAACATCCAGGCCTCCTACACCATCGCCGGGACCCCGCAGAATGTGTACTTCTCGGTGATCAACGTGAACGGCCAGTGGAAGCTCGATGAGACCACCGGAACCGTCGCCGTCTCCAACGGCCCGGTGAAGATCTTTGGGGTGGACGTCACCGACACCACCCAGGCCCTGCCCGGCGTGTATGAGGTGAGCCCGCCGAACAACCGGATGACCTACGAGGAGACCAAGATCACCATCGAGGGTCCGGGACGCAGCGATTCGTTCTACGCGCGGGCCAAGCTGACCGATCAGGGTGCCAAGGACTTCACCGACGCGGCGAAGGCAGCGGTGGACAAGTGCCTGGCCACCAACGACCCGAAGCCGGCCGACTGCCCGTGGATCAGCCTCAACTACTCCGGCGGCACGATCAAGCCGGGATCGGTCCGGCTCAAGCTGAACAACAACCCGCTGGACGGCGCCACGGCACGTCTGTCGACCGGCACTCAGGCTCGCATCGGGATGAGCGTTCAGTTCACCGGCACCGCGCAGTCCTCGACGGGCGCCCCGCTGACCCTGAGCTCGACGACCAAGTACCTGGTGGCGACCGGGGATATCTCGAAGGAGCAGATCCAGATCTCGTTCAGCTGAGCGATCCTGATCCACCTGCCCGAACGCCGAGGGGGCGGAGCTGCTGCTCCGCCCCCTCGGCGTTTCGGTTCCGGTACGGCTCAGCTGCAGCCGCTGGTCGAGCCACAGCCCTCGCAGACGTAGCACGAGCCCGAGGGCCGCATCTTGGTGCCGCAGGTGAGGCACAGCGGGGCATCGACCGTGCCCCCGGTCAGCGATTCGAGCAGTTCGGCGGTGGTGTGGGCCTCCCCGACCGGGCGGGCGCCCACCTTGCCGGCAACCGGCCGGTCGGTGACCGGCTTGCTCCCGGCGGACTGGGCCGGCGTCGCGGTCTCGGTCCGGACCACCCGGGGAGTCGGCAGCGCCTCCTGCTCCGGATCGGCGGCTTCCGGATCGGCGAAGTCACCCTCCAGCGGCAGCGGTTCCTCCTCCTCCGGCCGGTAGGACCCGGTCTGGACGTAGTGCGCCCGCTCGGTGGCGGTGTAGATCCCCAGATCGGCCCGCTCGTCGAAGGACAGGTAGTCCAGCGCCAGGCGGCGGAAGATGTAGTCGATCAGCGACTGAGCCATCCGGATGTCCGGATCGTCGGTCATCCCGGCCGGCTCGAACTTCATGTTGGTGAACTTCTGGACGTAGGTCTCCAGCGGCACCCCGTACTGCAGCGCGATCGACAGAGCGATGGAGAACGCATCCATCACCCCGGCCAGGGTCGAGCCCTGCTTGCCGAGCTTGATGAAGACCTCGCCCAGCCCGCCGTCGTTGTAGGAGCCGGCGGTCAGGTAGCCCTCGGCTCCGCCCACGGTGAAGGAGGTGGTCTGCGAGGGACGCGACTTCGGCAGCCGCTTGCGGCGCGGCTTGTACTCCACCACCGGAGCCGGCGCCGCGGCCTTGACCTCCTCCTTCTTCTTCTTGCCGTCCGACAGCGGCTGACCGACCTTGCAGTTGTCGCGGTAGACCGCCAGCGCCTTCAGCCCGAGCTTCCAGCCCTGCAGGTAGACATCGGCGATGTCCTCCACGGTGGCGCTCTCGGGCAGGTTGACGGTCTTGGAGATCGCGCCGGACAGGAACGGCTGGACCGCGGCCATCATCCGGACGTGCCCCATCGGCTTGATCGCGCGCTCGCCCATCGCGGTGTCGAAGACCTCGTAGTGCTCGGACTTCAGCCCGGGCGCATCGATCACGTGACCGTGCTCGGCGATGTATTCCACGATCGCCTCGACGGTCTCCGCGGCGTACCCGAGCCGGGCCAGCGCGCGCGGAATGGTCTGGTTGACGATCTGCATCGAGCCGCCGCCGACCAGCTTCTTGAACTTGACCAGCGAGAAGTCCGGCTCGATGCCGGTGGTGTCGCAGTCCATCATGAAGCCGATGGTGCCGGTCGGGGCGAGCAGCGAGGCCTGGGCGTTGCGGAAGCCGTTGCTGCCGCCCAGTGCGATGACCTGGTCCCATTCCTTGGTCGCCGCGTCGCGGATCGGGGTGTCCATCGCCGACAGCGGCCGCAGGGCGTCGTTGGCCGCCTGATGCTTGCGCATCACCCGCTTGTGCGCGTCGGCGTTACGGGCGTACCCGGCGTACGGACCCACCACGGCGGCCAGCTCGGCCGAGCGACGGTACGCCGTTGCGGTCATCAGCGAGGTGATCGCCGCGGCCACGGCCCGGCCTCCCTCGGAGTCGTAGCCGTGCCCGGTGGCCATCAGCAGCGCCCCCAGGTTGGCGTACCCGATGCCGAGCTGCCGGTAGTCGCGGGTGGTCCGGCCGATGGCCTCGGTCGGGAAATCGGCGAAGCAGATGGAGATGTCCATCGCGGTGATGATGAACTCCACGGCCTTGGCGAAGGTCTCGACATCGAAGGAGCCGTCGTCGTTGAGGAACTTCAGCAGGTTGAGGCTGGCCAGGTTGCACGAGGAGTTGTCCAGCGACATGTACTCCGAGCACGGGTTGGACGCGGTGATCCGTCCGGACTCGGGGTTGGTGTGCCAGTCGTTGATCGTGTCGTCGTACTGGATGCCGGGATCGGCGCACTCCCAGGCGGCCTTCGCCATCTTGGTGAACAGGTCGGCGGCATCGATCCGCTCGATCACCGAGTTGTCGGTGCGCGAACGCAGCGCGAAGTCGGTGCCGTCCTCGACGGCGTTCATGAACTCATCGGTGACCCGCACGGAGTTGTTGGCGTTCTGGTACTGCACCGAGGTGATGTCCTTGCCGCCCAGGTCCATGTCGAAGCCTGCGTCCCGCAGGGCGCGGATCTTGTCCTCCTCGCGCGCCTTGGTCTCGATGAACTCCTCGATGTCGGGGTGATCCACATCCAGCACGACCATCTTGGCGGCCCGGCGGGTGGCCCCACCGGACTTGATCGTGCCCGCCGAGGCGTCGGCGCCACGCATGAACGACACCGGGCCGGACGCGGTGCCGCCGGAGGACAGCAGTTCCTTCGACGACCGGATCCGGGACAGGTTCAGCCCGGCGCCCGAGCCGCCCTTGAAGATGAAGCCCTCTTCGCGGTACCAGTTCAGGATCGACTCCATCGAGTCGTCGACCGACAGGATGAAGCAGGCGCTGACCTGCTGCGGCGACGGGGTGCCGACGTTGAACCAGACCGGGGAGTTGAAGGAGAAGACCTGGTGCAGCAGCATCCAGGTGAGCTCGGCGGCGAAGATGTCGGCGTCGGCGGTGGTCGCGAAGTAGCCGTACTCCTCACCGGCGTCGCGGTACTTGCCGACGACCCGGTCGATCAGCTGGCGCAGGCTGGATTCCCGGGCATCGGTGCCCAGCGCACCGCGGAAGTACTTGCTGGTCACGATGGTGGTCGCGTTCAGCGACCAGTCCTCGGGAAACTCCACCCCGCGCTGTTCGAAGACGGTCTCGCCGGTCTTCCAGTTGGTCTGGACGACATCGCGCCGCTCCCAGGTGACCTCGTCGTAGGGGTGGACGCCGGCGGTGGTGAACACGCGGTCGATCTTCAGCCCCTTGGCACGGGGCTTGCGCGCGGATGAACGGGCAGTTTCAGTCATGACGGGGCCTTCCGATCTGCTGATAGTTGGCGGGTGAATGGGGTGATGCGCCCGGCGGTCAGGCCTGCGACGTGGTGGCTCTGGGGTTCTTCGCTGCGTTCCGACCGGCCGGACGTGGCCGCGGCAGCGTGATCAGCGGAGCTTGTTCACTGAGGTGGTGCGGATTCTCCCGCAGGGTGCGAATCTCGGATTCGAAGTCCTCGACCGACTCGAACTGGCGATAGACACTGGCGAAGCGCAGGTACGCCACCTGGTCGAGTTCCCGCAGCGGCCCGAGGATGACCACCCCGATCTCGTCGGCGGGGATCTCGGACATCCCGGAGGCACGCAGGTCGGCTTCCACGATCTGCCCGAGCCGAGCCAACTGCTCCTCGGTGACCGGGCGACCCTTGCAGGCCTTGCGTACGCCGTTGATCACCTTGTCGCGATTGAACGGCTCGGCCACTCCGGAACGCTTGACGACCATCAACTGGATCTGCTCGACGGTGGTGAACCGGCGCTCGCAGGCGAGGCATTGCCGCCGCCGACGGATCGCGCAGCCGTCCTCCACCGCGCGGGAGTCGAGGACCCGGGAGTCGGCGTGACGGCAGTACGGGCAGTGCATAAACCCCTCCTTCGAGCCTGTCCGAGGCCGATCCGCCCGGCGAGTGTGGGCAATTCTGGGGATAACCCTGTGATCGGCCTGTGCACATCCTGTTGATGAGTGACCACAACCTGTGGATGAAACACATAGGTGTAACTACTAGATATGGGTAGCTTAGGACTCTGCAACCACAAGATCAAGAGGCACACCGGGCGCGGCCGAACCGACCCCTGCCCTGACTTTGCGGGGACCACGGCCCGACCCGCCGGGACCGGGGCAGCAGTTCGCCGGCGCCGCCGGCGTTCACTCGGGCACAGCAGGCCCCCCGGGCCATCCAGGGGCGCGGCCCGACTACCGCAGGGATTCACCGCGGCCGGGGGCGGCCGAACCGGGTCCGCCGCGGTGGCGCCCACTCAGCGCAGCAGGTTGCGCCCGACGGCGAACACGACACCGATCAGGACCACGCCGAGGAGGACCTGCCAGGTCGGCCGACGATCGAGCTCTCCCAGCACTCCGGGGAGATTCGCGGGGCGCCGCTGCAGCACGCGGATCAGGGTCCACCCGTACAGCGCCGCCAACGCCGCGGCGAGCAGCAGCATGAAGGGGTTCCACGCCCAGGCCGCCGCCACATCACCGTGGAGCAGCGCAACCCCCATCCGGGACGAACCGCAGACCGGGCACAACAGCCCGGTCAGATGCAGCACCGGGCACGGAATCCCGTGGCCGGTCACCGCATAGACCCCGCCTGCCAGCACACAGGTGCCCCCGAACAGGCTCAACCACCCCAGCCGCGCCAGTCCGCGGGTCAGGGCCACCGCGGTGGGATCGGGCGCAGGGGTCACCCTGCCATTGTGCCCGCGCCGGCAATCACGCCGGCCACGGGCGCAGTCCCCGCACCGAGCGCGGGGGCACCCTGCTCCCCCGGGTCGGCAGTCACCTGCAGCGCGGTCGAGACCACACAGAAGACCCCGACGATCACCAGCAGCGCGAAGGTGCCCAGGATCAGCTTCAGCGACAACTCCGAGGGGCCGGCGGCCTCCGCCGCCACGGCCACCGGACGCACCGGGCGCTGCACCCGACACCCGGCCGCGGCCGTGGCCACCCGCGGAGCCGAGCTCCGGCGGACCGGGTCGGCGGAGGCGCGGGTCGCCCGCAGCTCCCGGGTCACCCGTGCGTCTCGGACCGGACGCAGCTCCCGGGACCGCCGGTCCCGCCCGGTGCACGACCCCACAACAGCCACGTCGGTGCGGACGATCGGCCTGCTGGTCAGTACTGCGCTCATGGAATCCTCCTGGGTGTTCGTGGACCGTGACCGGAGCCACCGCCGGATCGAACGCGTGTTCGATACGACATGTCTACCGAACTTCCGAATCGAACGCAAGACCGAATCGCAAGTCCGTCGCCGGACGGATTGCCGACACCCGTGAGCCAACAGCACGCCACTGACACTTTTTGCACGTCGCCGTCCCGCCCCTGAATTCTCGACCGACACGTCGAACAGATGTTTGAATCTGTCGGAGGCAGGCTCTAGGGTGTTGCCATGGCAGATGAGATCGGTACCCCACCCCCCTCCTCCGCGACCAGCGACCCCGCCCCCGAGGATTCCCCGACCCGACCTGCCCGCCGCCGCGGTCGACCCCGCAAGGAAGATGTGGCGGCCCAGTTGGCGGCCGCCTCCGCGGCCAGCGAGCACGCCCGCGGAGAGGCCACGGTGCTGTCCCTGCCCGACGGTCCGCCCGACCCGAGCGGCCTGACCCCGCGGCAACGAAGGATTCTGGAGGTGGTTCGGGAGAGCGTCGAGGGCCGGGGCTACCCGCCCAGCATCCGCGAGATGGGCCAGGCCGTGGGGCTGGCGTCCTCCTCGTCGGTGGCGCACCAGCTCCGGGTCCTCGAGCAGAAGGGATTCCTGCGACGGGATCCGAACCGTCCGCGCGCCCTGGAGGTCCTGCTGCCCGACAGCACCCATACCGCGACCGCTGCGGACAGCCCGTTGCCCAGCGACGACGCGGAGCGGTTGCCCGCGCCGGTGCATGTCCCGGTGCTGGGTCGGATCGCCGCCGGTGGGCCGATTCTGGCCGAGCAGCAGGTGGAGGACGTCTTCGCGCTGCCCAAGCAGTTGGTCGGCGAGGGGACCCTGTTCCTGCTCGAGGTGCGCGGCGACTCGATGATCGAGGCAGCCATCTGCGACGGCGACTGGGTCGTGGTCCGCCAGCAGCCCGATGCCGAGAACGGCGACATCGTGGCCGCCCTGTTGGACGACGAAGCGACGGTCAAGACCTTCAAGCGCACCGCGGGGCAGGTGTGGTTGCTCCCGCACAACCCGAACTACGACCCGATCGACGGCAACGACGCCCGCATCCTGGGCAAGGTCGTCACGGTTCTGCGGCGGATCTGAACGGGTCGGCGGCCCGGTCCATGAGCTGGGCACGCCCCGCGGGGACGCCCGAGTGGGTCAGCCGACCGCGCCGATCAGCCGGCGCAACGCCGAGATCGCCACCGCATGGTCGGTGGTCATCCACATGGCGGGCATCGAGGCCCGCAGGAATCCGCCGTACCGGGCGGTGACCAGGCGCGGATCCAGCACTGCGACCACGCCCCGGTCGGTGTGCCGGCGGATCAGCCGGCCGGCTCCCTGGGCCAGCAGCAGCGCGGCATGGGTCGCCGCGACGCTCATGAAGCCGTTGCCGCCGGCTTCGGCCACCGCCTGCTGCCGGGCCTGCAGCAGCGGGTCGTCGGGACGCGGGAAGGGAATCTTGTCGATGATCACCAGTTGGCAGGTCTCCCCCGGCACGTCCACGCCCTGCCACAGCGATAGCGTCCCGAACAGGCTGGTGCTCGGCTCGGCGATGAAGCGCTTGGTCAGTTCGGGAAGTTGGGCCTCGCCCTGGCACAGCACGCTGAGCTCCGGCAGTTCCGCGCGGACGTGCTCGGCAGCCGCCTGGGCCGAGCGCTGGGAGGCGAACAGGCCGAGCGTACGCCCGCCCGCGGCCGAGACGAGCTCGGTGATCTCGGCCAGGGTGGCCGCCGCGATGCCGTCGCGACCCGGCGGCGGCAGGTGCCGGGCGACATAGCAGATGCCCTGCTTGCCGTAGTCGAACGGGGAACCGACATCCAGACCCCGCCAGCTCACCGCGCCCGGCTCGACCCGTTCCTGCGGCGCCCGGTCGGCCTGCTCGTCGCGGCGCAGCCCGACCGAGCCGGCCACCGCGCCGAAGTCCCCACCCAACTGCAACGTGGCGGAGGTGAGCACGGTGGTCGCGTTGCCGAGCACGTGTTCGCGCATCAGGCCGGCCACGCTCAACGGCGAGACCCGCACCTCACGCCCGGCGCGTTCGCGTTCGGCGATGTAGACCACGTCCAGGTCCGCCAGCCCGGCGAGGCGTTCGGCGACATCGAAGATCTCCTGGACCGCGGCCCCGGCCTGCCGCCGTTCGGGGTCCTCGTCCTTGTGCACCTTGTCGCTGAGTCCCGTCACCGCGCGCCGGGCGATGTCGCGGAGCTGTTCGAAGGCGCGTACCGGCTCGGAATCGTGCTCGGTGACCCGGGCCAGCGGCGCGTTGTCCAGGGCCACCCGGAGCACGTCGCCGGCCTCGAGAAAGTCCAGCGCGACATCGTCCTCGAGCCAGCCCATCGCCCGCCGGGCGACCCGCTCCACCATCATCGGCGACAACTCGGCCGAGGCGGCTCCGGTGACCCGCGAGATCAGCTCATGGGCCTCGTCGATGATCACGGTGTCGTGCTCGGGCAGCGCGGTGTGACCGTGCATCGCGTCGATCGCGAGCAGCGCATGATTGGTGACCACCAGATCCGCCAGCCGCGCCCGGTCCCGCGACGCCTCCACGAAGCATTCCTGCCCGTAGGGGCACCGCTGGGCCCCCAGGCATTCGCGGACCGGGACCGAGACCTGGCTCCAGGCCCGTTGCCCGTGCGGCGGGGCGTCGTCCCGGTCGGCGAGGCCGCCCTCGCTCGCCTGGCTCTCCGCCCACGTGCGCAGCGCCAGTACCTCCGCTCCGAGGGCCGAATCCGCCTCCCCCGCCCCGGTCGCGGCAGCGGGTGCGGCCGGCTGCGCCGGCGCCGGCCCCCACAACGTCTCCTGCTCGGCCACCTGGTCGCGGATCCGGAGCAGACAGGCGTAGTTGCTGCGACCCTTGAGGATCTCGGCCCGGGGCCGCTGCCCGGTGACCTCCTCGACCGCATCCAGGGCCGCCGGGATGTCCTTGTGCGCCAGCTGGGCCTGCAGCGCCAGGGTCGCGGTGGCGACCACGATGCGCTCCTGCGGGTGCTGGACCGCCCGGATCAGCGCCGGGGCCAGGTAGCCCAGGGACTTGCCGGTGCCGGTGCCGGCCTGGATCAGCTGGTGCTGACCGGTGTCCATCGCGGTGGCCACGGCGTCGGCCATCTGCTGCTGCCCCTCGCGCGGACTCCCGCCGATCTCGGCGATCGCTGCCGCAAGGACGTCACGATGGCTGGGCAGGCTGGTCACCGGCACACCTTAGCCGCTCACCCCTGGATTTCCACGGCCTCACCGCGGGTGCGTCCGGTCTTCAGTACCCGTTCCGGCATGAACCACATCAGCACGAAGGTGATCGCGAGGATCACGGTGGCAACGGTGAGGACCAGGCTCATCGAATCGGCGAAGCCGACCAGGAAGGGGTGGGCCAGCCGCGGATCCAGCTGCGACAGGAACGCCGAGTCGTTCAGCACGTTGCTGCCGACCCCGGAGCCGGAGCTCAGCGACTGGATGAGCGTCCGGTTCGCCGGATTGGCCAGCACCGCCGGATCGTGCAGCGCCGCCTGGAACTCCGGCGTCCCCACCGCCGCGGTGAAGGCGCCCGCGATCTTGTCCGGCAGGCTGGAGAACAGCACCGAGAGGAAGACTGCCACCCCGATGGTGCCGCCCATCTGGCGGAAGAAGGTCGCCGCGGAGGTCGCGATGCCCATGTCGCCGCGATCGGCGGCATTCTGCACCGCCAGGGTCAGCGGCTGCATGCAGCCGCCCAGGCCCAGGCCGAACACGAACATGGCCAGCGACAGCCACAGCTGACTGGTGTTCACCTCCATCCGGGACAGCCAGAACGCACCCAGGGTCATCAGCCCGGTACCGATGATCGGGTAGATCTTGTAGTGCCCGGTCCGCGAAATCAGCTGGCCGGACACGATCGAGAAGATCATGATGCCGAGGGTGAGCGGCAGCATCAGCAGGCCGGATTCGATCGGGGTGGCCCCGTGCACGATCTGCATCCACAGCGGCAGCACCACGATGGCGCCGAACATGCCCACGCCGACCAGGAAGCCGAGGACCAGCGGGATGCGGATCGCGGAGTTGGTGAACAGCCGCATCGGCAGCAGCGCCTCCACCCCGGCCCGCCGTTCGGCGACCAGGAAGGCGGCCAGTCCGAGGGCGCCGATGACGTAGCAGAGCACCGCCGGCGCGGAGGCCCAGCCCCACTCCCGGCCCTGTTCGGCCACGATCAGCAGCGGGACCAGGGTGATCATCAGCGTCACCGCACCGGCCCAGTCGATGCGGTGGTTGACCCGCTCCTGGTTCACGTGCAGGTTGCGCCACACCACGAGCAGGGCGACGATGCCGATCGGCACGTTGATCAGGAAGACCCAGCGCCAGCCCGTCACCCCGAGGATGGAGTCGGTCTGGGCGAAGAATCCGCCGATCAGCGGGCCCAGCACACTGGAGGTGCCGAAGACGGCCAGGAAGAAGCCCTGGTACCGGGCCCGGTCCCGGGGTGCGACGATGTCCCCGATGATCGCCATCGCCAGCGACATCAGGCCGCCGGCGCCGATCCCCTGGATCGCCCGGAACGCGGCCAGCATGTACATCGACTGGGACAGCGTGCACAGCATCGAGCCGATCACGAAGATGGTGATCGCGGCGATGAAGAAGCGGCGGCGCCCGTAGATGTCGGACAGCTTCCCGTACAGCGGGGTGGCGATGGTCGAGGTGATCAGGTACGCCGTGGTCACCCAGGCCTGCTGGGACAGGCCGCCGAGGTCGTCGGCGATCGTGCGGATCGCGGTGGCGACGATGTTCTGGTCCAGGGCGGCCAGGAACATGCCCAGCAGCAGGCCGATCAGGATCTTGAGCACCTGATCGTGCGGCGGATATTCGCGCTCGTCCTCGACGGTCGAGCCGGTGGCGGATGCGGACACAAGAATCTCCTGGGACGAGCTGGCCGGGGTCAGCGGTGAGTGATGGTGCCCGAATCGCGCAATTCCTGCAGCAGATCGGGAAGTCGGGTCAGGTCGTCGTTGAGATGACTGAGGGATGTGATGAGGGCCTCGACCTGCTCTGAGGTCCAGCCCCCGAGCAGTTCGGTGAGCAGCGCGGCGATCTGACCGGTGTGGGCGGCGAACTTCTCCCGGCCGGCCGGGGTGATCTCCAACAGGGTCGCCCGACCGTCGCTGGGGTCGGCGGTACGCACGATCGCGCCGGTCCGCACCAGGCTGTCGACCTGCCGCGAGACGGTGGACGGGTCCAGCGCGGTACACCCGGCCAGGTCGGAGGAGCGCATCGGGCCCCGCTTGGTCAGCTGGGCCAGCACCGCGACCCCGTTGTCGGGCAGGGCCGTGCCGAAGCTCTGCTTGGCCAGATGCACCGAGCGCTGGAACCGGATCAGTTCCTGATGCAGCGACCGGAACCGATCTCCGGCGTACGGATCCGCCGCTGGGTCGGCGCCGCTGGCCTGGTTCATGGATCACCTCCGAATTGGTTGCTGAGTGCAACTAAATGCTACGCGCAACTAATTGCGTGACACAAACAACTATTCGCGGATGGCTGCCCCCAGAATTGGGGCCGCGCGGGGCTATTCGGCGTACGGTTCGAATTCGGCCGCAAGCTCGGGATACACCCGGGCAACGACCCGGGTCCCGTCGGCGGTGTGCTCCTGGGTGATGAACTCCCCGGCGCGGTGGATCGCGTCGAGCAGGTCGCCGCGGGCGTACGGGACCAGGGCCCGGATCTCGACCTCCGGTCGCGGGAGCCGCTCCTCCAGCCGGGCGCGCAGCTGCGCGATCCCCTCGCCGGTGCGCGCGGAGACGAACAGCGCCTCGGGATAGTTGGTCCGCAGGGTCTGCAGGATCTCCCCGGCGTGTGCCGGATCCAGCCGGTCGATCTTGTTGAACACCAACTGCTCCGGTACGCCGCCGGCGTCGATGTCGTTGAGCACGTCGCGGACCGCCCGGATCTGCCCGACCGGATCCGGGTCGGCGGCGTCCACCACATGCAGCAGCAGGTCGGCGTCCGCGGACTCCTCGAGCGTGGAGGCGAAGGCTGCCACCAGATCGTGCGGGAGGTGCCGGACGAAGCCCACGGTGTCGGTGAGGGTGAAGATCCGCCCGTCGGCGGTTTCGGTGCGCCGGGTGGTCGGATCCAGGGTGGCGAACAGGGCGTCCTCCACCAGCACCCCGGCTCCGGTGAGGCGGTTCAGCAGGGAGGATTTGCCGGCGTTGGTGTACCCGACGATCGCGATCGAGGGGATCCGGTGCCGCAGTCGCTCGGTGCGCTTGGTCAACCGGGTGGATTCCATGTCCCGGATCCGGCTGCGCAGTTGGGAGATCCGGTGATTGATCCGGCGGCGATCGGTCTCGATCTTGGTCTCGCCGGGACCACGCCCGCCGATCCCCGCGCCCCCGGCGGCCCGGCCACCGGCCTGCCGGGACAGGTTTCCGCCCCAGCCACGCAGGCGCTGCTTCAGGTAGTTCAACTGGGCGAGTTCGACCTGGGCCTTGCCCTCCACGCTCTTGGCGTGCTGCGCGAAGATGTCCAGGATCAGCATGGTCCGGTCGATGACCTTGACCTTGATCCGGTCCTCCAGGTTGCGCAACTGGGCGGCGGTCAACTCACCGTCGCAGATCACGGTGTCGGCGCCGGTGGCCACCACCACCTCGCGTACCTCATCCACCTTGCCGCGACCGATGAAGGTGGCCGGATCCGGATGGGTCCGGCGCTGGACCAGACCGTCGAGGACCTCCGAGCCGGCGGTCTCGGCGAGTTGCTTCAACTCCGTCATCGAGTTGTCGGCGTCGGCCTGGGACCCACTGGTCCAGACCCCGACCAGCACGACGCGCTCCAGTTGCAGGTCGCGGTACTCCACCTCGGAGATGTCGGCCAGCTGGGTCGACATGCCCGCGACGCGACGCAGGGAGAGCCGGTCGGCCAGATCCTGCTGGTCCCCGTCGAAGTCGAGCACCTCGGGGTCCTCGAGGGAGACGTCGGGCTCCTGCGTCGGGTCGGCGGAATCGGCCGGGTCCTCGACATCGTCGGGGAAGTCGGGAAATCGATCAGCAACACTCATGATCCCTCAAGCATTCCACGACGGCCCGAGGGCGGCGAGCGATTTCCGAACTGTTCAGGGCACCAGCACCTCGCCGCGCGCCACGATCACGGCCGGACCGGTCAGGTACGCCTGATCGGCGCCGAACTCGATCTCGACGGTGCCCCCGGGCACATCGATGCGCCAGGGCCGCTCGTCGGTCCCGCCGGCCTGGTGCGCGGCCACGGCAGCGGCGGCCACGGTGCCGGTACCGCAGGACCGGGTCTCCCCCACGCCGCGCTCGAACACCCGCATCCGCAAATGGTGCTCCCCGACGCGTTCGATGAACTCCACGTTGACCCCCTCGGGGAAGCGCTCGGCGGAGTATTCGGGACCCTGCACGAGGTTCAGCTCGGCGACCGAGGCCACGTTGCAGACCGCATGCGGGTTGCCGACGTCGACGCCGACCGCGGCCCAGGACCGCTCCCCCAGCCGCACCGGGGTCGGTTCGGAGTCGACGGTCGGTACGCCCATGCCGACCCGGATCCGACCGTCGGGCAGCAGGGTGACCGTACGCTGTCCGGCCCGGGTGCCGATGGCGAACTCCGACCGGTCGACCAGGCCCTCCTCGTGCAGGAACAGGGTGAACACCCGGACCCCGTTGCCGCACATCTCGGCGATCGAGCCGTCGGCGTTGCGGTAGTCCATGAACCACTGACCGGGGAACTCGGGGGTGTCGTAGGCCACCCGCAGCAGACCGTCCCCGCCGATTCCGGCACGCCGATCACACAGAAAGCGCACTTCCTCGGCGGTGGGATTCACCAGGTTGTCGCGATCCAGCAGGATGACGAAATCATTCTCGGTGCCGTGTCCCTTGGCGAACGACCATCTGCGCATGGGGTCATTCTCCCAGCAGACGCAACACCCGGGCGCAATTGTCCGGGTGTCCGGCGGTGAGCCAGTGGATCCGGTCGTCGCGGCGGTACCAGCCGAGTTGCTTGCGGGCGAAGCGCCGGGTCCCGGCCACCGTCGCCTCCCGGGCCTGCTCCTCGGTGCAGCCGCCGTCCAGGAAGTCCAGTACCTGCCGGTAGCCCAGGGCCCGGGAGGCGGTCCGCCCCTCGCGCAACCCCCGCGCGACCAGGCCCCGGACCTCCTCGACCAGGCCCGCCGCCCACATCCGGTCCACCCGCTCGGCGATCCGCCGGTCCATCAGTTCCCGGTCCAGCGCCAGTCCGATCTGCACCACGCCGGGGAGGGCGTACTCCCACGACGGCAGGGTGGGCACCCAGCGTCCGGTCAGCTGGATCACCTCCAGGGCGCGCACGATCCGGCGGCCGTTGGCCGGCAGCATCTCCGCGGCCGCCGCCGGCGATTGCCGCTGGAGTTCGCGATACAGCTCGGCGCTGCCCCGGCGCTCCAGTTCCGCCTCCCAGTACGCCCGGACCTGGGGATCGGTGCCGGGAAACTCGAACCGGTCGACGATGGCCCGGGTGTACAGCGCCGACCCGCCGACCAGGATCGGCAGCACTCCCCGCCGGTGGCAGTCCGCGATCGCCGCTCGCGCCAGGTCCTGGAAGTGAGCGACCGTGGCCGTCTCGGTGATCTCGAGGATGTCGATCAGGTGGTGGCGTACGCGGGCCCGCTCGGCCGGACTCGGCTTGGCGGTACCGATATCCATCCCCCGGTAGACCAGCATCGAATCGGCGTTCACGATCTCGGCCGGCTGCCCCGTTTCGGCCAGCGCCTCGGCGACCTGGATCGCCAGCGCGGTCTTGCCGCTCGCGGTGGGGCCGACGAAAACAAGGGTCCGGGGGGTCATGGACCCAGTGTGCCGGGTTCGATATGAATTGAGGTGTCCGATCACCCCCGATCCGAAAGGAATGATCAGACATGGGCATTTTCGACAAGGCGAAGGACCTGGCCGGTCAGCACGCTGAGCAGGCTGACGGCCTCGTGGACAAGGCCGGCGACATGCTGGATGAGAAGACCGGTGGCAAGTTCGCCGGTCAGGTGAACCAGGGCCAGGACATGCTGAAGGGTCAGTACGGCGATCAGAGCCGCAACCAGCCGCAGGCCGAGGCTCCGGCCCAGGAGGCCCCGGTCGAGCAGCAGCAGGCCGAGCAGCCGCAGGAGCAGTGGCAGCAGGAAGGTCAGCAGCAGGAGGGCCAGCCGCAGGAGCAGTGGCAGCAGGAGGGCCAGCAGCAGGGCCAGGAGCAGCAGTGGCAGCAGGAAGGCCAGCAGCAGGGCCAGGAGCAGCAGTGGCAGCAGCCTGAGGGCGAGCAGCAGGCCTGATCCGCGCGCAAGCCTGACGAACCACCGGCCCGTGGGACCGGTGGTTCGTTGTTTTCCGGGTGAGCCGGGGCGCGGGTCAGCCGCGCACGGCCGGCAGGCCCAGGGACACCCCCGCCGGGGCCGGCGGCGCTTCGGTGCGGGCCTGCCAGGCGTCCCCACCGCGGGTACGCCGCAGCCCGGTGATGCCACCGTCGGCGGTCAGGTGGTGCGGGGCGGCGTGATCGACCAGCGCGAAGGCGATGTCACCGGGCCGGGGGCGGTCGGCGGGGTCCTCGGGGACCCGCACGTGCACCAGCCGGTTGTCCCGGGCCCGGCCGGACATCCGGGCGGTGGCGGCGTCCTTGCGCCCCTCCGACTCGGCGAACAGCACTTCGACCTGCTGGCCGACCAGGGATCGGTTCTCCGCCCAGGCGATCTCATCGACCAAGGGCACCAGCCGCTGATAGCGCTCGGTGACAACCTCGTGCGGCACCTGATCCGGCATGGTGGCGGCCGGCGTCCCGGGTCGGATCGAGTACTGGAAGGTGAACGCCCCGCTGAACCGGGCGGCGCGCACGACGTCCATGGTCGCGGCGAAATCCTCCTCGGTCTCCCCGGGAAAACCGACGATGATGTCGGTGGTGATGGCTGCCCGGGGCATCGCGGCCCGGACCCGGTCGAGGATGCCGAGGAACTTCTCGCTGCGATAGGAGCGGCGCATCTCGCGCAGGATCCGATCCGAGCCCGACTGCAGCGGCATGTGCAGGTTCGGCATCACGTTCGGGGTCTGCGCCATCGCCTCGATCACGTCGTCGGTGAAGGCGGCCGGATGCGGGGAGGTGAAACGGACCCGCTCCAGCCCGTCGATCTCGCCACAGGCCCGCAGCAGTTTGCCGAAGGCCTGTCGATCGCCGAACTCGACCCCGTAGGAGTTGACGTTCTGGCCGAGCAGGGTGATCTCCTGCACGCCCTGGTCGACCAGGGTCCGGATCTCCCGCAGGATGTCCCCGGGGCGCCGGTCGGTCTCCTTGCCCCGCAGCGACGGGACGATACAGAAGGTGCAGGTGTTGTTGCAGCCGACCGAGATCGACACCCAGGCCGAGTATGCGGAATCCCGCCGGGTGGGCAGGTTCGACGGGAACTTCTCCAGGGTTTCCTTGATCTCGATCTGGGCCTGCTCGGCGATCCGGGCCCGTTCCAGCAGCACCGGCAACGACCCGAGATTGTTGGTCCCGAACACCGCATCCACCCAGGGCGCCCGGCGTACCACCGTGTCCCGGTCCTTCTGGGCCATGCACCCGCCCACCGCGATCTGCATGCCGGGGCGCTCCGCCTTCACCGAGGCCAGGTGGCCCAGGTTGCCGTAGAGCCGGTTGTCGGCGTTCTCGCGGACCGCGCAGGTGTTGAAGACAACGACGTCGGCGGTCTCCCCCGCGGCGACCGGGACATATCCGGCCTCCTCGAGGACGCCGCCGATGCGTTCGGAGTCGTGGACATTCATCTGGCAGCCGTAGGTGCGTACTTCGAAGCTGCGCGGCATCTCGCCGCTGGTGGGGGTCTGGACCATAGCGGATCAAGGGTACCTGAGGGTCTCCCAGCGGGAAGTAACACAATCTCCATCGAATGTCATATCCCGGTAGCACAGGATCGTTTACTGTTCGGTATATGACCCTCGGCGATCAAGAGACCGCGACGGCGCCCAAGGCGAAGGACCTGGTAGTTCTCAAGGATGTGAACAAGCACTTCGGCCCGTTGCATGTACTGCAGAACATCAACCTGTCGATCGGGCGGGGCGAGGTGATTGTCGTCGTCGGACCCTCGGGTTCGGGCAAATCCACGCTCTGCCGCACGATCAACCGGCTGGAGACGATCGACTCCGGCGAGATCCGGATCGACGGCAAGGTGCTGCCCAGCGAGGGGGCGGCCCTGGCGAAGCTTCGTGCCGACGTCGGGATGGTGTTCCAGTCATTCAACCTGTTCGCCCACAAATCGGTCCGCGACAATGTCACCCTCGGCCCCCGAAAGGTACGCAAACTCTCCGCCGCGGCAGCGAAGGAAAAGGCGGAAAAGCTGCTCGACCGGGTCGGGGTCGGCAATCAGGCCGACAAGTACCCGGCTCAGTTGTCCGGTGGCCAGCAGCAGCGCGTCGCGATCGCCCGGGCGCTGGCCATGGACCCGAAGGTCATGCTGTTCGACGAGCCGACCTCCGCGCTGGACCCGGAAATGGTCAACGAGGTCCTCGACGTCATGGTGGACCTTGCCCGCGGCGGCATGACGATGGTCGTGGTCACCCACGAGATGGGGTTCGCCCGCAAGGCGGCCGATCGGGTGGTCTTCATGGCCGATGGGCAGATCGTGGAGGAGAACGATCCGGACTCCTTCTTCGATGCCCCGCAGAGCGCCCGCGCCAAGGACTTCCTCAGCAAGATCCTGCATCACTGACTCCGACGCCGGCGGCGAGCCTGCCCCGGCACACAACTTCACAGGCATCACCAAGACTGGATGCACCACTCACGGCCGACCGGCCGCCTAGGGAAGGAAAATCAATGAAGATCAAGTCAGTCGCGGCTCTCACGGCGTCGCTGGCGCTGGTCATGGCCGCCTCCGGGTGTGTCGCCGGCCAGTCGGGTACCTCGTCCGGCCAGAGCAGCCAGGGGGGTGGCTCGATCAAGATCGGGATCAAGTTCGACCAGCCGGGCCTGGGCCAGAAGGTCGGCAACGACTACCAGGGCTTCGACGTCGAGGTCGCCAAGTACGTCGCCAAGGACCTGGGCTACACCAACATCGAATGGGTCGAGACCCCGTCGGCGACCCGGGAGACCGCGATTCAGGGTGGCCAGGTGCAGCTGATCTTCGCCACCTACTCCATCACCGACACCCGCAAGGAGAAGGTGTCCTTCGGTGGGCCGTACTTCGTGGCCGGCCAGGACCTGCTGATCCGTTCCGACGACAGCTCGATCACCGGACCGGAGACCCTGAACGGGAAGAAGCTGTGCTCGGTGGTCGGCTCGACCTCGGCGCAGAAGCTGAAGGACCAGTACGCCCAGGGCGCCCAGCTGCAGGAGTACGACACCTACTCCAAGTGTGTGGAGGCGCTGGCCTCGAAGACGATCGACGCGGTCAGCACCGATGACGTGATCCTGGCCGGCTATGCGGCGCAGCCCAACTACCAGGGCAAGCTGAAGGTCGTCGGGGCCCCGTTCACCACCGAGAAGTACGGCGTGGGCCTGAAGAAGGGCGACACCGCGCTGTGCCAGAAGGTGAACGCCGCGATCACCAAGATGATCGACGACGGTTCCTGGGAGAAGGCGCTGACCCAGACCGTGGGCGCCTCCGGGTTCTCCTACAACAAGGAGACCAACCCGCCGAAGCCGGACACCTGCTCCTGATTCGTCGGATCCGATTCACTCCAGGGGACCGGTCGGCGCCGGCGCCGGCCGGTCCCCCCTTTCGGAAGGACCACCGTGGAAGGATTCCTGGAACTCCTCCAGAACCCCCAGTACAACGTCCTGGCTGCGTTCGGGATGACGCTGGTGCTGACGATCCTGTCGGCGATCGGAGCCCTCATCCTCGGTCTGATCGTGGCCGTGCTCCGGGTCAGCCCGGTCGGGATTCTGCGCATGTTCGGCGGGCTCTACGTCACCCTCATCCGCAACACGCCGCTCACGCTGATCGTGGTGCTGTGCGGGTTCGGTCTGTTGAACCTGATGGGCGTACGCCTGCTGCCCGCCTCGGCTCCCCTGGCGTGGCAGAACATCGCCTGGGCGGTGGTGGCCCTGTCGGTGTACCACGCGACCTTCGTGGCTGAGGCGATCCGCAGCGGGATCAACACCGTTCCGGTCGGCCAGGCCGAGGCCGCCCGGGCGATCGGGCTGAACTTCGGGCAGACGCTGGGGCAGGTGGTGCTGCCCCAGGCGTTTCGCGGGGCGATCGCACCGCTGGGCAACACCCTGATCGCGCTGACGAAGAACACCACGGTGTGTGCGGCCATCGGCATCGCCGAGGCGAGCTTCATGATGCGGAACATGATCGAGTTCAACCCGAACTACATCTTCGCGATCTTCGCGATCGTGGCGATCGGCTTCGTCATCCTGACCCTGCCGCCGGGGTTGGTGTTCACGCACTACTCGCGGAAGCTGACGGTGCAGCGATGAGCCAGGCGAACGTCCTCTTCGACGCCCCCGGGCCGAAGACTCTGGTCCGCAACCGGATCATCGGTGTCATCGCGGTGACGATCCTGCTGGTCCTGATCGGCCTGCTGTTCTGGGGGTTGCGGGGCCAGTTCACCGTGGACAAGGTGGCGATCCTGTTCCAGCCGATCACCTGGACCTCGTCGATCATTCCGGGCCTGATCAATACCCTGCAGGCGGCGGAGATCTCGATCGTGACCGCTCTGGTGCTCGGCATCCTGCTCGGCGTGGGCCGGCTGTCGGACCTTGCTCCGGTGCGCTGGCTGTGCTCGCTGATCGTCGAGTTCTTCCGGGCGGTACCGGTGCTGGTGATGATGATCTTCACCTACCAGCTGATCATTCAGGTGCTCCTGCCGTTGGGTCTGGTGATCGACAGTGCGGTGATCTCGCTGACCTCGGTGGTGGTCGGGCTGACGCTGTACAACGCGGCCGTGATCGCCGAACTGCTGCGCTCGGGGATGCATGCTCTGCCGAAGGGTCAGCGGGAAGCGGGCCTGGCGATCGGGCTGAGCAGCAGCCAGACCCGGTGGGCGATCCTGTTGCCCCAGGCGATCACCGCGATGCTGCCGTCGTTGGTGAGCCAGTTGGTGGTCGTGCTGAAGGACTCCGCCCTCGGTTCGATCGTGCTCTACCCGGAGTTGCTGCGCTCGATGAACACCCTGGCCTCCAACAACGGCAACACCGTGGCCGCGCTGACGCTGGGTGCGTTGCTCTACATCATCATCAACTTCGGCCTGACCAACTTCGCCGGCTTCGTGGAGAAGAAGGCGTCGCGGCGGACGGCCGGACGGATAGCCCGGGTGGCGCGCAAGGCCTGATCGCTCCCGCCCCGCCCGGACGCGCGGGACGCAATCCTCAGTGCGCGATCTCGGTGGCCCGGGACTCCCGGATCACCGTCACCCGGATCTGTCCGGGATAGGTGAGTTCCTGTTCGATCTGCTTGGCGATGTCGCGGGCGATCACTTGCGCGCCGATCTCGTCGACGTCCTCGGGGGCCACCATCACCCGGACCTCGCGGCCGGCCTGCATCGCGAATGCCTTCTCCACCCCCCGGTGGTCGGTGGCGATCTCCTCGATCCGCTCCAGGCGCTCCACGTAGCTCTCCAGGGACTCCCGGCGGGCTCCCGGTCGGCTGCCGGAGATCGCGTCGCACGCCTGGGTGAGGATGGCCTCCACGGTGTGCGGCTCGACCTCGTTGTGGTGCGCCTCCACCGCGTGCACGATGTCGGGGTCCTCCCCGTACTTGCGCAGCAGGTTCGCTCCGACGATGGCATGGGTACCGGGCACCTTGTGGGTCAGCGCCTTGCCGATGTCGTGCAGGAACGCGGCGCGTTTGCACTGGTCGACATCGAGGCCGAGCTCCCCGGCCATCAGGCCGGCCAGGTGGGCGCACTCGACCAGGTGGCGCAGCACGTTCTGGCCGTAGGAGGTCCGATATTGCAGGGAGCCCAGGATCGGCATCAGATCCGGAGCCAGCGGGACGATCCCGGCGGTGGCACAGGCATCCTCGGCGGCTTCCAGGCAGCGTTCCTCGATCCGTCGTACCGCTCGCTCGTACGCCTCCTCGATCCGGACGGGCTGGATCCGGCCGTCGTTGATCAGATCGGTCAGCGCGAGGCGGGCGGTCTCCCGGCGTACCGGGTCGAAGCAGGAGATGAGCACGGTGCCGGGGGTGTCGTCGATCATCACGTTGACCCCGGTGATCTGTTCGAACGCCCGGATATTGCGACCCTCCCGACCAATGATGCGGCCCTTCATGTCGTCGCTGGGAAGTTCGACGGTGCTGACCACCGACTCGGCGGTCTGCTCGCTGGCCAGGCGCTGGATCGCCTCGACGATGATCTTGCGGGCCCGGGACTCCCCTTCGCGGCGGGCGGTGGTCTCGATCTCCCGGGTGATCACCACCGAGTGCCGGTCGGCTTCGTCGCGGGCGGCATCGATCAGCTCGGTGCGGGCCTCGTCCACCGACAGCCCCCCGATCCGTTCCAGTTCCGCCCGGTGGTGGTCGGTGGCCCGGCCGATCTCGGCTTCGTGGAGCGACAGGTCCCGGCCGCGGCGGTCGAGTTCGCCCAGCAGCCCGGTGACCCGGAGCTGCTCGGCCTCGAGCCGGTCCTCGCGACCGGTCAGCCGGTCGTCGCGTCGGTCCTGATCCTGGCGGATCCGGCGCAGTTCGGCCCGCTCGGCGTCGATCTCGGCCCGCAGCCGCTCCTGGGTGACTGCGAACTCATCGGCCCGGGAGCGCAGTACCGCCTCCTGCGACTGCACCTCCTCGTGGCGGGCATCCAGCTGGCGTCCACGGTCGTCCAGTTCCCGGGCGCGGGTTGCCAACCGGTCGGTCCGGGCCGTCAGGTCGGCGTCCCGGGTGGCGAGCTCGGCGTCCCGGGCCGTCAGGTCGGCGTCCCGGGTGGCGAGTTCCGTGTCCCGACCAGCCAGCTCGGCATCCCGGGCCGTCAACTCCGTATCCCGACCGGCCAGCTCGCGCTGCGTGTCGGTCAGCCGGGCCCGGTCGGCGTCCAACTCTCCCCGCAGTCGCTGCAGGGTTGCTTCCTCGGCGCGCAGTCGCTCCCACTCGGCGTCGAGATCGGTGCGGATCCGCTGGACCACCGCTTCGGCCCGGGCGGATTCCTCCGCCGTCGCGATCGCGCCGGCCGCCGAGTTCGCTGACTCGGTGCGAGGACGACGGCGCAGCAGCACGGCGAGCCCGGTGATCCCGAGAACCAGGACCACCAGAACCGTGAGCAACAGCGCCTCGGTGACGTTCATCAGATCTCCCGCATCTTCCGCGGCCACTGGGGTGTACGCGGGCCCGCGAACTCTCCGCAGTTATCGAACCTACCGCACCGGGCGTGCTGACGGTCCGGGTCGGATCGGTTCGGGCGACCGCAGCCGGCGCAGGCCGAGGGGAGCATCCTCAGGGCAGGTCGTCGGCCCAGTCCGCCTCCTCGGCATCGCTTGGCCCGGCCTCGGTCGGCTCGCTCCCGGCGACCGGGCCGGCCTCAGCCATTGCTTCGGCCACCGCGCGACGCGTCGTCTCGGCGCTGAATCCCCGGCGGGCCAGGGCTCCGGCCAGTCGGCGCTGGATCACCGGCTCCGCCAGGGCATGCATGGAGCGAAGCTTGCGCCGGGCGAGATCGAGCGCCGCGGCGTACTCATCGTCGGTCGACACCGCCGCGACCGCGCTGTCGATCACCTCGGTCTCGACCCCTTTGCGGCGCAGTTCCTGGGTCAGCGCCCGGCGGGACAGATTGCGTCGCTGCTGCCGGGAGGTCACCCACCCGGCAGCGAAGTCGGCGTCATCGACCAGCCCGACCTCCTCGAACCGATCCAGCAGCTGCGCGGCCACCTCGGGGGTGATGCCTTTGCGTTGCAGCACGGCCGCCAGTTCGCTGCGGGTGCGTGCGCGCAGGCTCAACTGCTGCAGGACCACCTCACGGGCCCGCTCCAGCTCCTCGAAGTCGGTCGGGCCGGAGTCGGCCTGCGCGGACTCGCCCCGGTCGGATCGGGAACTCAAAAGTCGATCTCCCCGGTCTCCGGATTGACTCCGGCCGGCACCTCCTCGCCGGCCGGCTTGGCGCCGATTCCGAGCTTCGCCTTGATCTTGAGCTCGATCTCGTCGGCAATGTCCGGGTGGGCCTTGAGGTAGTTGCGGGCGTTCTCCTTGCCCTGACCCAACTGGTCACCCTCGTAGGTGTACCAGGCGCCGGCCTTGCGAATGATGGCCGAGTCGACCCCCATGTCGATCAGGGAGCCTTCCCGGGAGATGCCCTCGCCGTACAGGATGTCGAACTCGGCCTGCTTGAACGGCGGGGCCACCTTGTTCTTGACGACCTTGACCCGGGTGCGGTTGCCGACCATGTCGGTGCCGTCCTTGAGCGTCTCGATGCGGCGCACATCGAGCCGGACCGAGGAGTAGAACTTCAGCGCCCGCCCACCGGTGGTGGTCTCCGGGTTGCCGAACATGACGCCGATCTTCTCGCGCAGCTGGTTGATGAAGATTGCCGTCGTGCCCGCGTTGCTCAGCGCGCCGGTCATCTTGCGCAGGGCCTGGCTCATCAGCCGGGCCTGCAGACCCACATGGGAGTCGCCCATCTCGCCCTCGATCTCCGCGCGCGGGGTCAGCGCCGCCACCGAGTCGATCACGATCATCGCCAGGGCGCCGGAGCGGACCAGCATGTCGGCGATCTCCAGCGCCTGTTCGCCGTTGTCGGGCTGGGAGACCAGGAGGGAGTCGGTGTCGACGCCGAGGGCCTTGGCGTACTCCGGATCCAGCGCGTGCTCGGCATCGATGAAGGCGCAGATGCCGCCGGCGGCCTGGGCGTTGGCGATCGCATGCAGCGCGACGGTGGTCTTACCGCTGGATTCCGGCCCGTAGATCTCCACCACCCGGCCACGGGGCAACCCGCCGATGCCGAGGGCGATGTCGAGGGCCACCGATCCGGTCGGGATCGCGGCGATAGGTTGGCGGGTCTCATCCCCCAACCGCATGATCGAGCCCTTGCCATGCTGCTTTTCGATTTGGGCGAGAGCTGCCTGGAGAGCCTTCTCGCGGTCTGCTACGGCCATCGTGGGTCCTTTCGCGGGGGTGGAAGTCTGGCGGCGTCGGTTACCTGTGGAAGTCATCACCGGAAACATAGACGTGCGCAACGACAATTCTTCAACGCAATCGCACGGGTGTGGACAGAACTTCGGGTGGACCGCGGGCTGTGGATATCGACGGCGACCGTGCAGACGGATCCGGCGCCCCGGCACCGGTGCCCGGTGGGCAGGTACGAACGACTCATGCAGCCCAGACTACGCGAACGCGTGTTCGAATGAAGCCGACACGCCTTATCGTTCGGAGGCGGGCAATTCGAGCGCCGACCAGACCGCACGCCAGACCAGTTTCGCCGGGACGCCGGCCGCGAGCGCCTCCAGCACGGTCCGTCCGGACAGGTCCGCGAGCACCTGCTGATCGGCCCACACCCGGGCGTACCCGGATCCCAGATGCCGGTCCAGCCGGGCCCACAGTTCAGTCTCACGCACGCAGGAATGGTAGGTCAGCTGAGCAATCGGCGAGACCGGCGGACAAAAACTGTCAGTGGCAGCGAGCACAATGATGGACATGCCCCGATCGCGCCCGCCCGCCCCGACCGATGATCCCCTGGCGGGTTTCTCCGCGGCCACCCGGGCCTGGTTCGAGGACTCCTTCGCCGAGCCCACCCGGGCCCAACGGTTGGCCTGGGCGGCGATCGGCGCCGGCGAACACGCGCTGGTCATCGCCCCGACCGGGTCCGGCAAAACCCTGGCGGCCTTCCTCTCGGCGCTGGATCGACTCATCAGTACGCCGGGGCAGGGCACCCGGGTGCTGTACGTCTCCCCTCTCAAGGCCCTCGGGGTGGATGTGGAGCGCAATCTCCGGGCCCCGCTGCAGGGCATCACCCGGGCCGCCGAACGCCTGGGAGAACCGGCGGTGAGCGTACGGACCGCCATCCGCTCCGGCGACACGGCCGCCTCCGAGCGCCGACGCCTGATCAGCCGGCCGCCCGACATCCTGATCACCACCCCGGAGTCCCTGTTCCTCATGCTCACCTCCCAGGCGCGCGAAACGCTGCGCACCGTCGAGGTGGTGATCCTCGATGAGATCCACGTCCTGGCCGGCAGCAAACGCGGGGCCCACCTGTCGTTGTCCCTGGAACGACTGCAGGAACTGACCGGTTCGGCACCACAACGCATCGGGCTGTCGGCAACGGTTCGGCCGCCGGACCGGGTGGCGCGTTTCCTGGCCGGAGATGCCCCGGTGCGGATCGTCACACCCGAGTCGGCCAAGCAATGGGATCTGGGCATCCGGGTCCCGGTCGAGGAGTACGGCGAGGACACCGTCTGGCCGGCGCTGGAGGGCGAGATTCTTGACATTGTCCAAGCGCACCGCTCCACCATCGTGTTCGCCAACTCCCGCCGGGTCGCCGAACGCCTCACCGCCCACCTCAACGAGCAGCATGCCGAGCGCCTCGGGCTGTCCCCCGAGGATCCGGTCCCGGTGCTGGCCCGGGCCCATCACGGTTCGGTGGCCAAGGAGCAGCGGGCACACACCGAGGCGGAGCTGAAAGCCGGCCGGTTGCCGTGCGTGGTGGCCACCTCGAGTCTGGAGCTGGGCATCGATATGGGCGCGGTCGATGTGGTGGTCCAGGTGGCCAGTCCGCCCTCGGTGGCCAGTGGCCTGCAGCGGATCGGGCGGGCCGGGCACCAGGTCGGGGCGGTCTCGACGGGGGTGTTCCTGCCGACGCACCGCGGCGACCTGATCGAGACCGTGGTGGTCGCCGACCGGATGCGGGCCGGGCGGATCGAGGAGATCGCCGAGTTGCACAATCCGCTGGATGTGCTGGCCCAACAACTGGTCGCCATGGTCGCCATGGAGGACTGGGAGGTCGACCGGGCGTACGCCCTGGTACGGCGCAGCGCCCAGTTCGCGACGCTGACCAGAGCCCTGTTCGAGGCGGTCGTGGACATGCTGGCCGGCCGCTATCCCGCCGAGGATTTCGGGGAGCTGCGCCCCCGGCTGGTCTGGGACCGCTCCACCGGCGTGCTCCGCGCGCGGCCGGGTGCCGCCCGACTCGCGGTGACCTCCGGGGGGACCATTCCGGATCGCGGCCTGTTCGGGGTGTTCCTGGCCGGAGACGGGCCGGCCCGCCGGGTCGGTGAACTCGATGAGGAGATGGTCTATGAGTCCCGGGTCGGCGATGTGTTCGCCCTGGGCACCTCCACCTGGCGGATCGAGGAGATCACCCACGACCAGGTGCGGGTCTCGCCGGCCCCCGGGGTCCCGGCCAAGCTGCCGTTCTGGCACGGCGACCAACAGGGCCGACCCGCCGAACTCGGCGAGGCGTTCGGTGCCTTCGTCCGCGCCTACGATCCGGCCGCCGAGTTGCCCGGGCTGGACGCCTCGGCCCGGACGAACCTGACCGCCTACCTCGCCGAGCAGCGCGCGGCGACCGGGGTCCTGCCGACCGACACCACGATCGTGCTGGAACGCTTCCGCGACGAGTTGGGCGATTGGCGGGTCTGCGTGCACAGCGCGCTCGGGAGCCCGGTCCTCGCCGCCTGGGCACTGGCGATCGAGCGTCGCGCCCGGGAACGGTACGGCAGCCAGGCCCAGGCCACCGCCACCAACGACGGCATCATTCTGCGGATCCCCGATACCGAGTCCGCGCCACCGGGGGTCGAACTGATCTCGTTCACCGCCGAGGAGATCACCACCGAGATCCTGGCCGAACTGGGCGGCTCGGCCCTGTTCGCGGCCCGGTTCCGCGAGTGTGCGGCCCGCGCGCTGCTGCTGCCCAAGCGGGACCCGCGCCGCCGGGCGCCCCTGTGGCAGCAACGGATGCGCTCTGCGCAGCTGCTGGCGGTCGCGGCCCGGTTCCCGGAGTTTCCGATCATGCTCGAGACCACCCGGGAATGTCTCCATGATGTGTTCGACCTGCCCGGGCTGACCCGGGTGCTGGACGCGGTGGCCCAGCGGCGGACGGCACTGGTGGAGGTGGAGACGGCCACCCCGTCCCCGTTCGCGAAGTCGCTGCTGTTCAGCTACATCGGCGAGTTCATCTACAACGCCGACTCTCCCCTGGCCGAGCAGCGTGCCGCGGGATTGAACCTCGATTCCGGGCTGCTGGCCGAACTGCTCGGCATCGATGGCGCCGCGCAACTGCTGGATGCCGACGTGGTCGCCGAGGTCGAGGCGGAGTTGCAGGCGCGCACCGAGCATCGGCGGGCCCGGGCGCCGGAACAGGTGGTCGAGTTGATCCGGACGATCGGACCACTGAGTGCCGCGGAGGTCGCCGAACGGTGCACCGAGATCGATCCGGCCGCCACCGTTGCCGCGCTCATTGCCGAGCGTCGGATCGCCGAGGTCCGCATCGCCGGTACGCCGCGCTACGCGGTGGTGGAGGATCTGGCCCGGTTGCGGGACGGCCTGGGCGTACCGGTCCCGCCCGGCTTCGCGGCCGAGGCCAGCGGCAGCGCCGAACCGATCCGCGATCTGGTGCTGCGCTGGGGGCGCTGTCACGGCCCGTTCGCGGCCCGCGATGTGGCGGCGCGCTACGGGCTCGGGGTCGCGGTGGTGGAGCGTACCCTCGGCGACCTGATCCAGGACGGCACCCTGGTGCGCGGAGACTTCACCCAACTGCGTGCCGGCGCCCGCCAGGTCGACGCGCGCGTGCTGAGCCTGATCAAACGCCGCACCTTGGCCCGGCTGCGCCGGGCGGTGGAACCGGTCGATCAGGCCCAGTACGCCGCCTTCCTCACCCAATGGCAGTCGGTAACCGGCCCGGCCACCGAACCCGAACTCGTCGGGTTCGACGGGGTGCTCACCGCCGTGGAGCAACTCGCCGGCTATCCGATCCCGGCCAGCATGCTGGAAACGATCGTGCTGCCGTGTCGGGTCGCCGCGTACGCTCCCACGCTGCTCGATGAGCTGCTGGCCTCCGGGGAGGTCACCTGGTCGGGTGCCGGCGCCCTCGGCGAGGGCGACGGCTGGGTCCGGCTGTGGCCCGGCGACCTGGTGCCCGACCTGGATCCGGAGGTGGAACTCTCCCCCGCCGCGACCGAACTCGCCACCGCGCTCGGCGCCGGGGGCGGCTGGTTCCTCAGTGATCTGCTCACCCGGGTCGAGACCACCCGCAGCACCGCCGACTGGGAGGCCGCGCTGTGGGAGTTGATCTGGGCCGGCCGGATCCGCAGTGACACGTTTGCTCCGGTGCGGTCCCGGGTCACCGCCGGGGTCGTGCGTACGCCGCGGCGCCCCCGACCCAGGCGACGCAGTGGCATGCTCCGGGTGCCGCACCGAGTTCCGGCCACCACCACTGGGCGCTGGTCACTGATCGAGCCGACCTCACCGGAGCAGGCCTTCACCGAGCGACTCCTGGTGCAACTGGATCGTCATGGGGTGCTCACCCGGGGCGCAGTGCTGAGCGAACGGCCCGATGAGTCCTTTTCTGCCACCTATCGAGCCTTGAGCCGGCTGGAGGAGGCGGGTCAATGCCTGCGCGGCTACTTCATCGACGGTCTGGGCGCAGCCCAGTTCGCCACCGCGGCCACGGTGGATCGACTGCGCGCGGTCGAGCGCGGCGGCACCGTCGTGCTGGCCGCCACCGATCCGGCCAATCCCTACGGGGCGGCGCTGGGCTGGCCGCCCCGCGAGGGGCACCGTCCGGGCCGTAAACCCGGCGCCCTGGTCGTGCTGACCGACGGGGACCTCGCGGTCTACCTGGAGCGCGGCGGGCACACCATGTTGACCTTCACCGACGAGCAACCACTGCTGCGCCGGGCGCTGGAAGCCCTGGCCGGCGGCGTACGGCGCGGCTGGTTCGGGGCCGGCCTGACCATCGAACGCTGCAACGGGGAACCGATCCTCGGCCCGGCCGGAGCCGAGGTCGGCGAACTGCTGACCGGGACCGGATTCTCGATGACGCCGCAGGGTTATCGGCTGCGGGCGTGACCCGGGTGCGTTGCGTCGCGGGGTCGCCTCAGGCGGCGGCGGTGACGGCGAAGGCGTCGGCCAGCGACACCGGAGCGACGGCCTCTTCGTGCTCGGCCAGCTTGGTGCTGACCGTGCCGAGCAGCACCGACAGGGGCATGTCCAGGGAGCCACAAATGGCGGCAAGAAGTTCGCTGGATGCTTCCTTCTGACCACGCTCGACCTCGGAGAGGTAGCCCAGCGACACCCGGGCCGACGCCGAAACTTGCCGCAACGTCTTCCCCTGGGCCGCGCGCTCCTCGCGCAGGGTCTCACCGAGCACCTCACGCATCAGCACCGATTTCACCGACCCTCCCTCGATCATGGGTTGACTCTACCCAACAGGCGGTGTCCAAAACAGCCCATATAACAGTGTGGTCACAGGCAATTTCCTGATCGGACCGTACGCTGCCGGCGCACCGCCCGCCTCAACCACGGCGGAGGCTCCGCTATTCCCGCCCGCCCGGGCCCGGGGCCGTCACCAGGGCGTACGCCCGGTGCAGCGCGGCCGTGACCGCTGCGGCCCGGATCGCGGCCCGGTCCCCGCTCAGGGTGAGCAATTCGCTGCCCGCCCCGGCGGCGTCGGACCAGCCGAGCCAGACCGTGCCGGCCGGATAGCCCTCCTGGGGATCCGGTCCGGCGACTCCGGAGAGACTGAGGCCGATCGTGGCCCCACAGACCTGGGCAGTGTGCCGGGCCAGGGCTTCCACGGTGGGCGCGCTGACCGCCCCCGCCGTGTCCAGCGTCGCTGCCGGGACGCCGCCGAGGGTGTGTTTGAGGTCGGTCGCGTAGGTGATCAGTCCCCCGCGGTACACCAGCGAGGCCCCCGGCACCGCGGTGATCGTCGCGCCCAGCAGTCCTCCGGTCAGCGATTCGGCGGTGGCGATGGTGCGGCCGCGCGCGGTCGCCGCGGCGATCAGGTCCGCACCGAGCGTCCCCACCTCCACCGGTGCGGTCATGCCCGCGCTTCCGGCTGCTTCCGGTTCATCCGCGCGGTCGAGACGACGTAGTCGATTCCGCTGACGATCGTCATCACGAACGCCGCCGCCATCACCAGCCAGGAGAACAGTTCCGGAATCACCGACCAGGACAGCGGATCGCCCCAGACATAGCCCGGCAGCGGCAGCGTGTACAGCACGATCGCCACCGACTGCAGCAGGGTCTTCGCCTTGCCGCCCTTGTTCGCGGCGAGCACGATGCCGCGACGCAACAGCAGGAAGCGCAGCAGGGTGATGCCCCACTCGCGGATCAGGATCAGGATGGTCACGATCCACGGAAGCTCGCCCAGGATGCTGAATCCGACCAGCGCCATCCCGGTGATCGCCTTGTCCGCGAACGGGTCGGCGATCTTGCCGAAGCTGGTGACCAGGTTGTACCGGCGCGCCCACCACCCGTCGACGGTGTCGGTGAGAATCCCGATGATGAACACGACGGTGGTCCAGATCCGCCACGTCGGGTCGTCGGGGTGGGACAGCAGCATCCAGCCGTACAGCGGGACGAACAGGATGCGGATCCCGGTCAGTACGTTCGGGACGTTCCAGTTCGACGGCTTCGGCTGAGTGTCCGGGTGGGCGGCCTCCGTCCCGCCGGCCTCGTTGGTTCCGCTCATCGCACCTGCTCCACTTCCAGGTCGACGCCGAACGCGCCGGTGACGACGGCATCGATGATGTCGCCCTCGCGCACCGTGGCCCCGCCGACCACTTCACAGCTGCCGTCCACTTCGGGTCCCTGATGTTCGGCGCGTCCGGTGATCACGCCGTCGTCATCGATTTCCTCGATCAGCACCCGGACCTGTTCGCCGAGTCGTTCCTCGGCGCGCTGGCTGAGCAACTGCTCGACCAGATCGGCGAGGTCGGCGCGGTGTTCCTCGATCTCCTCCTCGGTCAGGTGATCGGGCAGCCGCACGGCCTCGGTGCCCTCCTCGTCGGAGTAGCCGAAGATGCCGACGGCGTCCAGCCGGGCCTCGGTGAGGAAGTCGCGCAGGATCTGCCGGTCCTGGTCGGTCTCGCCGGGGAA
This sequence comes from Granulicoccus phenolivorans DSM 17626 = NBRC 107789 = JCM 15570, assembly GCF_000423085.1. Taxonomy (GTDB): domain Bacteria; phylum Actinomycetota; class Actinomycetes; order Propionibacteriales; family Propionibacteriaceae; genus Granulicoccus; species Granulicoccus phenolivorans. The sequence goes on along the minus strand of NZ_AUHH01000016.1, from coordinate 1,493 downwards.
GCCGACGATGAAGTTGCTCCGGACGCCGGCCCGGGGGCTGAGGTTTCGAATCTGCTCCAGCAGGCCCAGGAACTGTTCGGCATCCCCGAAGCGCCGCATCCGCCGCAGCACCGAACCGGAGGCGTGCTGGAAGGACAGATCGAAGTAGGGCACGACCTTGTCCAGCTCGACCATGGTCTCGATCAGGCCGGGGCGGATCTCCGCGGGCTGCAGGTAGGAGACCCGGATCCACTCCAGGCCGTCGATCTGGTTCATCTCGGTCAGCAGCGTCTCCAGCAGCCGGATGTCGCCGAGGTCCTTGCCGTAGGAGGAGGAGTTCTCGCTGACCAGGAACAGCTCCTTGACCCCCTGGCTGACCAGCCATCGCGCCTCGTCGAGGATCTCCGACGGACGCCGGGACAGGTAGGAGCCACGGAAAGTCGGAATGGCGCAGAAGGCGCAGCGTCGATCGCAGCCGGAGGCGAGTTTCAGCGGGGCGTACGGGCCGGAGTCCAGCCGCTTGCGGATCGTGTCGGCATGCCCGGGCAGGATCAGCCCACTGCCCTGGCGCTGGACCGGGCTGAGCGGGAGCAGCTTGCGCCGGTCGCCGGGGGTGTGCGCCGCGGGGCGCTCCCCGTGCAGGATGCCCTGCAGTTTGCTCGCGATGTCGACATAGGAGTCGAAACCGAGGACCGCGTCGGTCTCGGTCAGCGACTCGGCCAGTTCGCTGCCGTACCGCTCGGCCAGGCAACCCACCGCGACGACGGCCCGGGCCTTGCCGGTCTCCTTGAGATCCGCGGCCGAGAGCAGGGTGTTGATCGAGTCCGCCTTGGCGGCCTCAATGAATCCACAGGTGTTCACCACCACCGCGTCGGCGTCCTCGGGCTGCTCGACCAGGCGGAAACCGCCGTCGGCGAGCCGGCCGGCCAGTTCCTCGGAGTCGACCTCGTTGCGGGCGCAGCCGAGGGTGACCAGGTGCACCGCGGTCAGCGAATCCGCCGCGGGGCCGGGTTTGGTATCGGTGATCTGTTGTGGAGTCATAGGGTTCCAGTATCGCCTGACGGGCCCCAAAATGCCCTACCGGCGTTCCGGTCGAGCCGGACCGGTTCGTCCGGCGTCACGCCGGTCAGGCAGCGTCCGCCGGTGGTACCCAGCTTCGGTGCGCCCGGACGCTGCATTACCCAGACGTACGCTGCATTACCAGACGTACGCTGACCGCGCGGCGAGGGAGTTGCGGGTACCACCGGGTGCGAGCCGGAACCAAGGGCGGCAGCCGGGGGCCGATCGAGCAGCGACGGTTCATGCGATGCCGGCGCCGCCCAGTGGCTGCCCGGCGAAGGACCCACCAAACAGCGAAGATTCAGCCCCGGGAGCGAGGTCACCAGTGCTCGCTCCCCACCACGAACCCTCGCTCCTCCCCGACCGGGACCTACCGGATCAGGGTGGTGTGCCGCCGGGCGAGGGACGCGTCCCGAACAACACCGGTTCTCGGCCGTAGAGCGACGGTTCATGCG
>NZ_AUHH01000015.1 GCF_000423085.1 Granulicoccus phenolivorans DSM 17626 = NBRC 107789 = JCM 15570 | reverse complement strand
CGCGGGTGTGGCCGGTGAGGGGGTCGCCGACCGGTTTCCCGGTGGCTGGGTCCCACAACCTCACTGTGTGGTCATCGCTGCCGGAGGCGAGCAGGGTCTGTCCGTTCGGGAGCGGTAGCACCGCCAACGCCTTCACCCTGTCACTGTGGCCGGGCAGGATCGCCTGGACGGGGTACCGCCGAGTCGCGGCCCACACGGGCCACCATGGCTGATCCAATGGGGCTTCAGTATCTGTGGGGTTCGCTGCGACTCGGAACATGGCCAGCCGTCGCACAGCAGCACGTTGCGACGGTGGTGTTGCCTGCAACTGCTCCGCCGCATAGATGCTTGCCGCGATGCGCGAGGGAAGGGGCCCCCACCCGAATAGGGAGCGCATGGCATCCTGTGCTACTGCACGAGGGGCGAGGGCATCCAGGGCGGGTGCCCGGTCGAGTTGCTCCCAGGCCGACCGTCCGGCGGCGACGCAGTGTGCAGATGTGTAATGCTGCCAGTACGGATTTGTCGGTGTCGCCGGATCGACTTCGATGATTGCCCGCCCGACAATCTGGGCATGTCGCACCGCGGTCTCGTCCGGATTCGCGGTGAGGTGTTCGGCGAAGGTGCGATGAGCCAGGCGATACACGGTTTGCTCATGCTCGACGTCGAGCGCCAGGTAGGGCGCAGCCACGTCGATCAGCCGATGGACACTCTCGTCCGTTATGGCGCTGGATTCGCCGACCGACGATGCCACGGCAGCCCAGACACCCTCCCGAATAGGCAGACCACGCCCCTGCGCCAACGCAAGAGCCAGCAGGAGCGACCGGAACTGGGGATCCTGATTCGCGAACCGGGCCACCGCACCAGCGAAAACCGAACGATGGTCCAGGCCGAGGCGGGAGACCAGGTCAGGAGCGACGACCAGCTCGGGCCGCTGCAGGAGTTCGTAGGTGGCCAGTCGTGCATACAGGACTTCCTGATCGACTCCTGCGATCGCCTGCGCAGCACTGGTGACTTGCTCATCCGTCACGGTCTGCTCAGCAACGAGAGAATTCAGTCGGCGCTTCACGTACTTGACGATCAGATCCGGATCACGCTCCACCCGAATCGTGTGCTCGTCGGTGACACCGAGCGTGTTGAGGAGATTCCGGTCCATTGGGTCAGGTTGGTCGGGGCCTTCTCGGGTTGACCTGCGGGTGCCTACGACGAGCGTGACTCGGGGGCTTGCTCCGATGCGGCGTAACGCGGCACCCACGTCCAGGGGGGCCACCGCCTCGTCCAGGGCATCGACCACGATCCGGACATTCTGGGGCAGGGTGCTCAACGCCTTGAGAAACTCGTCGAGTTGCATCGTCAGCGGCAGCGTCGGGGATGGGGCCATGAAACCGAGTGCGCCGCACAGGCGCACCAGCACTTCACCCAGGCCCAACCCGGTGAGCTGCAGGGCAGCATCCACGTGGGGTACCTCACCGACGATGTCGTCGAGGAGTCTATGCCTGCGTAGAACCGCGGCTACCGCGGGACGACTCCGCACGACCAGGTCGCCGAGCAGTGCCGACTTTCCGGAGCCGGCGCGTCCGGTCACCACCACCAGACCACCAGCGGACATGCGGGTCAGCAGATCCCGGCGTTCGGCGTCGCGGCCGGTGAAGTGCCACGTGATCTCGCCGAGCGTGTCGGCACCCAGTTCGCCGCCCTGAGCTTTGGTCACGAAATGCCGGCGCTCATCCTCCGGAAGGTCGGCCAGGACCAAAGCCAGTTCGTTGCGTGCGTCCAGGGGCCCGGTGAATCCCTCCGCCAACGGGACCGCGCGTCGCAGCACGGTCTCCGGCTTGAGCTCAAGCACCCGCCGCGCGCCGCCGGTCGCGGACCACAGCTCGTCAACCAGCTGTGTCAGCGGAATCGCCGCGTTACCGGCGAAGTTGTGTTGGAGAGTCACCGCTAGGTGACGGGTGAATTCGCCCAAGTTGGTGCTGGATGCTGCGGACGTGCCCAGGATGGCAATGCGTCGGGGGCCGGCGCGATCATCCAATGCGCTGCTGAGGAGCTCCACGAACCGAGCCGATTTGCAGGCGTCGATAATCACCCAGAGCCAGGTGGTCTCGGGAGTCCTGGCCTCCCAATCGGTAATAGCGGCCGCCATCTTGGCGGGACTGATGCCGCTCTCGCCCACGACTTCCGGACTCCGGGCATGCGCGAGGGCCGCCTTGCGGCTAGTAGCCCAGCCATGACCGACCCAGTAGAGGACCGTGGGCCCCGAGCTGGCCTCCGCACCTGACCACTGGTGGAACCGCGCCTCGACCGCGTCCGCACCGCGGTCCGTCATCGGGCCCTCCCAGGGCCTGAGCTGCTCAACGCCGAAATCGGCCAGCAGTCGGGCCACCTCCGTGACCTCGGCTGTCGCGTCCAGCTTGCCGAAGTGGTCGAATTCTCCGAAATCGAACGCGAACAGTTCCACCCGCTCCGTCACGAGAAGACCGCCCCAGAGGGCATTGTCGAATCCTTCGGGCTTGCTCCCCGCGCACCTGGCTTGTGCCGCACCGACAATGCCATCAGAGTCATGGGCACATCGTAAGTGGTCAGTCATCTATGGGCGCCGGAATCGCGGCAGGGTGCACAGGGAACCCAGCCCTCGGTGGCGTCCGGGTCCCTGATAGAGGATGTCGTGACGAGTCGGTCTCTGGTGGCTGCTGGTGAGGCTTCGCCCGCGAGCTGCCTGATGCGGGTCATCGGGATCGAGATCAATGACTCCCACGGAGAGAGGAGGGGACATGAACATGGGGACCACCGACTATGCCGTTGCTCCCGGCGAGTATCTGGAGGAGTGGATCGAGGATCAGGGTCTGTCCCAGCAGCGCGTCGCCGACCTTCTCGACGGCAGCCGCACGCAGGTCAGCGAGATCGTGCATGGTCGGGCGCCGATCACCAGTGAGACCGCCGTACGCCTCGAGCGCGTCGTCGGCATCCCGGCCGGGACCTGGCTCCGGTACGAAGCCCTGTACCGCGCCGACCTGGCCCGGCTCGCCGACGAGCCGGACCTGGCCCGCTGACGTCGAGGAGATCGAGCCGGCGGCAGCCGCCTCTCTTGCTGCCTGGGGGCGACGGAGGCCACCAAGCTCGGCAATGGATGGTGTCACCAGTGATACCATCGAGGCTATGGCCATGACGTTGCGTCTTTCGGACGCCGAAGCAGACGCCCTGCGGCGTCGGGCCGAGCAGGAGTCCCGGTCGATGCAGGACATCGCCCGGCAGGCGGTGCGCGAGTACATCGAGAACCACAGCCGCGCCGATCTGCTGGACCAGGTGCTCGACCAGGAATTGCCCCGCTACGCGGAAGCCTTGGAGCGGCTCGGTCAGTGATCTACCTGACGCTGCCCGAGCTGATCCACGTTGCTGAGCGCACCCTCGGCTCGCCGGTGCCCGTCCGAGATCCGGGCCTGTTGCAGTCGGCGTTGGCGCGGCCACAGGCCACGGCCTTCGGCGTGGACGCGTATGCCACGTTGGAGGAGAAGGCGGCTGCGTTGTTGCATTCGCTTGCTCGGAACCACGCGTTGGTGGATGGAAACAAGCGGCTCGCGCTGGCGGGCACGATCGCGTTCCTCGGTGTCAACGGGCATCGGCTCACGCTGACCAACGATGAGGCGTACGACCTCGTGATGGCCGTGGCGACGGGGGAGCTCGACGAGATCCCGGCCCTGGCGAACCGGCTCAGGAGCGGAAGCCGACCCTGGTAGGCCTCCCCCGGAGACGGGGAAGGAAAGTCAGGACTGCGGCACCGCTGCGAGGGAAGCGCGTCGACCGCCGCGAGATCACCGTGGACGGGTCGGAGGCTGCGAACCCCGCCCTGCGACTGCGGCCACGGGGGACACGGGTCCCTGATAAGTGCGCTTATCAGGGCATGGAAGCACCTGGGTGTCGCGTGACATGAACCTCACTGATGCGGCCACCCTGAGCCGGGGACCTGATCATCGGGACCTGATCAACGAGTACTGCGCAGGAGGGTCGCACTCCGCGCGCCTGCTCGGCCCGGGCACGCCGGAGGCATGACTGTCCCCGCTGCGCCCGCGCTCTGGTTGGACTGGTGTGCGGTCACCGGCACCGACCCCGCCTCCCGCGACACCGAGGTTCAGTCCCGGTTCGCCCGGCGGGTGAGTGCACCCCGGCGCGTCCTCAACCTGCTCCGCGCCCGGCACGAACCCGTGATGGCGCCGGCCTGGCCCGACGCACTCGACGGTCCCGAGGCGCTGCAGCGGGTGCTGGATCGCGGCGGCGCACTGGCCGGGCGCCGGGACACCGGTTGCATCGAGCGACTTCGCCTGCGACGCCTGCTCTTCGCCGCGGTGCTGCTGGCACCACCGGTCCAGGGCGGCCTCGGACTCACAAGGCAGACGGCGCTGGACCTGACCCCGGCCGGGTTGCACGCCCGTCCGGTCTCGCCTCGGGATCACTGCCGAGGCCACGTCCTGCCCACAGCTGCACTGTCTGGATGTGGCTGCACATCGTCGGCACCAATGCCGGCTGGACACATCGTTCGGTCCGGCTGCTGCTCCACGAACCCAGCCCGATAGCCAGTGGGGAGTGGACCATCTTCATAGCCGGCCCGACCCGAGCCCGGACTGGCAGACCTGTCCTGGCCTGCTGCCTTGCATCGACAGATGGGGCTACCTCGATCCGTACGCGTCCCTGCACCCGGCGTCGTTATCAGCGCTGATCCCGGCGATCACGGATCTGGGATCACCCGTTGTTGTGCGCACAAACCAACCTGTTTCGGTCCTCCGTCTCGAACCGCGAGCGGTCTCAGCAGAGGAGGAACAGGCCATTTTTTCGAACGCGCAGACGAGGTCAACGCACGGGTCAAAGCACCCCTTGATGGAGTTGGCCGAGCCGGACCGCGCTCAAATGACGTTGAGGGCAGGACTAGTCCCTAGCCTTGCGAGCGACGTCAAGGGCGTGGCGAACCTTGGTGACGTCTATTCCTGAGGCCTCGAACACCGATAGAACCTCATCGCCGTCGAGCCCAAGGTTGAGGGACTTGGAGAGTCCGAGCCGCAAGACCGGCACCAAGCGCTCGTCTTCACCAGAATGGACTAGCCAGAGGCATGCCATAATCCAAGCATCGGCTGTACAACCGAACCAAGCTCTAGCGAGATGGAACTTGACCGTACGCGGAGCTAGACCGAGCTTGATCCACAGCGGGCGCGAGATGGCGTCCTTGCCTCGCAGCAGTTTCCAAAGAGACTCATGGTCGAGGGTGGTCAAAGCGTCCCTGGGAACAGCGGATCTGGTCTGAACGGAAATGCAGAGATCCTCTACCAGAAAGCTGAGCGCTGCTTTCGCCACGAAGACTACGGATACCTCGTGATCGTCGGCAGGGGAGATCAGCGCCAGTTCGCCGAGCGATTCAGCGTAATTGCCTCCCCACATTAGCGAGTCGACCAGCCCGAAGCGGGGATGGTTGTGGTTCATCCCGAGCTGGATCGCTCTCCGATACCAGCCCGCCCCTCGGGGATCCCCGAGATTCCAATAGGCCTGACCAATGCGATATGCAGCCTCGGGGTCTGCTTCGAGACCCCCCGACGGGATCGAAACTTCGCCTTCCGCAAGCCGTGCCGCACCGACAAAGTCGCCCCTATAGAAATGCTCGCGCGTCGCACGAGTCAGCAGTCGGGCAGCTCCCACGGGGTCTCCAGCATCGATGAAGGATTGTGCGTTCATCTCTGCTCGCTGCACCTGCTCGGCGGCAGTCTTTGCATCCTCCGGCAGGACGCCCCTGCGGATTTCCTTCAAGGCTTGAGTAGACACCCCAGCGAAGTGCGCCTCCTTGAGGCGATCTAGTGCATCTGTTGTCATACCTACGGGCGAAGGTAACGTGTGCTGATTGATACTGAACTGCCACCGGTGTACCTGATCCAAATACTCCTCGTCCAACTCACCTGGCTCGAGCTTGATTTCGGTCCCTCCGGCGGTGATTTCCTGTGGCCACTGACCTGCGGCCGGTGGCCCTAAGCTGGCTGCGAGTTGGGCCATCTGGGGTGGAAGCTTCATCATAAGAAAAACCACCCCACCGGCGGCCAGTGACGCAACTGCGGAGTTCATACCGTGGAGGTCAGGCCTAAAAGACTCATCGTGCAGGATGAACGGCTCTATCTGTAGTCCGACCTCCGCCCAACGCGAGCTCGCACTGAAGACCCAGATCTGCATGCCCGCTGGCGGCACTCTGTTCAACCGCAAGTATTCATAGTCTTCTGGGGTAAAGGGGTTCCCCTGAGTGCCAAGGGTGACCGCATAGGCCATAAATGTCTTGGCCGCCCAAGCCGATAAGAGTCGCTGATCATCCCGGTCCAATCGGACTGGCCGATTATCGAAAATCAGTGGAGCCAGCAACGACTTCGCCTTCTCTTCAAGGCCGCTCATCCAGCCCCTGTTGCAGTCGGTACACACGAGGATCGTTACCTTCGGCAGAAACGGTGCTACGTCTGGTAGGAACTCGGGTGTCACCTCGTACGTATCGTCTTGGTTGAGGGTCACCCTCCCGCGTACATTCTTCAGCCGGTCCCCCGCATAGCCATCGAGAAGATTCTGGGCCGCAGGGGTTTTGTGCAACCACTGGGCCCACACGTGCTCCTTGCTTGCCCCACTCGTGGAACCACAGAAGGGGCATTCAAACCTTCGCCGGGCCGAAGGTGTTTCCGACGTTTGTGCTCGCTTTGTCGCCATCAAGGCGAAGTCTAGTGTTTAGCTACGCCTCCTCGGCTGCATTCATCACCGGCAGAATACGTGCCCACCGGGCCCAGCCCGCGCGGCCAAGAATCACGGCCATGGGAGTGCGCGATCGGTCAGTGGTTCCACGAGTCCTCGATTGATCGACCTTCCCGAGCCTCGATTGCCACTGAGCCTTTGCCTGACCCGGTTGATTCTCGCGTCATCCCTCCCGTCTCGACCGGTTCTCATAGGCGGTGAGGTGGGCGAGGGCATCGGCGAGGTCCGACCGAGCGAGTCGTGCGTAGAGGTTTGTGGTGCTCAGACTCGAGTGCCCGGCCATGTCCCGCACCGTCGACAACGGCAACCCCGAGCGAATCCAGTTCACGATCGCGGTCGCCCGCAGATCGTGGAAGTGCGTGCCTTCCAGGCCGAGCTCGGTCATCAGCTTCGGCCACCGGACTGCGTCAAGAAAGTTCGTGTGATACAGCCGGCCCCCGAGCTCACCGGTCAGCACCAGGGCCTGCCGCGGCCGTCCCGGCACCCGGCGCGACAGGATCTCCCACGCCTCGCCGACGATCACCACCTGACGACTGCGACCCCACTTCGGCGGCCCGAGTGTGCCGGCCGACCAGGCCTGTCGCACCGTCAGCACCTGTTGTTCCAGGTCGACATCCAGCACTCGCAGTGCCAGGAGCTCGCCGGCCCGCAGCCCGAGGCTGGCCGCCAACCGCACATAGTCCCCGTAGTACACCTTCACCGCGGCACACCGATCCGCGACCAGATCCACCTCCGCCGCCGTCAGCGTCGGTATCGCCCGTTCGGGATCGGGTCTCGGACGCTCCGCCGCCCGGACCGGATTCGCGTCCATCTGACGCCACTTGATCGCATGCCGGTAGAACCGTGACAAGCAGTTCAACGACCCTGACACCGACGAGGACGACACCCCGGTACTCGACCATTCCGCCGCAGCTGCCTCCACATGACCGGTATGAATCTGTGTCATCCGCCGATGCCCCAGGGACGGCAGTACGCGCTGCCGCAGATGCGACCGGTACGTTGCCGCCGTCGAGGGCGACAAGGTCGCCAGCACCTGGCCCTGGGTCCTTGTCACGAACTCGGCCAGCGTCTCAACGGTCACGGCGGGCTGGTCTCGTTCGGCCTTCTCCCACCTCGTCGCCTCGCGTTTGGTGGCGAAGGTCTTGGTGCGCTCCCGACCGTTCGGCAGGTAGATCCGCCCCCGCCACATCTTGCCCCGCTTGCTGGCCATCGTGCTTCCTCGGATGAAGACGTTCACGTCGGGGGTGAGCCGCCGCATCCGACAACTGGCTGCGACCGAGGTCAACGCACCTCCTCTCATCAAGACTGCCACGTGCCCGCGGCCACCCCCGGCATCTGCGCCTCCGGCACCAGCGCTCATCAACGGCGCCGGGAACTCCGTCGTCCGCTCGCTCCCGGTGGGACGATCAGGTCAGGTGCGGTGAGCGAGACTCGCGATTACCTGGGGGAGGGACGACCGCCCCCGCGCGGAGGCTGGCGGCGTTCCCATCCGACCCCGCAGTAGCGCTTCGACCACTGCCGGGCCCTGACGGGGTACGGGGCCCGGGCCTGACCGGCCAGCCGTCCGCGCGGCGGTGGCACCCTGGAGACATGACAGCGTCCGCGGCTCCCGCGCTCTGGCTGGACTGGTGCGCGGTCACCGGGACCGATCCCGCGTCCCGTGACGCCGTGGTCCTGTCCCGCTTCGCCGCCCAGGCCGGCGCGCCGCACCGGGTGCTCCGTCGGCTCCGTGCCGGACAGACGCGCCCCGTGGCCCCGAGCTGGCCGGCTGCTCTCCGGGATCCGCCCGCACTGCACCGGCTGCTCGAGCGCGGCACCGTCCTCGCCGGCCGTGGGGACACCGGCTGGATCACTCGGCTGCGCCTGTACCGGCTGATGTTCGCCGCGGTCCTGCTCGCACCGCCCGGCCAGGGCGGTCTCGGCTTCACCCGCCGGGCCGCCCTGGACCTGACACCCGCGACCCTCCGGGCGGCCCGCCCACGCGTTGGTACCACCGCGAGCGCCAGCTCCTGTCCTAGATGCACGGTGTGGTCCTGGCTGCACATCCTCGGCACGCACACCGGCTGGACACACCGCTCGGTCCGGATGCTGCTCCACGAACCCGAGCGCCTCAGCGGCGGAGGAGTGGGCCACCTGCACGCCCGGCCGGATCCGAGCCCGGACTGGACGACCAGCCCGGCCCTGCTGCCCGGCCTCGACCGCTGGGGCCATCTCGATCTGTACGCGTCCCTGCACCCGGCCTCGCTGTCGGCGCTGATCCCGGGCATGACCGATCTCGCCAGCGCGCCCGAGGCAGCGCCATCCGAGCCGCCCGAGCCGCGCCCGGTGCGCCACTTCTCGGCCGCGGAGGAACAGGCGGTGCTGGATCGTGCCGACGCGGTCAACGCCCGGATCGCCGCGCTGCTGAAGGACGACCACGCATCCGTCCTGGGAGGCTCCGGTCACACGTGAGTTGCTGATCCGGACCCGCGCCGATCACGGCCGGCCGGGGTTCCCTCGTGACCGGATGACTGCAGTTCTCCGCCGGTGGGCTGGGACGGTGAGCTCATGGATGGCCCGGGGACGTCCGGGTCGCGGCCTGCGGAGTGCCGCCCAACCCGTGGCCGACCGGGGCCGAGGCGTGGATCCGCTCCCCTCGGTCCGAAGGTCGCGATGTCCCGGTCAGGTCGCTCGGAGCGGAGCGGCGCCCGGGCCGGCACTCGGCGGGATCGGCAGGGACAGCGAGTCCAGCAGCGGTTTGAAGTGGGCCGAGTCTTCGAGGTGGTGGCCGATGTCGGCGGCGAGGGCGATCTTCACGAGGAACGCGCGGGCCAGAAAGTCGCGGATTTCGGGATAGCCGGCCCCGGTGCGCCGCAGCAGCCCGATGATCTCGTGCATCCCGGTGCGGACCGCAGCGCCGATCGCGGGGCTGTCGGCCGCCGCGAAGGCCTGGAGGACGATCATCAGTTCGGCCCGGTGGGTGGCCATCAGGTCCGGATACCGCTGATCGATCCGGCCGGCGTCGAACGACGGCTGGGTCAGGGCGGCGAGACATTCCGCGAGGTTGTGCAGGGCAGCCCGGTGTGCTTCGAGGAAGGCGTTCTCCTTGGTGCCGAACACCTGGCTGATCCGCGGCTGGGTCACCCGGGCCTCCGCGCCGATGTCGGCGAGCGTGGTGCCGCTGTAGCCCTTCACGCTGAAAGTACGGATCGCGGCCCGGACGTACTCCTGGTACCGCGCAGTCCGGGTTTCTGCCGCCTCCTCTGGTTCGCTCACCGGTTCACCCTAGAACGCATTCCTGCCCATACACAGGTGGATGCCCTGCATCATGAGGGCAGTCCCCGGGGGATCGTCAGCGGATTCTCCCGGCGAGGATGCCGAGGATCAGGTCGCGCCGTTCCGGACTGATCGGGGGAGCAGCGGCCGCGGCCTTCTTGGCCGCCGCGGTGAGTTCGGCGAAGGCCCGCTCGTCCGCTGAGTTCCGGCGCATCGCATCGAGGTCGCTGATCCGGACCACGTACTTGTTGCCGTCCTTGCGGTGCGGGAGCGTCCCGGCCCGGACCCGGCGACGCAGGGTGTCGATGGATCCGTACCGGCGGTTGCCGGCGCGATCGCGGATCTCCGAGGCCCGGGCCAGATCGATGGTGTCGGTGTCGAGGTGAGTGTCGGTGTCGAGCTGGGTGTCGGTGTCGAGCTGGGTGTCGGTGCGGGGGGCGGGGGAGTGCATGGCGATGTCCTTGCGACGAGCTTCCGTACACCCGATCTGCAGCTTCCGCAGGCTCCGCGGTATCCCGAGCTTGTGCGCGGGCCGAACTGGTCGCCCCGGCTCGGGGCCGCCTCACGTGTACGAATGAGGCAGTATCTATCCTAGGCGATCCGCTATCGATTGCCCAGATAAATACGTGATTCATTCATGCGATAGGCTCGGTGAGCCCTCACCGGAACCCGGGGTCCACCCGTTCGTGGTCGACACCCCGCCGCCCGCGCTTCCCCTCGCTGACCGGCATGATGCGCGGCGTCATCAACGCCCGGATCACCCGGCGCTGACCGGCCAACGGCAGGGCCTCCCAGGAGGAGCGGACGTCGTCGGACGCGGCGAGCTCGACCACCAGGGGATCAGTCGCCGCGAGCGTCTCGAGTCGCTTCTTCGCGGCGTCGATCAGGGGCTGGATCCGGTCCTCCTGGTCGAACAGGATGTCCATCCGCTTGCGTGCGGCGGCCTGTTCCCGCACTTTGGCGAGGTACGACCGGTGCTCCTCGATCTCCGCGAGCAGGGCGAGGCGCTCGGCATCCACCCCGTGATCCGCCCGGCCCGTGGTGGCCAGGAAGTCGGGGCGCTGGAGCCGCTGGAGGAGAAACTCGGTCACCACCTCATCCAGGTGATCCTTCTTCATCGCGACATGGAATCCCGTCCGGCCCGGGACACCGCTGCATACGTAGGTGTTGTAGTGCTTGCGCGGCAGCGCGGTGCCATCGGTGGCGAACTGCGGGCGTCCCTGGTTCTGTTTGCCGACGCGCGCGCCCGCACCACAGACCCCGCAGACCGCGATCCCGGCGAGCAGATGCCGGGCGGGCCAGTCGTTGGTCCGGCGCCGGGACTCGCTGTTCAGCTGGGGCAGCAGCTTCGTCTCCCACACCTCGGGATCGATCAACGGCGGCCACAGGGCATCGGAGACCACCTCGCCCCGGAACTGACGTTTTCCGGCGTAGGCGGGTTTCCCGATCATCTCCTTCACCGCCGGCGGCGTCCAGCCGTAGTGCCGGCGGCGTTCGGTGTGGGACGGCCGTCGCGGGGGAATGCCCCGCTCGTTGAAGTTCTTGGCGATCGCATAGAACGTCTCCCCGGCCAGAAAGCGCCGGGCCGCCTCCTGGACCACCGGGGCCTGCTCCGGGTGCGGCTCGATCCGGAGCAGTCGCCGGGTCGTCTCGTCGTAGACCCGTCGATAGCCGTAGAGGTTCTTGCCGTGGGGTCGGCCCTGCTCGGCCGCGGCCTTGACCGACCGGCGGATCCGCGCCGAGGTCTTGGCCGATTCGTACTCGGAATCGACCGCATCCTCCAGCAGGCTCTTCCGGTCGCGGGCAGTCGTGGGGTCGTATTCCCGGCCGTGGGTGGTCACGAAGATGACCACGGCGTGCTGCTCGCACAGACCGATCAGGCGGACCCATTCGTCGACCCGGCGCGAGCCGCGGCTGGACTCCCAGAGAACGAGGAGTCCGGCGTCGAAGCTCCCGGACTCGAGATCGGCGATCAACCGGTCGAACCCGGCACGCAGCTTCTTCGAGTAGCGGCTCGCACTGATGTCGTCGTCCCGGTAGGGGTCGGGATGCACGATCCAGCCGTGACGTCGCACGGCCTCGACGTTCTCGGCATGCTGCTCGTCCGGTGACTTTCCGCGCCCGTCGCGGTCCCGGGACACCCGAAGATATTCACGCGCCACTCTGGTGGAAATGCCTAGGCTGTCATCGTCTTCCCGCATACGGAACACCCACCTCCCTTGTAAACGATATCTGGGGCCAACCTCACGCTGCTGCTGGCCTTCGTGCTGGGAGTGTGCCGCTGGATCGGGGTTCGCGGCTGGTGGCTGCGACTGGTCGGGGGGCTGTGTGTCGTCGTCTTCATCGCGCTGTGTCGCACCGAGCCGAGCGTCCTGCGGGCCGCGGCCATGGGAGTGGTCTCCCTGGCCGCGCTCGGCGTACACGCCACCTCGGGCAAGGGCATGCGCCACCTGGCCGCCGCGATGGTCCTGCTGTTGCTGTTCGATCCCTGGCTGGCCCGCTCGATCGGGTTCACCCTGTCGGTGCTGGCCAGTGGCGGGATCATCTGGTGGTCCCGGCGGTGGACCGGCGCCCTGCACTGGCTCCCGCGCCCGCTCGCCGAAGCCATCACGGTTCCGCTCGCCGCGCAACTGGCCACCCAACCGGTGGTCACCGCGATCTCGGGCCAGGTGAGCATGGTGGGACTGCTGGCCAATGCGCTGGCCGGTCCGCTGGTCGGCCCGGCAACGGTGCTCGGCTTCGCCGCAGCGGGGCTGTCGCTCGTGCTGGCCCCGGCGGCTGCCCTGATCGGCTGGTGCGGCAGCTGGTTCGCGCAGGGGATCATCTGGATCTCCCACGCCGGAGCCGCCCTACCCGGAGCCAGTTGGCGCTGGCCGGCCGGCACCTGGCCGCTGATCCTGGTCGTGGTCGCGTGCCTGTTCCTGGCCCGGGTGATGCCGGTGCTGCTGGGGCGCCGCCTGGCCGTGCTCCTCCTCGCGGTGGGGGTGGTCGTCGCTGTGCTGCGTACGCCCACCCCACCGGGCTGGCCCGGCCCGTGGTCGGTGGTGATGTGTGATGTGGGGCAGGGTGACGCCCTCGTGCTGCGAGCCGGTGACCGGGCGGCGGTCGTGGTGGACACTGGCCCCGAGCCGCGGCCGGTGCAGGCCTGCCTGGATGCGCTGGGAATCATCGAGGTGCCCCTGCTGGTGCTCACCCACTACCACGACGACCACATCGGCGGACTCTCCGGCGTGTTGGCCGGGCGGCGGATCGGCAGTGTGCTGGTCAGCCCGCTGGAGTCTCCGGCGGCCTCGGTCGCCGCCGTACGACGATTGCTGCCGGTCGTGCCCGTCCCCGCCCAACCGGGAGCGGTGCTGCGGATCGGCGAGGTCACCTGGCACACCCTGGGGCCGGTCCGGGTCAGTACGCCGGTCGGCGGCGCGGGCGAGTCGGCGGAGGAGAACGACTCGAGCGTCGTCGCCATTGCGGCCACCGGTGGCATCCGGATTCTGCTCACCGGCGACGCCGAGCCCCAGGCGCAGCAGGCCGTCGCCCGCACCGCGGGCCCGGTGCCCGTCGACATCCTCAAAGTGGCCCACCACGGCTCCGGGCGTCAGGATCCGGCGCTGAATCGGGCCACCGGCGCGCGCATTGCCGCGGTGTCGGTGGGGGAGAAGAACTCCTACGGCCACCCCAGTCCGAAGACCGTGCACCTGCTGCAGAGCGCGGGCATGACCCTGGTGCGTACCGATCAGCAGGGCTCCCTCGCCTTCACCCGACCCCACCCCGACCAGCCCATCCGGATCATCGCTCAACGATAGGAAGCACCATGCTCACTCGCCCCCATCGCCTCGTCCCAGGTCCCCGCCGCGCCGGTCGGCTGGCCGGTCTCGCAACACTCGCCGTGCTCGGCACCGGTCTCGCCATCCAGCCGGGTGGTCCGGCGTACGCCGCCGACGGCGACGGCTTCGGGCCACACGGCATCCAGGTCACCACGAATACCGGCCGTACCGAGCTGGGGCAGTACCATCTGGGCGATCGGATGGTCTGGTGCATCGACCTGGATGCCCAGGGTCCCCGGCAGGCCTCGGGCTGGACGCAGCGCGACGGCGACATCCGCAAGCAGACCGGGTGGGGGTCCGATGCCGGGGCCGCCGCCATCAATGGGGCGACGTTGACACCTGAGGAACTGACCGAGTTGGCTGCGATTGTCGACTGGGCAACCACCGGGGTCACCGATCAGCTCAGCGCCGCCGCGGTGGATCACGCGGTCCGGCTGCGCACGGTGGGGGACCAGCGGCAGCGCGACCGGGAGGCCGAACGTTGGCGCGCCGCGGTGGCCCAGCATCCCAGCCTTGCCGACTCTCTGCGCCGGGTCGAGGACGTTGCCGACCGCGCCGGTACGCCCACCGCCACCCTTGTCGAGGTCACCGGCGACGTCATCGTGGTGGTGCTGGCCAGTCCCACCGGGCGCCCGCTGCCCCAGCAGGCCGTCCGGGCTGACGGCCAGGGCCGCGACCACGCCGCCAGCACCGACGACTCCGGACGGGTCCGGATTCCGGTGACCGCTCAGCCGGGCACCCAGAGCGTCCGGATCGCCGTCGAGACGGCCGCGGAACGTCCGCAGTTCTTTGTGCCGACCGACTACGAGCGGGCCGGTTCCGGCGACTCGCGGGTCCAGCGGCTGATCGCAAGGGGCGAACGGCGTCAGGTGTCCCTCGAGGTGGCCTTCGCGAATCCCACGCCGACCCCGACGCCGGCCCTGAGTCCTACGCCGACGCCGAGTCCCACGCCGATCCCGAGTCCGACTCCGACGCCGAGTCCCACGCCGATCCCGAGTCCTACGCCGACCCCGAGTCCGACTCCGACGCCGAGTCCCACGCCGATCCCGAGTCCGACCCCGACGCCGAGTCCGACGCCGACCTCGAATCCTGCTGCGCCTGCGCCGACCGCATCCGCGGAGACCACGGCATCGGTACCGGCCCCGGCACCGGCTACGGCGCCCGAGCCGTCGGTGATCGCGCCGACCTCGGCCAGTGTGGCCGCGCCACCGGTCCGCACGTCGGTCGCGCCGGAGGTCCGCGGCGCCGAGCCGGTCCCGATCAAGCAGACTGCGCCCGGCGGGAAGCTTGCTCGCACCGGTGCCTGATCGGCGGCCGCTCGGGGCGGGACTGCTCGGCGCAGGGCTGGTCGGGGTGGGACTGCTCGGCGCAGGGCTGGTCGGGCAGGGGCCGGTCGAGCAGTGCAGCCCGGAAGCACAGCGGCCCGCACCTGCAGCGCAGGTGCGGGCCGGGCCCCGGGGGTGGGTGTCAGTGGCCGGTCTTTGCCAGTTTGCCGCCGGTCTCGGTGTTCTTCTCGGTGGAGCGCCCGTCATCGGCGCGCACGCCCTTGTTGTCGGTGGTCCGGCTCTCGCCCGCGTCGGTACCGGTGGTGCCCTGGTTCTTCGGATCGACGCCGATGGTGTACCCGGCCGGGGAGCCGAAGACCTGGTGGCCGGAGTGGCTGGTCAGGGTCACCTCGGACTGGAAGCGTCCCGGGCCGTGGTAGGTGCAGGAGACGGTGACCTTCCCCGCCTCGGCGCCGGTGAATCGGACCGTGCCGCCGTCGACGGTCCCGCCATCGGCGGTGGCGGTGCAGGTGGCAGCACCACTGCCCGGAGCGGTCTCGAAGGTGACGGTGAAGTCGGACTTCTTCTTCTCGCCCTGGATCAGCACATCACGGCCGGCCTCGTTCTTGGTCTGGCTCATCCGCGCGCTGGTCACCTCGACGGTGTAGGTGTATCGCTCACCGGCGGCAACCCGACTCGGGGTGATTGCTGCCCCGGTGAACGCAATGCCATCAGTGAGCTGCACCTTCGGGTCGGCGGTTCCGGGGGATGCCGGGGCCCCGGGGGCGGGGGCACCGGTGGGGCCGGTGGTACCGCTCGGGGACGTGCTGGGCGCCGGGCTCACCGACGGAGTCGGGGCTGCGCTGGTGGTCTTGCTGGGGGCCGGGCTCGCGGTCTTGCTGGGGGCCGGGCTGGTGGTCTTGCTGGGGGCCGGGCTCGCGGTCTTGCTGGGGGCCGGGCTGGCGGACTTGCTGGGGGCCGGGCTGGCGGACTTGCTGGGGGCCGGGCTCGCGGACTTGCTCGGGTCCCCGGTCCCGGCACCGACAGTCAGGTCTTCCTGGTAGACCGGATTGTTCGGGTCCTTGGCGTTGACGAAGCGCAGCGGGTACTTCCCGGCGGGCACGTCGGTGCGCCAGTAGAGCAGCGCGGAGTTGGTGGAGGCCTTTACCACGCCGTTGTCCTTGCCGAGGATGGGGTCGGTGAGGTTGATCGTCTTCCAGTCATTGCCCACCTTGAGCTGGGCAAGATACTGGTCCCCGGGCAGGCCCTGGCTCAGCGTGGTGAGCATGTGATCGGTCTGCCGTACAGTCTTCGCATAGCGGGCCCGGGCGGAGTTCACCCCGAAGTACGAGACGCGATCACTCAGCGCCACCAACTTTCCCGGATCGGTGGTGTCGGCCGGCTGCACCACGAAGTGCTCTCCACCGGTCAACGGCACCGGGAGCTTCTTGATCGTCACCTGGGCTTCGGCCCGACCCGACTTGTCGGTGGTGATCTTCACCGGGTCGGACACCTTCACCAGCTTGGGCTTCTTCGCCGCGTCCTGGTCCACCTTGAAGGCGGCCAGCGAGATCGTCGTGTTCGGGCTGCCCATCACCAGCGCCTTCACCGCAGAACCCTCATTGATTCCGCCATGGGCTGCGCCGGCCGAGATCGGATAGCTGATATCGCAGCGGGCCGTGGCGCACAGCTTCTGCGCGTCCTTGGAGACCGCCGCCTCGGCCGGGGTGCTGAGCACCACGGCGGCGACCCCGACGGTGAGCGCCACGGTGGCAACGGCAGGAACCACCCTGCGCAGCATCTTCTTCGACATCACGGCCCTTTCGCCACGTCCGATTACACCGATCACGCTAGGCAGGAGCGGTCCGAACCACCCACTTCGAACCGGCGGAAAGATCCGGGCCTCGCGGCGGCCCGTCGCGGCGCAGCCGACCCGCAGCCGGCCCTGTCCTTGCCGCGCAGCCGGCCCTGTCCTTGCCGCGCAGCCGACCCTGTCCTCGCCGCGCAGCCGAACCAGTCCTCGCCGCGCGGCCAAAACCGGCCGTCGCCGGACAACCGGACCGGCCATCGCTGGCATGTCGTCCGGCCGCGTCAGTGGGCACTGGCATGCTTGGCACGTGGCAGCAACACGGACAGCCGGCAGGCGAACCCAGCAGACCTCGCCGTTCGGACAGGTGATTCTGGTGACCGGACCCGAGACGCTGCTGGCCGACCGTGCCGTGGCCGAGGCCCTTCAGCGCTGTCGCGCCGAGGACCCGGATGTCGACGTCAACCAGATCGACGCCATCGAACTGAACACCGGTCTGCTCGCCACCCTGACCGGGGCCTCCCTGTTCGCGGCGCGCAGTGCCCTGGTCGTGCGCGACGTGGGAGCCCTGCCGGCCGAGGTCCATCCCGCGATGATCGATCTCGCCGCCCACCCACTGCCCGATGCCGCCATCATCCTGGTGCACGGCGGGGGACAGAAGGGGCGCGGTCTGATCACCAACCTCAAGAAGGCGAAACCGACGGTGATCGACTGTCAGCCGTTGAAGCCGCGCGAGCTGGCCGATTTCGTCACCGGCGAGGTACGCCGCCATCGGTCCCGGATCGAACCCGATGCGGTTGCCCCGCTGCTGGAGTCGGTGGGCAGCGATCTGCGTACCATCGCGGCTGCGATCGACCAACTGATCGCGGATTCGGCGGAGGACCACATCAGCGTGGCACTGATCCGCCGCTATTTCGCCGGCCGGGCCGAGGTGACCAGCTTCAAGGTCGCCGACGCCGTCGTCGAGGGGCGTACCACCGAGGCGTTGGAGCAGCTGCGCTGGACGCTGTCGACCGGTACGGCACCGGTGCTCATCACCAGCGCCCTGGCCGCCGGCCTGCGTGGCCTCGGAAAGCTGATGGACAGCCCCGGCGGCCTCAGCGACAACGATCTGGCGCGCGATATCGGGGTTCCGCCGTGGAAGCTGAAATCCATGCGACGTCAGATCCGGCGCTGGGATCCGCGGACCCTGGCCACCGCCATTCGTGCGGTGACCCGGGCCGACGCCGACGTCAAGGGTGCGGCCGTGGATCCGGAGTATGCCCTGGAGCACTGTGTGATCGTGGTGTCGCAGCTGGCCGCCCGCACCTGAGCAGCACCGCCTGATCCGGACTCACCAGCGCGGATCCGGTCCCAGCACAGCGGATCCGGGCACAGCACAGCGCCCCGCCACCAGTGACCTGGCGGGGCGCCCACTGTGTATGGAGTTGTCGACCCGGCCCGCGAGCCGGCGCCCGCGGGTCAGGATCGGGTCGCGCAGATCAGAGCGCGGCGGCGGTGGTGGAGATGGCGGCCTTGCGGTTGGCGGCCTGGTTCTTGTGGATGACGCCCTTCGACGCGGCCTTGTCGAGCGCGCGGTTGGCGGCCTTGGCGTACGCCTGGGCCTTCTCGGTGTCCCCGGCGGCGACGGCGTCACGGAAGTGGCGCACCTGGGTACGCAGCGCCGACTTGACGGCCTTGTTCCGCTGACGCGCCTTCTCGTTGGTCTTGATCCGCTTCATCTGGGACTTGATGTTCGCCACTGGGCAAGCCTCTAACTGGTGAGTGAGTGAATATGGATGCGTACGGCGGTGAGCCAACGCGACGGTCCACGATACGCCGAAACCGCCGAGGAGACCAAATCCTCAGAATTCCCGCCCGCGCAGGCGATCCAGGGCCCGGCGGTCCTTCTTCGTCGGTCGTCCGGCACCGGGGTCGCGGCGGGCCATCGGAGCCGACAGGTACGCCGGCCGCTCGGGAGAGTGGTCGATGTAGCACGTCTGCGCGACCGGCGCCCCCACGCGCTTGGTGATCAACTGGGTCACCTCGAACTCCCTGGTCCAGCCCGGCAGCCGCCAGGTGATCCGGTCCCCGATCCGGACCTGCTGGGCCGGCTTCACCGGCGCATCGTTGACCCGGATATGGCCCCCCTTGCACGCGTTGGTGGCCAGCGATCGGGTCTTGAACAGCCGCACCGACCACAACCACACATCCAGCCGTGCCACCACGCCTCCCGCCCGATCGGGGATCGCTCCTGCGGCGTCCCGGGATCGTTCCAGTTAAGCACGGCGTCGGCTGCCGGCGGATCGGGTCCGCAGACGCCGCTCATGTGTCCGGATGGCGATCGCCGGACCCCGCAGCAGCAGGGCCCGGCGATCGGGCCGGCTTCCCGGCCGGTCGGCCGGACGCCGTGGCTCAGTCGAGGCCGTGCAGCGCCTTGTACTCCATGGCGTAGGCGATCTTGCCCGGCTTGGCATCCGCGTACGGCTTGCTCAGCTTGGCCCACTCGCCGCCGGTGGCCGGCTTCCCGTTGTTCCACTGGGTGTAGGTACCCAGCTGCTCGCGGGTGAAGCCGCCGTACACCTGCGCACCGGCCGGCAGCGCGACCTGGGTGCGGGTCACCTTCTCCACCGCGTTCAGGTAGCTGGCGGAGTCGTTGTTGTCCCAGTTGGCGAGCTCGGGATGCGACTCCCGCAGCCAGGCGCCCCAGTAGAACTCCTGGAACGGGATGGCGCCGTCGGTGCTGTAGCCGATGTCGCGGGAGAAGTACATCAGGCTGCGGTACTTGTCATTGGCGAAGTTGGCCAGGCCGACACTCTTCGGCAGCTTGTTGAAGTTGACGTCGTTGCCGTTGACGTCCTTCAGCCAGACCCACTTGCGGGCGACCATCTCGTCGCGGAACTTCGAGGTCGGGTAGCTGGACAGGTTGCCGGTGACCAGCAGCCGGATGTGAGCATCAGGGCCGCCGTCGGCCATCTCGGACAAGGAGGTGAGGGTGTGGTGGCCGTCGGTGAGCCACAGGCTGCCGCCGGGGCCGATCACCACGGTCTTCATCAGCGCCTTGCTCTCCGCGGTCTCCTGACCGGGCTGGAGCTCGCAGGTGAACGTGCTCGGGTCATCGAGGCGGGCGTTCGGCTGCGCCGCCGTGGCGTCGAGCAGGCCCGAGGCCTCGCACCAGTCGGCGAACTTCTTGTTCACCTTGTCCTTGCCCAGGGTGTAGCGGCCCAGCTTGTAGTACACCTCGTCGTAGCCGAGGGAGGGCTGGGTCGGGTGCACGTCGCCGATGCGGACGTCGACGATGTCACCGGCCTGCGCGCACAGGTAGTCCTGAACGGCAACCTTGCCCTGGTCATGCCCGCAGAAATCGGGCTTGAGCCCGGGCGCACCCGGGGCTGCGGGTGCGGCGACGCCCTGCAGGGCGAGCCCCAGGGTGACCACCAGGCCGGCGATCGCCGTGGAAACGCGGCGCAACTTCATCTGTTCTCCTTGTGAGATCGATCCGTCGGACGCCGCGCAGAAGTCACAGGCGTCCGCCCGTCAGCCCACAGGAGAAAGCGGAACAACAGGCGTCGACCGGATGAACACTCGGGGAGCGCTCGGGGTCACCTCGCGGACGACGCGCCGGGTGGCCGCCTCACCCGACCACGATCCGTACGCTCTGCTCCCCGCTGTTGACGGTGACCCGCGCCTCACCGGAGCCGCTGTCGGTGCTGGCCAGCACGGCGTACTCACCCGGGGTGGGCACCTCGACCCAGAAGGAACCGTCGTCATCGGTCAGCAGGGCGATGTCGGGCAGCGCGGCCGGGCCCGCCCCCAGCGCCACCCGGGCGCCGGGAACGGGCCGACCCTGCGCATCGACGACGACGCCCCGGATCCGCAGCGGGTCGTGGATGCGTGCAGGCATGCTCAGTTCTTCCAGTTCTGCAGGTTGGTGAAGACCCCCGAGGTGATCCGGGTGCCGGAGTTGCTGGTGGACCCACCGTACGCGTGGATCGCCACGCCGTAGCGGCTGCCGTTGTCGATCACGTACACCGCACTGCCGCTCTGGCCGCCGGCGGTGTCGATGGTGTAGTAGATCTTGCGCGCCCCCAGGGCGGCGATCCCGCTCCAGTGGTACCACTGGGTGCCGCTGGGCTTGTCCCCGGGATATCCGGAGATGTTGAGCGTACGGCCATTGAGGGTGGCGTCGGACCACGCGGCAAACCCGTACCAGCCGGTGGTGGAGCCAAGGTTGGTCGGCAGGATCATCGCGCCGTAGTCGTACTCCTGATTGGCGCTGTTGGTCCAGCCGGTGACGCTGCGCAGGTTCGACCGCGGCACCACGACCTTGCCGTAGGGCAGGGTGTTGCCGTTGCGGCCCGGCATCACCTCGATGCTTTTCACCCAGCCATGGCGGGTGGTGCCGGGGGCCTGGATGAACACGCAGTGGCCGGCGGTCACCATCGTCTTGGGGCCGATGAACCAGCCGGTGCCGAGCCACTTGCTGTTGTCGTTGGCGGTGATCAGCAGGGAGGCGTTGGCCCGCCAGGGGTAGTCGGCGGTGTTGTTGATCTGGATCCGGTTGTCCGGCAAGAACACCGTCTCGGCCGAGGCGCCGTAGGTCGCCTCACCGATCGGGCGCAGGGCGGAGGTGTCGGGGGCGGTGTCCTCGGCGGCAGCCATCTCGTACAGCGTGGCGGCGGCGGCCTCGACGTCGCCCGCGGTGGCGGCGGTCCCGCCGGCCCCCGTCTCGGGTGCGTCGGAGAGCTGGTCGACGGTGGTGTCCTCGGCGTCGGCCTCGGGCTGTACCGGTTCGTGGGGATTGGTGTTCTCGGTCATCTCAGATCCTTCGGGTGTGGCGGCATGGTGCCGCGGCAGGGGTCAGCAGCGCGTCGAGCGGTGCGCACATGAGGGGGACTGCGCCGGGCGTCGGGCCGGCGCGTCGTCGGCGGGGCCAACAGTGGCTGTCCCGGCCGTGGGGCGGCGTACGCCCGGACGGGGCCGGGGCGTGTCACCCGAGTGGTTGTGCCATCAAAATTAGGGGCTCGACCGGAGGTCTCGAAAGTCTGCGTAAAGGGTGCTTGTGCGAACCGGCGGGAGCAGGCAAAGTGAGAAGCCCCGCTGTCTTGAGGGCACTTTGCCCGGATTTCGCTGCGGAATCCGGGGCCACGCGGGCCCCGGCACCAACTCCGGCGTGAATCATCCGAGCGCACCCGACCGCCGGGTCTAGGCTGTGGTGTTGCGCTGGATCCATCTGCCGGCGTCGACGTCCGCGACGGTGCGGTTGATTCCGCCCTCCGGGCCGTACGCCTACTCCGGGAGAAGCCATGACCCAGCCGACCGGCGCCCCAGCCGTCCGTGCCACCCCGGGAGGGCTGCGCGAACTCACCATTCGCGGCATCGTGATCGGGGGCCTGATCACCCTCGTCTTCACCGCCGCGAACGTCTACCTCGGCCTGAAGGTCGGGCTCACCTTCGCCACCTCGATCCCGGCGGCGGTCATCTCGATGGGGATCCTGCGCAACTTCCGCAACCACACCATCACCGAGAACAACATCGTGCAGACGATCGCCTCGGCGGCCGGCACCCTGTCGGCAATCATCTTCGTGCTGCCCGGCCTGGTGATGATCGGCTGGTGGACCGGCTTCCCGTACTGGACCACCGTGGCGATCTGTGCGGTCGGCGGCGTCCTCGGGGTGATGTATTCGATCCCGTTGCGCCGGGCGCTGGTCACCGGTTCCGATCTGCCCTATCCCGAGGGTGTCGCCGCCGCCGAGGTGCTCAAGGTGGGTGACACCGCCGGCGGGGCCCAGGCCAACAAGCGCGGCCTGCACGTGATCGTGGCCGGTGGGCTCTCCTCGGCCGGCCTGGCGCTGCTGTCGGCGATGAAACTGGTGGCCGGCGGGGTCTCGACGGTCTTCCGGGTCGGCGCCGGGGGCACCATGTTCGGCGCCTCGCTCACGCTGGCTCTGGTGGGGGTCGGTCACCTGGTCGGGATCGCGGTCGGGATCGCCATGATCGTCGGGGTGCTCATCGCGTACGGCGTACTGCTGCCGATTCGGTCGGCCGGGGTCCCCGGACCGCTGGCGGACGTGGTCGCGAGCACCTTCTCCGGTGATGTCCGGTTCATCGGCGCCGGCGCGATCGGCATCGCCGCGATCTGGACCCTGATCAAGATCATCCGGCCGATCGCGACCGGGATCACCGAGGCTGCGGCCTCCGCCCGGCTGCGGCGCAGCGGACACCAGGTCGCGCTGACCGAACGCGACATCCCGATCCGCATCGTCGGGATCGTCATCCTGGCCTCGATGGTCCCGATCGGCCTGCTGCTGTGGAGCTTCCTGCGCGGTACGCCGCTGGCCGGCGACGCCACCTCGTTGATCACCGTCAGCATCATCTTCATCCTGCTGATCGGCCTGATCGTCGCTTCGGTGTGCGGCTACATGGCCGGCCTGATCGGCGCCTCGAACAGTCCGATCTCCGGTGTCGGCATCCTGGTGGTGCTGGCCGCCGCCGTGCTGTTGCGGGTGACCCACGGGGTCGGCACCGGGGACGAGGTGACCGCGATCGTGGCGTACACCCTGTTCACCGCGGCGGTGGTCTTCTCGGTGGCGACGATCTCCAATGACAACCTGCAGGACCTGAAGACCGGCCAGCTCGTCGGCGCGACCCCGTGGAAGCAGCAGGTCGCCCTGATCATCGGGGTGGTCTTCGGCTCGCTGGTGATCCCGCCGATTCTGGACCTGATGCAGACCGCCTTCGGCTTCCAGGGCGCCCCGGGAGCCGGACCGAACGCGCTCGCCGCACCGCAGGCAGGGCTGATCTCCGCCCTCGCCCAGGGGGTGTTCGGCGGCAGCCTGGACTGGGGACTGATCGGGCTCGGCGCCCTGATCGGGGCCGGCGTGATCACCGTCGACGAGGTGTTGCGCGCCGGCAGCAAGGGCCGGTTCAGCCTGCCCCCGCTGGCGGTCGGGATGGGCATGTACCTCCCGATCCAGCTGACCCTGACGATTCCGCTGGGCGCGCTGATCGGGCTGTTGTACAACCGCTGGGCCGAACGCACCGGCAAGAACGTGGAGGGCAAGAAGCGCACCGGCATCCTGCTGGCCACCGGACTGATCGTCGGGGAGAGCCTGTTCGGGGTGGTCCTGGCCGGCGTGGTCGCCGCCACCGGCAACGAGGCGCCGCTCGCGGTGGTCGGCAGCGGGTACCCCGAATGGCTCAGCTCGACGCTCGGGGTGCTGGTGTTCCTCGGGATCATCTGGGTGCTGTACCGCTGGATCCGTCGGATCACCGCCCGCGACGACGAACTCGACGCGGGCTGAGGAGCCGGGTCGGGTCAGTTCAGTCCGGCGTACGCGCTGAGCTTGCCGAGTGCCTGCGGCGCGTCCCGGGAGAGGCGCCGCAGGGCTGCCGCGACCTCGGGGCGCTCGCGATCCGCCGGCTGCAGCCGGGCAGGATTGAGCGACGTGGTCTGCGCCCACCGGGCAATGTCGGGTTGTGCCAGGAACGCCGCCGAGGCCCGGGCGCCGAGCACCTGCATCGCGCACCAGCTCGCCAGGGTGTCCGGCAGGGGCGACGGCGGACACAGCCGGTTCTTCTCCGCGTCGTCGTCGCGGGTGGCCTCGACATACCCGACCAGGGCGGCGCTGAAACACGGAAAACCGGCGCGGGAGGTCTGCAGCCGGATCACCTCGCCCCAGATCGGCACCAGCGGCGGGTACGCATGCCCGATCGCGGCACAGTGCACGATCAGGGCATCCTGCGGGATCGGCACCCGGGTGGACCCGAACTCCAGGAACCCCGGTGAGACACGCGTCAGATGGCCGTGCCGGACCACCCGCGGGATGGATCGCAGCAGGTCGAGTTCCCACTGGGCCAGCGTCGGAGACTTCGCCATGGTCGGCGTCGCCGCCGGGTCTATCCGGAGCATGATGCCGGCCGCCTCCAGGCGTACGAAGAAGTCGTCGACCGAGGTGGAGGCCGCCGCTGCCGTCCAGGTGTCGGCGGCCATGGTGAGCATGATTCCCGGATCGGGCTGGACCACGGCCCGGTTCAGCATCCACGGTTCCCGCGACCGCACCCAGGTGATCGCCTCCGGTGGCACCCCGTGGCGCAGCAGCCAGACGCAGGCGTCGGTGGCGGTCTTCCCGGCTCCGGCGATCACGTACGCCGGCAGCCGCGGACCCCGATCCGGCAGCGTGTTGACCGGCTCGACCCAGGCACCGGGAGCCACCTCGAACGGCGGCGGGGACGACGCGGGAATCGTCGCGGCCCGGTAGGTCGCATCCACCACGCGCGCCCCGTCCAGCGTGTGCTCGCGCCCGTCCGCGGTGCGGAACGCGGCCCCACCGGTCCAGGTCGCACCACCGTGGAACTCGACGCGTCCGCTCGCGCACAATCGATCCAGGGTGTCCTCGAAGTACCGGAGGACCTCGGCCCCGGTGGCCCGCTCGGCCAGCCCGATCTCGGGTCCTGCGGTCTGCAGCCGGCCGGTGCCCAACTCGGTGGAGGCGACGCCGTAGAAGCACGAGGCCTGGTGCAGCCGGACGAACGGGTACGCCGCGCGCCAGTGGCCGCCGGCCCCGGAGTGTTTGTCGATCAGCACGACCCGGGCGTCGCAGTGGTCCAGCAGGGCATCAGTGAACGC
This sequence comes from Granulicoccus phenolivorans DSM 17626 = NBRC 107789 = JCM 15570, assembly GCF_000423085.1. Lineage (GTDB taxonomy): Bacteria > Actinomycetota > Actinomycetes > Propionibacteriales > Propionibacteriaceae > Granulicoccus > Granulicoccus phenolivorans. The sequence goes on along the minus strand of NZ_AUHH01000015.1, from coordinate 63,161 downwards.
CAGGCCCGCTGCGCCGGCGCCGACGACCAAGTAGGTCACATACGCTCAAGCGTACGCCCGGGCGCCGGGCCCGGCTCAGACCAATTGGGCCTTCTTCTTGGCCCGCGAGTGCATGTACCACGCGGCCAGTCCGCCACCGATGGCACCGCCCAGGTGCGCCTGCCAGGAGACATTGCTGCCGACGCTGGGCATCACGCCCCACAGCACGCCGCCGTAGACCACCAGCACCACCACCGAGACGATGATCGACCTGACCTCGCGGGCGAAGACCCCGCGCAGAATCAGGTACACCAGCCAGCCGAAGACCACCCCGGAGGCGCCCACGATCACGTGATGGGCCGGGGTGAGGAACCAGGCGAACAGGCCGGAGAACAGCACCGAGAACGCGGTGGTGATCAGCAGCCGCCAGGACCCGCCGCGGCCGACCAGGATCAGGAACCCGAGCACGAGCAACGGCAACGAGTTCGCCGCCAGGTGCCCGAACCCGGCGTGCAGGAACGGGGCGAAGGGAATCCCCAACAGCCCCAACGGCTCCCAGGAGTGAATGCCGAACTGATCCAGCACCTCGGTGTTGCCGAACGGATTCAGAATCCTCGAGATGACGAAATCGATGATCTCGAGGACCCAGAGGAACAGCACGGCGCCGATCATGAAGAACAGGGCGCCCTTGGGGGTCTCGACCTTGGCACGGGACTCAGCGGGGGAGTTCATACGCTCCATTGTCCCCGAATCCGGGCCAGGACCAACTGACAAACGTGGTCGCCCCGGCCGTGTGTGGAAAGATGGTGTGTCCACGCAGCCTCGCGTCTCGAGTGCCTGCGCGAAGGCTCAGCAAAGGGAGACTGGATTTACATGGCCGCATCCGCCCCGGTGGCCGGACACACCGATCCGGCGATCATTCGCAACTTCTGCATCATCGCCCACATCGACCATGGCAAGTCGACGTTGGCCGACCGGATGTTGCAGATCACCGAGGTGGTCCAGGCCCGCGACATGCGTGCCCAGTATCTCGACCGGATGGACATCGAGCGCGAGCGGGGCATCACGATCAAGTCCCAGGCCGTCCGGATGCCGTTCGTCAGCGCGGGCAAGTCGTACGTGCTGAACATGATCGACACCCCCGGACACGTCGACTTCACCTATGAGGTCTCCCGCTCCCTGGAGGCCTGTGAGGGCGCGATTCTGCTGGTCGATGCGGCGCAGGGGATCGAGGCGCAGACTCTGGCCAACCTGTATCTGGCCATCGACGCCGACCTGACCATCATCCCGGTGCTGAACAAGATCGATCTGCCCAGCGCGCAGCCGGAGAAGTACGCCGCCGAGCTCGCCGGGATCATCGGCTGTGACCCGTCGGAGGTGCTGCGGGTGTCGGCGAAGACCGGGGCCGGCGTACGCGAGCTGCTCGACGAGATCGTCCGGCAGGTCCCGGCACCGGTCGGCGATGCCGAGGCCCCGGCCCGCGCGCTGATCTTCGACTCGGTCTACGACACCTACCGCGGCGTGGTCACCTACGTCCGGGTCGTCGACGGCGAACTGTCCCATCGGGAGAAGATCCTGATGATGTCGACCAAGGCCACCCATGAGGTGCTCGAGGTCGGCGTGATCTCCCCCGAACCGATGAAGGTCGACCGGCTCAGCGTGGGTGAGACCGGGTACCTGATCACCGGGGTGAAGGAGGTCCGCCAGTCCCGCGTCGGCGACACGGTGACCAGCGCGAGTCGCCCGGCGGTCGAACCCCTGTCGGGCTACCAGCACCCCAACCCGATGGTGTACGCCGGCCTCTACCCAATCGACGGCGACGACTTCACCGAACTGCGCGAGGCGCTGGACAAGCTCCAGCTCAACGATGCGGCGCTGGTCTACGAACCCGAGACCTCCGGCGCGCTCGGCTTCGGTTTCCGGGTTGGCTTCCTCGGCCTGCTGCACATGGAGATCGTCCGGGAACGCCTCGAGCGCGAGTTCAACCTGGATCTGATCTCCACCGCGCCGAACGTGGTCTATCGCGTCGAGATGGAGGACGGCTCGGAGCACGTGGTCACCAACCCCAGCGAGTACCCCACCGGCGGGAAGATCGCCCGGGTCTTCGAGCCGGTGGTCAAGGCGACGATCCTGGCGCCGGCGGAATACATCGGCACGATCCTGGAGCTGTGCCAGACCCGCCGCGGCGTACAACAGGGGCTGGACTACCTGTCCGAGGACCGGGTCGAGATCCGCTACATCCTGCCCCTGGCCGAGATCGTGTTCGACTTCTTCGACGCGCTGAAGTCCCGCACGAAGGGCTACGCATCCCTGGACTACGACGAAGCGGGCGAGCAGGAGGCCGATCTGGTCAAGGTCGACATCCTGCTGCACGGCGAGCCGGTGGACGCCTTCTCCGCGATCGTGCACAAGGACAAGGCCTACAGCTACGGCGTCCAGATGGCCGGCAAGCTCAAGGAACTGATTCCGCGGCAGCAGTTCGAGGTCCCGATCCAGGCCGCGATCGGGGCCCGGGTGATCGCCCGGGAAACCATCCGGGCGATCCGCAAGGACGTGCTGGCCAAGTGCTACGGCGGCGACATCTCCCGCAAGCGCAAGCTGCTGGAGAAGCAGAAGGAAGGCAAGAAGCGGATGAAGATGGTCGGCCGGGTCGAGGTGCCCCAGGAGGCCTTCGTTGCCGCGCTGTCCACCGGTGAGACGAAGTCGGTGGGGGAGAAGAAGAGCTGACCGGGGCCGGCGCGGCCGCCGGTGACCTACTTCGAGCCGTACATCTGCTCCGGGGTCATCAGCCGTTCACTGTTCTCGACCAGGTCGCCGGCCGGGGTGACCGTTCGGTAGAAGCAACTGCGGTACCCCTCGTGGCAGGCCGGGCCGGACTGCTCGACGACCACCACGACCGCGTCCTGGTCGCAGTCGATGCGCAGTTCGACCAGCTTCTGCATATTGCCCGAGGTCTCGCCCTTCTTCCACAGCTCGTTGCGCGACCGCGACCAGTAGTGCACCCGCCCGGTCTCCCGGGTTAGCCGGAAGGCCTCCTCGTTCATGGAGGCCACCATCAGCACCTGGCCATCGGCGGCATCCACGGTGACAGCGGTGATGAGCCCGTCGTGCTTGGCGAAATCCGGCTGCAGGTCTGTGCTGGTCATGGCCGAAACGATAGGCCCTGCCGCCGCATCCGCGCCCGGCATTCCGCGCCGGGAAGCGGCCGGGGCTCGCTACGGTGGGGCCGTGAAACGTCTGGTTCTGGTCGCCCATGCCTATGAGGCGGCTCATCTGCCCGCCGACACCGATCTGGTTCTCACCGGGGTCGGGATGACCCAGGCCGCGGTCGCGACCACCCGGGCCATCCTGGAACGCTGTCCGGATCCGGCCGCCCGGGCGCAGTGGCAGGTGGTCAACCTCGGCTCGGTCGGCGCGCTCACCGCCGGGCTCGCCGGGATCCACGAACCGTCGGCGGTGATCAACCGTGACGTCGATGAGGCGGTGATGCACCAACTCAAGCTGCCGGTGCACAACCGGATCGACCTGGCCGGGACCGGCCCGGTGCTCGGCACCGGCGACTCCTTCGTGGCCGGCGGCGAGGCCCGGGACCGACTGCTGGAGCGCTGCGAACTGGTCGACATGGAGGGCTACGCCATCGCCTATGCCTGCCAGGAACTGGGCGTCGGGCTGCGGATGATCAAGCACGTCTCCGATGCCGCCGACGAGGCCGCGCTCGCCTGGAAGGACCTCGTGGACGTGTCGGCCCGCGCGCTCGCGCAGGCCTACGCCGCGCTCTGACCGCCGGTGTGTGCGGATCGTGTGGCTACTTTGCGGTAGAACGGCGTCTGGGGCCGTTCCGGACCATCGAGCAGCACAATCCGCACACCATTCCGCGGTACCGAGCCGCAGCGGGCCGCCCGGGTGGGCGGCCCGCCGTGGGATCAGTGCTCCAGCACCCCACCGGCACCGGCGCCGGTGAGCGAGCGGACCTCCATCTCCCGCGACACGGCGGTGTTGTCCTCCTTGGACAGCACCGAGCCCAGCCAGCCGAGGAAGAAGCCGATCGGCACCGACACCAGCGCCGGATTGTCCAGCGGGAACCAGGCGAAATCGACATTCGGGAACATCGCGGTCGGGGCACCCGAAACGGCCGGGGAGAAGATGATCAGCACCAGGGCCGAGATCACGCCACCGTAGAGCGACCACACCGCACCCTGGGTCTTGAACCCGCGCCAGTACAGCGAGTAGAGGATCGAGGGCAGGTTCGCCGAGGCCGCCACCGCGAACGCCAGCGACACCAGGAAGGCGACGTTCTGGTTACGGGCCAGGATCCCGCCGACGATCGCCAGGATGCCGATCACGACCACGGTGACCCGCGCGACCTTGACCTCCTTGGCCGGGTCGGCCTTCCCCTTCTTCAGCACGTTGTTGTAGATGTCATGGGCGAAGGAGGCCGACGCGGTGATCGTCAGGCCCGCCACCACGGCCAGGATGGTCGCGAACGCGACGCCGGCAATCAGTGCCAGCAGCACGGTGCCGCCCAGCTCGAAGGCCAGCGCCGGGGCCGCGGCGTTGGCCTTGCCCGGCAGGGTATTGATGACCTCCTTGCCGACCAGGGCGGCGGCGCCGTAGCCCAGCACGATGGTCATCAGGTAGAACGCCCCGATCAGCGCGATCGCCCAGGTGACCGAGCGCCGGGCCTCCTTGGCGGTGGGCACGGTGTAGAAGCGCATCAGCACGTGCGGCAGCCCGGCCGCCCCGAGCACCAGCGCCACCGACAGCGAGATGAAGCCGAGCTTGTTCGTGCCGTAGCGGCCCATCGGCTGCAGCAGCGCCTCACCGGTCCCGGGCTTGAGGCTGTTCACATGATCGACGGCATTCTGCAGCAGGTTCGACAGGTTGAACCCGAACAACCCCAACACCCACACCGTCATCACCAGCACGCCCACGATGAGCAGCACCGCCTTGATCATCTGCACGTAGGTGGTGCCCTTCATCCCGCCGATCATCACGTAGGCGATCATCAGGACGCCGACGATTCCGATCACCACGCTGATCATGGTGTCATCGGTGATCCCCAATAGCAGCGCGACCAGACCGCCCGCGCCGGCCATCTGGGCCAGCAGGTAGAAGAACGACACCAGCAGCGTCGAGATCGCGGCGGCCATCCGCACCGGGCCCTGCTTCATCCGGAACGACAGCACGTCGGCCATCGTGTAGCGCCCGGTGTTGCGCAGCGGCTCGGCCACCAGCAGCAGCGCCACCAGCCAGGCCACCAGGAAGCCGATCGAATACAGCAGGCCGTCGTAGCCGTAGAAGGCAACCGATCCGGCGATGCCGAGGAAGGACGCCGCGGACAGGTAATCACCCGCGATGGCCAGGCCGTTCTGGCGGCCGTCGAACCGGGCGCCGCCGGTGTAGAACTCACCGGTCTTCTTCCTCCCACCGGAGGAGACGCGAATGACGATGGTCAGGGTGATGACCACGAAGGCGGCGAAAATCGCAATGTTGATCGCCGGGTTGCCGAGCTGGGTGGTGGCCAGCGGAAGCTGCGGAATCATCGGGTACCTCCGGTCTCGGAGTCGGTGGCCCGGTCCTGGTCGGAGCCGGTCTGCGTGCCGTGGGCGTTCTCGAGGGCGCTCTTGAGATGCGTGGCGATCGGGTCGAGGGACTTGTTCGCGTGGCGGATGTACAGCGCGGTGATCAAGAAGGTCGTCACGAACTGGCCGAAGCCCAGAACCAGGCCGATCGTGATGGCGGAGCCGCCGATCCGCTGGCTCATGAACTCGATCGCGTAGGTGGACAGCAGCACGTAGCCGAAGTACCAGATCAGAAACGCCAGGGTCATCGGGAATGCAAAGCTGCGGAACCGGCGGCGGAGTTCACCGAATTCCGGGGAGTCGCTGATCGCGACGTAGTCGGCCTCCGCGATCGCCCGGTGGGTATCGGGCGACAGCGCCGGCAGCGGGGTGTGATGTGGGGGAAGATGACGCTCGGCGTCATACTCCTGCTCATGGTCATGAGTGGTCATCCGGATCCCATCGTCGTTGATGTATCGGTTGCTGGCGGTCAGAAATTCTAGATCTGAGAAGTAGCTGAGGGAGGCAAAAACGTGACAATCCATGTGATGTCGTTGCACACGTCCCCGCTGGATCTGCCCGGCCGGGGGGACGCCGGTGGGATGAACGTCTACGTCGCCCAACTGGCGCGCCAGCTGGTCGCCCAGGGGGAGCAGGTCATCATGTACGCCCTGCGCCGCCGCTCGGATCAGGCCGCAGTGGTCGACCTGCCGGACGGCAGCCGAGTCCATCACCTCGACCTCGGGGCGATCGGCCGGGCCAAGGAGGACCTGCCGGCCTATGTCGACGCCTTCGCCGCAGCCTGCGGGGACCTGGTGGCCGCCGACCCGAGCCCGGGGATCCTGCACGCGCACTACTGGCTCTCCGCTGTCGCCGGCCGGCAGATCGCCGCACGCACCGGGCTGCGGCTGGTCACCTGCCTGCACACCACTGCCCGCGCCAAGAATGAGCGGCGGGGCCCGGGCGACGTGATCGAACCCGAATCCCGCGCCCGGGCCGAGCAGGCCGTGATCGCCGAGACCGACGCGTTGGTGGTCAACACCGTCGCCGAAGGGGAGCAGCTCACCCGCCTGTACGCCGCGGACCCGGCTCGGATCGCGGTGATCGCGCCCGGGATCGACCCGGAGATCCACCACCCGCCCAGCCCGGACCCGAGGGACATGGTCGCCCGGGACCCGATGCGGGTGCTGCTCGCCGGACGGCTGCAATCGCTGAAGGGACCGCAGGTACTGATCGCCGCCCTCGCCCTGCTCCGGGACTCCGGCCGGGATGTGGTGGCCCGGATCATCGGTGACGGCGCCCCGGAGTTCGTCGCCGGGCTGCGCGCCCAGATCGCCGCGGCCGCCCTGACTGACCGGGTGGAACTGCTGCCGAGCCGACCGGCCGCAGCCCTGGCCGAGCAGATGCGGGCTGCCGACGTGGTGGCGGTCCCGTCGAGTTCGGAAACCTTCGGCCTGGTCGCACTGGAGGCCCAGGGCTGCGCAACCCCGGTGGTGGCGACCCGGGTCGACGGACTCGAGGTGGCGGTCCGCGACGGCCGGACCGGGCTGCTGGTCGACTCCCGCGACCCCGCCGCCTGGGCCGCCGCGCTCGGCGCCCTGGCCGACGACCCGGCGCGGCGGCGCACGCTCGGCCGCGCAGGCGCGGCGTACGCCGCCGGGCACAGCTGGGCCCGGGTCGCCCGGGAGCATCGGGCCCTGTACGCCCGGCTCACCCGGGCGGCTACTGCGGCCCAGTGACTGCAGGCAGCATCGGTTGCGCCGCAGACCCCTTTTCGGGGCCGAATTCGAAACCGATGTCGCCTGCCTGTCAGGTCGGCGAACCACAGGTCCAGGTCGGCGAACTACAGGTCCAGGTCGGCCACGATGGCCGCATGGTCGGAGGCCTCCTCGGCCTTCTTGGTCAGCGTCGGATAGATCTCCCACGGGTTCTGCGTCCGCGGCCCGCGATACACGCCCTTGCGGCACACCTGCCCGCCCCGGGCCCGGGCGAACAGCTCCGGCGACAGCAGCACATAGTCGATCTTGTCCTTCTCGTTGCCCGACCCATAGGTCCCGCGGCGCGGTCCCCAGACGAAGTCGGGATGCTCGGAGATGTCGCGCAGATCGGTGCCGGTGAGCAGCGGATCGAGCGAGCCTCCGCCGGGGGAGTCGTTCAGGTCACCCAGCACCGCCACCCGAGCATGACCCGCGGCGATCAGCCCGCGATAGATCTCGGCGACCGCGGTGGCCTGCCGGCGGCGCTTGAGGGCCCCGGTCCGGTCGCCGGGGGAGGCGTAGCCCTTGGATTTGAAGTGGTTCAGCAGCACGATCAACTCGCCGCCGGCCGGGGTGGCCAGGTGGTATTCGGCGCAGTCGCGGCTGAAGATCACGCCCTGGGCGTCGGTGTCGAAGATGTGGGTGCGGATGGTCTGCAGCGCATACGCGGGGCGGGTCAGCAGGCCGACGTCGATGCCGCGGGGATCGTTGCCGTCGACGACCATTACCTGTTCGTAGGGGCGACTGCCGACCTGGCGCAGCAGCGAGGTGGAGAACAGTTCCAGACTCACCCGGTTCTCGGCCTCGATCACCCCGAGCACGTCGGCACCCAGGTCGGCGATCACCTGGGCGGTGTGCCGCATCGCCAGTTCGTTGACCTCGGCGCGGGTCAGTTCCACCCAGCCGATCCAGTCGGCCCGACCGGTGGCGACCACGGTGACCGGCCCGGTCTGCGGGCGGCGTACCAGTTGTCCGCGGATCCGGCGGAGCACGGCGTAGGTGCTGGTGTCGGCGTGCAGCAGCCCCAGCACCTCGAGCAGTTCGAGGATGCGGGCCTGCTTGCCGACATAGCTGTCGAGTTGCAGCAGCTGTTGCAGTTCGGCATGGGCAGCCAGGATCGGTGCGGCCTGGGCATCGGTCAGGTTCATCGCCCGGGGTCGGGAGAAGAGGTTTTCCACGTTGTAGGAGGCAAGGATCATGACGGGCTCCTCGGGACGGGTCTGCCTCCAGTGTGATCGGCCGCCCGGTCCCCGGTCTGTCCGTTCTTCGGGGGTCCGGCCCCCGCCCCGGGCCGGGAAAGCGACGGAGCCGTCACCCTACGGCGACGGCTCCGGTCCGAAACTCAGTGTGGGCGCGGCTCAGCGCTCTTCCTCACCCCGGATGAAGGCTTCCAGGGTGTCCCGGGCCTCGTTGTCGGGGCGCTGCACCGGCGGGGACTTCATCAGGTACGACGACGCCGACAGCAGCGGGCCGCCGATGCCGCGGTCCAGGCCGATCTTGGCGGCGCGGACGGCGTCGATGATCACCCCGGCGGAGTTGGGGGAGTCCCACACCTCGAGCTTGTACTCGATCGACATCGGGGCGTTGCCGAACCCCTGGCCCTCCAGCCGGACGAACGCGAACTTGCGGTCCTCCAGCCAGCCGACGTAGTCCGACGGGCCGATGTGCACGTCCCGCTCATCGAGGGTGTTCTTGATGTTGGAGGTGACGGCCTGGGTCTTGGAGATCTTCTTGGACTCCAGCCGGTCGCGCTCGAGCATGTTCTTGAAGTCCATGTTGCCGCCGACGTTCAGCTGGTAGGTCCGGTCGACGGTGTAGCCGCGCTGCTCCATCAGCCGTGCCATCACCCGGTGGGTGATCGTGGCGCCGACCTGGGACTTGATGTCGTCACCGATGATCGGCAGGCCGGCCTGCGCGAACTTGTCGGCCCACTCCGGGGTGCCGGCGATGAAGACCGGCAGCGCGTTCACGAACGCACAGCGGGCATCGATCGCGCACTGGGCGTAGAACTTGTCGGCCTCCTCCGAGCCCACCGGCAGGTACGACACTACGACGTCGACCCGGGCATCCTTGAGGGCCTGGACGACATCGACCGGTTCGGCGGCGGACTCGGTGATGGTCTCGCGGTAGTAGCGGCCCAGGCCGTCCAGGGTGTGGCCGCGCTGGACGGTGACCCCCGTGGTGGGCACGTCGGCGATGTGGAAGGTGTTGTTCTCCCCGGCAATGATCGCTTCGCTCAGATCGAGGCCGACCTTGGCCTCGTCGACATCGAAAGCGGCGACGAAGTTCAGATCACCCACGTGGTAATCGCCGAAGCGCACGTGCATCAGGCCCGGCACCTCTTCGGTGTCTGCAGCATCCTTGTAGAACTCGACACCCTGCACCAGGGACGAGGCGCAGTTGCCGACGCCCACCAGCGCGACGCGGATCTCGTGCGAGCGCGCGGGGGTTTCAGCGGATTCACTGGACAACGGGGGATCCTCCTTCGAGGCGTCCGGAGCTGGACGCAGCGTCGGCCAGCATAGTTGAAATTTCATACCGGACGCCTAATCGTTCAGTCCCCGAAATCAGAGGTCGACCGCCGACAGCATCGGTCGGGCGGCGCCGTTGTGGCCGGGATCTCGTCGGTTTGTCGCGGCAACTCCTGGAAACTCATCCCCCCGATCAGATGGCCCGGCGTTTACTTTGAGATGACAACGCAGTTGCACGCCGGGTCTGCGTACCCCGGCCCCCACCACAAAGTGCGCCCCGTCAAGGAGACAGGATGAGTACTGTGAAAGGCGGCGCCACGACGGCAGTCGTGGATCCACTCAAGCCCCACATCAAGCCCAAGACACTGATCGGCTACGGCATGGGCGATGCCGGGTGCAATATCGCCTTCCAGATGACCGGCCTGTTCCTGCTGGTGTTCTACACCGATGTGGTCGGGATCCGTCCCGAGCACTCGGCCATCATCTTCCTGGTCATCAAGATCTGGGACGCCTTCGCCGACCTGTTCGCGGGCCGGATGGTCGACTCCACGATGACCCGCTGGGGCAAGTTCCGCCCGTTCATCCTGTGGTACTCGGTCCCGCTGCTGCTGTCGAACCTGCTCTGCTTCTGGATCCCCGTGGACGGCTACGGCGCCAAGCTCGCCTGGGCGACCATTTCGTACGCCCTGATGGGCCTGCTGTACTCGATGGTGAACATCCCCTACGGCTCGCTGGCCGGCGCCATGACGCAGAACCCGGTGGATCGCTCCAAGCTGGCCGCCTCCCGGATGGTCGGTTCCGGCTTCACCATCCTGATCCTGGCGGTCGTGCTGGCTCCGCAGATCAAGGCGGCGGAGAACCTGCAGACCACCTTCCTGGTCACCGCCCTCATCTTCCTGGTGGTCGGCACGATCTTCTTCATGACCTGCTTCTTGACCACCGAGGAGATCGTCGAGCGCGAAGTCGAAAAGGTCACGCTGAAGGAAACGGTGATGACCGTCGGCAAGAACGGCCCACTGCTGCGGCTGTGCCTGTCCTCGCTGGCGTACCTGACCGGGCAGAACGTCGTCTCCGGTACCGCCATCTACGTCGCCAACGACATGCTCGGCAAGATGACCACCGGCAACTGGATGGCCACCGTCGTCACCATCATCACCACCGGCGCGGTGCTCTACATGGGTCCGTTCGGCCCGATGCTGACCAAGAAGCTGGGCAAGAAGCGCTCCTTCCTGGGGTCGGCCCTGCTGGCGGCCGCCGGCGCGGTGATTTTCTGGATCGCCAACGTGCTGCTGAACAACCTGGCCCTCTCGCTGATCGGCCTGTTCATCGTCGGCGCGTCGATGGCCATGCTGAACACCATGACGTGGGCGCTGGAGGCCGATACCGTCGAATACGGCGAATGGAAGACCGGCATCCGCACCGAGGGCGCGACCTACTCCGCCTTCTCCTTCACCCGCAAGGTCGGTCAGGGCATCGGCCTGTCGCTGTCCGGGCTGGTGCTGTCCTGGTCGCTGTACGACGCCGGCCTGAAGAAGCAGGGCCTGCCGCAGAGCCCCGAGACGCTGAACTCGATGGCGATGTGGTTCGTGATCTTCGCCGCCGGTTGCTTCATCATCGCCGCGCTGATCATGGCCAGCTACCCGCTGACCGAGACCCGGTTCCAGGAGATCATGCGCGACATCCAGGATCGGCGGGCCAAGGGCATCCATCTCGGTGCCCAGACCGCGCAGCGGGCGCACGGTGGCACCGACACCGACGCCGAGGGGCCCGGCTCGCAGAGTTGACCCACGCGACTGATCCACTCCACCGCGGCCGGCAGGTTCTCCTGCCGGCCGCGGTGCGTCCGGCGGTGGCGGGGGTAAGGTCGGGCGCATGCCTTCGGTCACCCTGGCCGGCGAGGCCGTCCCCGAGGACGGTTCGCTGCCTCCCGCTGCGCTCGCCGAGGTGGCCCACACCCCGCTGAGCATCTATCTGCACGTCCCCTTCTGCAGCACCCGGTGCGGCTACTGCGACTTCAACACCTACACCTCCGACGAACTCGGCCCCGGCGCCTCCCGCGCGGACTACCTCGATTCGGCGCTGGCCGAACTCGACCTGGCGGCCCGGGCGCTGGGGGGTACGTCCGCGCCCCCGGTGTCGACCATCTTCATCGGGGGCGGTACGCCGACGCTGCTGCCGCCGGCCGACCTGGCCCGGTTCGTGGCGGGAGTCGCCGACCGATTCGGGCTGGAACCTGACGCCGAGATCACCACCGAGGCCAACCCGGAAACCGTCGGCCCGGCCGAACTCGCCGCCCTCCGCGCCGGCGGGCTGAACCGGATCTCCTTCGGGATGCAGTCGGCCCGCACCCATGTCCTGCAGGTGCTGGACCGGGTGCACACCCCCGGCGGCGCGCTGCGGGCGGTCCGGGATGCGCGCGCGGCCGGGTTCGACAACATCTCCCTGGACCTGATCTACGGCACCCCCGGCGAGTCCGCGGCGGACTGGCAGGCCTCGCTGGATGCCGCGCTGTCGGTCGAGCCGGACCACCTCAGCGCCTACTCGTTGATCGTGGAGGAGGGCACCCGACTGGCCGGTCGGATCCGCCGCGGCGAGTTGCCCGAACCCGACGAGGACGACCTCGCGGACAAGTACCTGCAGGCCGAGGACACCCTGAGCGCGGCCGGCTACGGCTGGTACGAGGTGTCGAACTGGGCCCGGACCCCGCAGCATCGGGCCCGGCACAACCTGGCGTACTGGCGCGGGCACCACTGGTGGGGGATCGGGCCGGGCGCGCACTCCCACATCGGCGGGGTCCGGTTCTGGAACGTCAAACACCCCGCCGCGTACGCCGGGCGCCTGGCCGCCGGGCGGCCCCCGGCGTACGCCCGGGAGGTGCTGGACGCCGACACCCGCCGGATCGAACGGATCCTGCTGGAACTGCGGCTGGTCGACGGGCTCGACCCGGCGCTGCTGACCGACTCCGAACGGGCCCGGATGAGCCGCCCGATCGAGACCGGCCTGGCCACCCTGACCACCGGCCCGACCGGTGACCGGCTGGTACTGACCCGGACCGGCCGACTGCTGGCCGACGGCGTCATCCGGGACCTGCTCGACTGAGATCCCCGCACACGCCGCCGCGGCTCCCGCCCGCCCCCGGGGTCGCGGCCTAGGCTCGGCCCGGTGAGTGTGAGTGATCGGTATCGCGGGGACGTGCTCAAGCCCGGCTGGCAGCGGGGCAACCGCCCGCAGGCCACCGACCTGGTGATCGCCAAGGACCTGGTCGTCGAGGAGCCCAGCAGCGGTTTCGTCGGCGCGGTCGTCGGCAGCGAGAACGGCCTGGTCATCCTGGAGGACCGCCGCGGCAAGCGTCGCTCCTTCCCGCTGGGCCCCGGCTTCTGGGTCGACGGGAAACCGGTGAACCTGCTCGCCCCGAAGCGGAAGGCGGCCGCCCCGCCGAAGAGCCTGACCCATACCGCGTCCGGATCGCGTCGGCTGCCGGCGAACCACCAGTCCAAGGTGGCTCTGCCCAGCCGGCTGTACGTCGAGGGCCGCCACGACGCCGAACTGATCGAGAAGATCTGGGGCGACGACCTGCGCTATGTCGGCGTCGTGGTCGAGTACCTCGGCGGCATCGACGACCTGCCGGCGATCGTCGCCGAGTTCGCGCCCGAGCAGGGCCGGCGCCTGGGCGTCCTGGCCGACCATCTGGTGCCCGGCTCGAAGGAGCAGCGGATCGCCGACGAGGTCGCCCGCGGCCGGTACGCCGACTGGGTGCTGGTCACCGGCCACCAGTTCATCGACATCTGGGAGGCGGTCAAACCCGAACGGGTCGGCCTCAAGGCATGGCCGCACATCCCCAAGGGCACCGATTGGAAGTCCGGGATCTGTGCGCACCTCGGCCTCAAGCACCGCAACCAGGCCGACATCGCCAAGGCCTGGCAGGCGATCCTGGCCCGGGTCGACTCCTTCCAGCACCTGGACCGGCGCCTGGTGACCGAAGTCGAGCGGCTGATCGACTTCGTCACCGAGGACCATCCGATGGACTGAGCGGGCGAGCGATTGCCGCGCCGTCGCTGAACCCTGGCACAATCGAGGCCATGCAGACCGACGAAGTCCTCGACCTTCTTCGTGACGTGGCCGACGAGGTCGTCCGGCCCCGCTTCCGCAAGCTGGCCACCGACGAGATCGCGGAGAAGAACCCCGGCGATTTCGTCACCATCGCCGACCGGGAATCCGAGGACCGGATCGAGGCCGCGCTGCGCGCCGCCTACCCGCAGGCAGTGATCGTCGGGGAGGAGGCGACCGCCGCCGATCCCGGCCTGCTGACCGGGCTCGCCCACGCCGAGCACGCCTTCGTGATCGATCCGATCGACGGCACCAAGAACTTCGTCAACGGCAAGGACGACTACGCGGTGATGGTCGGGGAGGTGCAGCGCGGGGAAACCGTCCGCGGCTGGATCTGGCAGCCCGAACACCAGGTCGCCTATGTGGCCGAGAAGGGCGCCGGGGCCCGCCGCAACGGGGAACCGCTGCACGTGGGCACCCGGGATCGACAGACGATCTCCGGGGCGACCTCGCACCGCCGCTGGATCGGACAGCAACCCGCCGGGGTCGCCCAGCCGATCGGGCTGACCTGGCTGTGCTGCGGGGTCGACTATCCCAAACTCATCGAGGGCGCGGTGGACTTCATCCTCTACCGCGGCATGAAGCCCTGGGACCACGTCCCGGGCACCCTGCTGCTCACCGAGGCCGGCGGGGTGGCGCGCAGTTTCGACGGTGAGGACTATCGGGCCGTCTCCCACGTCCCGCCGCTGCTGGCCGCCGCCGACGCGGAGATCTGGGAGCTCGCCCGCGCCGGTCTGCACACCTGAGGCTCAGATCAGCGGGAGGCGCTTGGGGATCCCGGCGTAGACCTGACGGACCCCGGGTTCGATCGCGGCCCAGGGCAGCGGCCACTCGCCGCGGTGCTCCGCCTCCGCCAGCGGTACGCCGTCGGCCGCCAGTTGCTGCGCGAGGAACCGGGTCTGGGCGAGATCGCCACCCTGGGTGTCGAGGAAGCGCGCATCGACCGGGGCGCCGTGCCCGGGGACGATGATCGCGTCGCCGGCCAGCCCCATCAACTGTCCGACCGCATCCACCCAGGACCCGAGGTCGGCGTCCGGGCCGATCTGCGGGGTCGGCTGCTCCTCGGGCAACGACTCCACCAGGTCCCCGGCGAAGATCACCGTCGGCCGCTCGCCCTCGCCCGGGACCAGCGCGACCAGGTCGGAGCGACTGTGACCCGCCCCGACAAAGATCAGCTCGACCCGGCGGTCACCCAACGCAACGACCCCGGCCAGGGACACCGGATGCTCCGGCGCCCGCAGCTCGGCGGCGGTGAGCCCCGCGCGGGCCAGGCCGGTCTGCAGCTCCGGGTCCGGCGCGGCCGCCAGGTCGACCAGCGACTCATGGCCGTACCCGGGCACGTCCACCCCGGCCAGCCCGAACCAGTGATCCCGGTGCCCGTGGGTGATCACCGCGGCCACCAGCGGCACGTCGGTCACCTCGGCGACCCGGGCCCGCAGCCGCGCCCCCTGGGCCGGAGTCGAGCCGGTATCGATCAGGACGGCGGCCTCGCTGCCCACCACCAGCCCGATCGTCACCGTGTCGGGTTCGGCGGTGAGCAGGTGGACGCCGGCGGCCACCTCCCGCCATGCGCTCTCGGATTCGGTCGGTGTGGTGTGTGTTGCCATAAGGATTACACTGGCACTCGGTACCGGTGAGTGCCAAGCCGCATCGAGCCGGGAACGACAGGAGGGAACGATGGACGACCGCAAACGTCAGGTGCTGCGCGCCATCGTGACCGATTACGTCGATTCGCGCGAGCCGGTCGGCTCGAAGGCGCTGGTCGAGCGGCACAACCTCGGGGTCTCCCCGGCCACCATCCGCAATGACATGGCCGTGCTGGAGGAGGAGGGCTACATCATGCAGCCGCACACCTCCGCCGGCCGGATCCCGACCGACAAGGGCTACCGGCTGTTCGTCGACCAGTTGGCCGAGATCAAGCCGTTGTCCGGTGCGGAGAAGCGGGCGATCACCACGTTCATGTCCGGTGCGGCCGACCTGGACGACATCGTCGCCCGGACCGTACGCCTGCTCGCCCGGGCCACCCAACAGGTCGCGATCGTGCAGTATCCGATCCTGTCGAACTCCTCGGTCCGCCATATCGAACTGCTCTCCCTGTCCCCGGACCGCACACTGGTGATCGCGATCAGTTCCACCGGCAAGGTCGAGCAGCGCAACCTGCTGCTCAACCTCGGCGAGGACGACCTGACCCGGGTGAAGAACCGGATCAACAAGGCCGTCGTCGGCCTGGCGACCGCCGAGGCGCTGACCGTGCTGGAGACCCTGGGGGAGCAGTTCGATCCGCCGCTGCGGCCCAGCGCCCGGGTGGTGGTGGCCGCGGTCATCGAGATGCTCGGCCTGGCCGGCGACACCCGGGTCGTGGTCGGCGGCGTACCCAATCTCACCCGGTTCGGGGAAGACTTCGAGTCGACCATCGCGCCGGTGCTGGAGGCCCTGGAGGAGCAGGTGGTGCTGCTGCGCCTGCTCGGGGAGGCGGCCTCCGGGGACGAGGTGACCGTCCGGATCGGGCGGGAGAACCCCTTCGAGCAGTTGCAGTCCACCTCGATGGTGGCCGCCGGATATGGGAACGCCCCGGACACCTGGGCCACCCTCGGTATCGTCGGCCCGACCCGGATGGACTATCCCTCGACAATCGCCTCGGTACGCGCGGTCGCGCGCTACGTCGGCCGGTTCCTCAGTGAAGGATGATGGACACGCATGAGTTCTGACTACTACCAGACCCTCGGGGTGGCGCGCGATGCGTCGGCGGAAGCGATCAAGAAGGCGTACCGCCGCCTCGCGATGCAGTATCACCCCGACGTGAACACCGAGCCGGGTGCGGATGAGAAGTTCAAGTCGATCCAGGAGGCCTATGACGTGCTCTCCGACGACCGCAAGCGTTCGATCTACGACCGGGGCGGTGACCCGCGCGGCAATGGCGGGATGGGTGGCGGTTTCGGCGGGTTCGACGCCTCCGGTGGCTTCGACTTCACCAACCTCGTCGATGCGATGTTCGGCCAGCAGGCGCCGCGCGGGCCGCGGTCGCGTACCCGACGGGGCCAGGACGCGCTGATCCGGGTCCGCCTGGAGCTGTGGGAGGCCGCGTTCGGGACGGTCAAACCGCTGAACGTCGAGACCGCGGTGGTCTGCCCGAAGTGTCAGGGCACCGGTGCGGCCGACGGGACCCAGCCGGAGCAGTGCAAGACCTGTAAGGGCGCCGGCGATGTGACCCGGGTACAGCGGTCCTTCCTCGGTGATATCCGCACCGTGCAGCCGTGCCCCACCTGTCACGGGTACGGCAGCGTGATCGCGCACCCGTGTGGTGAGTGCGACGGCGAGGGCCGGGTCCGCAGCACCCACGAGATCAAGGTCAAGGTGCCCGCCGGCGTCGACAACGGGATCCGGATCCGGCTCGACTCGCACGGCGAGGTCGGCCCCGGGGGCGGTCCGGCCGGCGATCTCTATGTGGAGGTGCAGGTGGCCGAGCATCCCCGGTTTCGTCGCAATGGGACTGCTCTGGAGATGGTGGTGAAGGTGCCGATGACCGCGGCGGCACTGGGCACCGAGGTACGCCTGGACACTCTGGAGGCCGAATGGCCCGACTCCGCCGAGGAGGATCGCGCGCTGGAGGTGGACGTGCCGGCCGGGACCCAGTCCGGGCACCGGATCGCCGTGCCCGGGCGCGGGATCGCGTCGCTGGACGGTCGCGGCCGCGGTGAACTGGGGATCACCTTCCTGGTGCAGACCCCGACCGACCTGACCGACGAGCAGAAGGATCTGCTGCGCCAGCTCGCGGTGGCCCGGGACGAGGAGCAGTTCGAACCGGTACCCGACCGGCACGAGAAGAACTTCTTCGAGCGCGTCCGGGATGCCTTCAAGTCGTGACCCGGCCGCTGTTCCTCACCGAGTTGCCCGAGCCGCTCCCGGCGGTCGGGCAGGCGGTGCCGCTGCGCGGGGACGAGGGCCGGCACGCCGCGGTGGTACGCCGGATCGAACCCGGTGAGGTCGTCGACCTGGCCGACGGCGCCGGACGGGCGGTCACCGGGCCGGTGACCGAGGTGACCAAGCAGGGCATCACCATCGAAGTGGCGGAGGTCCGGGTGGCCGCCGCGCCGGCCCCGGAGGTCTGGGTCGCCCAGGCCCTGGCCAAGGGCGACCGCGGCGAACTGGCCGTGGAGATGCTGACCGAGGTCGGCGTCGCCGGGGTGTACGCCTGGCAGGCGAACCGGTCGATCGTGAAATGGTCCGGGGACCGGGCGGCGAAAGCGCTGGGGAAATGGGCGAACACCGTCCGGGAGGCCACCAAACAGTCGCGGCGGCTGTGGA
This sequence comes from Granulicoccus phenolivorans DSM 17626 = NBRC 107789 = JCM 15570, assembly GCF_000423085.1. GTDB lineage: Bacteria > Actinomycetota > Actinomycetes > Propionibacteriales > Propionibacteriaceae > Granulicoccus > Granulicoccus phenolivorans. The sequence goes on along the minus strand of NZ_AUHH01000015.1, from coordinate 44,981 downwards.
TCCCGCAGGTGCGCGGGCCGCTGACCACCAAGCAACTGGTCGCGGAGTTCGCCGGTTTCGACGCGGTGTATGTGCTGCACGAGGACGCCACCGACCCGCTGTCGGCGGCCGAACCGGGGCAGCGGGTGCTGCTGCTGGTCGGTCCCGAGGGCGGGATCGGGGACGACGAGCTCGGGCTGTTGACCGCCGCCGGGGCCCGGACGGCCGTGATCAGCGACGGGGTGCTGCGTACCTCCACCGCGGGCGTGGTCGCGGTCGGTCAGCTGCGCCGGCCGGACTGATTGCCGCGGACGCAGTGCGCCGCGCCGATTTCTGGTCGACCTCGTTTCTGGTCGACCTCGTTTCTGGTCGACCTCGTTACTGGTCGACCCCGTCGGTCGGGCGCACCGTGATCAGGACTCCACCCTGCGGGCGCATCGCGGCGAAACTGCGGGCCCGCGGTGGTCTGCCGGACAGCTCGAACGGGCCGGTCCGCAGCAGGTGCGCCAGCATCACGGTCAGTTCGACCGTGGCCAGGTGGGAGCCGGCGCAGCGGTGCGCGCCGCCGCCGAAGGGGAGGTACTCCGGCGGGGGCCGGTGGCCGCCGGCGAGCCAGCGCTGGGGGTCGAACCGCTCGGGGGCCTCGAACACCCGCGGATCGCGGTGTGTCACATACGGACTGAAGATGACCAGGTCGCCGGTCCGCACCAACCGGTCGGCGAAGCTGAAGTCCCGCTCGGCCCGGCGGGCCGACATCGCGGCCGGCGGATACAGCCGCAGGGTCTCACTGATCACTGCCGCCACCGTCGGCAGGGCCCGCAGGTCGGCCGGGGTCGGTGCCCGGTCGCCGAGCAGCTCCCGGACCTCTGCTCGCGCCCGGGCCTGCCACTGCGGGTGGGTCGCCAGGGCGTACACCGCCCAGCCCAGCGCGGCACTGGTCGTCTCGTAGCCGGCCGCGATCAGGGTCACTGCCTGGTCGCGTACCTCCAGATCGCTGAGCCCCGAACCGGTGCCGTCGCGGCCGGCCACCAGCGCGTGCAGGACCGATTCGACGTCGCCGGCACCGCGCCGGGCCTCGGCAATCTGTCGATACACGTAGGCGTCGAGCCGGTCCCGGGCGGCCATCGCGCGCCGCCAAGCCGGAGTCCGCAGTCGCGCCTGCCAGGTCACCAGTTGCGGGAGACGATCGACCAGATCGAGCAGCGGCTGCAGCGTTTCCCCCAGCCAGTCCGCATCCGCGGCCATGGTCGGCCCGAACAGAGAGCGCAGCGTCGAGCGCCGGATCGCCCGGCGGAACAGGGCGTACGCATCAACGGAGTGCCCCGGCCGGAGCTCAGCGACGGCCTCGGCCGCGGTGTGGGCGATGACCTCGAGATAGCCGTCCACGCTGCGCGGGGACAGGGCCGGCCGGATCAGCGCGCGGCGCCGGGTGTGGTCGGGCCCGTCGGAGACAACGACCGAGGTGGGACCGTCGACCGGGACCAGTCCGGCGAAGGCCTCGCCGACGGAGAACCACTCGTCGTGCGCGAGGATCAGCGCATTGGCCTGCGGCCCCAGCAGGTACGCGTACCGGTCGGCCCCCAACCGGCTGCGCAGCACCGGGCCGCGGCGCAGCGACAGCCGGAGCAGGATCTCCAGGGGCCAGTAGCGAATCGCGGAGGTGGTCATGGCCTCACGTTACGACCATTCACGGGCTGTTCCGGGCCGGGCCCCCGACGCGGGTCGAGTAGGCTCAGCGGCCATGACCGCTCGCGATTTCGCCTTCTCCGTCGGCACCACTCTGCCCGGCGGGGGTGGGCGGACCGGCGTGATCTCGACCCCGCACGGCCGGATCCGGACCCCGGCGTTCATCGCGGTCGGCACCAAGGCGACGGTCAAGGCGGTACTGCCGGAGTCGATGGCCGACCTCGGCGCCCAGGCCGTGCTCGCGAACGCGTACCACCTGTATCTGCAGCCCGGCGCCGACATCGTCGATGCCGCCGGCGGTCTGGGCCGGTTCATGAACTGGCCCGGCCCGACGTTCACCGACTCCGGCGGTTTCCAGGTGATGAGCCTGGGGGTCGGGTTCAAGAAGGTGCTGGCGATGGACGCCATCTCGGTGACCAGCGACGAGGTCATCGCCGAGGGGAAGGAGCGGATGGCGACCGTCGACGACGACGGGGTCTGGTTCAAATCCCATCTGACCGGGGACCTGCATCGGTTCACCCCGGAGGTCTCGATGCGGGTGCAGCACCAGCTCGGCGCCGACATCATTTTTGCCTTCGACGAGCTGACCACGCTGATGAACACCCGCGCCTACCAGGAGGAATCGCTGGAGCGGACCCGGCGGTGGGCCGAACGGTGCATCGCCGAGCACGTCAAGCTGACCGCCGAGCGGGTCGGCAAGCCCTACCAGGCGCTGTTCGGGGTGCTGCAGGGCGCGCAGTACGAGGATCTGCGGCGCAAGGCCGCGCGAGATCTGGGCGCGATGGACTTCGACGGGTTCGGCATCGGGGGTGCGCTGGAGAAGGAGAATCTCGGCACGATCGTGGGGTGGGTCTGCGAGGAACTGCCCGAGGACAAGCCGCGCCACCTGCTCGGCATCTCCGAACCCGACGACTTCTTCAACGCGATCGCCGCCGGCGCGGACACCTTCGACTGCGTCCAGCCGTCCCGGGTCGCCCGTAACGCGGCGATCTATCACCCCGACGGGCGATTCAACATCAACACTGCCGCGAACCGGCGCAACTTCGACCCGATCGACCCCGACTGCGATTGCTACACGTGTCGAAACTACTCCCGGGCGTACCTGCACCATCTGTTCAAGGCCAAGGAGATGCTGTCCTCGACGCTGGCCACGATCCACAATGAGCGCTTCACCGTACGCCTGGTCGACTCGATCCGGGACGCGATCGAGGCCGGGGACTTCGACGCGTACCGGACGGAATTCCTCGGCCGGTTCTACGCCAAGCAGCGCGCGGCCCAGCCGGCGGCCGGGGGCGAGGACTGATGCGGCTGATCGCTGACGTCGACACCGGCATCGACGACGCGTTGGCGCTGGTCTGGCTGGCCGCGCAACCGGAGGTGGAGCTGGTCGCGGTGACCACCTGCGCGGGAAACACCGACGCCGACCAGGCCGCGGCGAACTCCCTCGGGGTGCTGCAGGTGTGCGGCCGCGACGATGTCGAGGTGGCCGTGGGGGCCCGGGCGCCGCTGCGCGTACCGCTGGTGACCGTGCCGGAGACGCACGGCCCGACCGGTCTCGGGTACGCCCGGCTGCCGGAGCCGAATCGCGCGCTGTCGCCGCGGCCGGCGCTGGAGGTCTGGCTGGAGGAGGTACGCCGCCACCCCGGCGAAACCACGCTGCTGCTGACCGGGCCGGTCACCAACCTCGCCGTCGCGCTGGACGCCGAGCCCGACCTGCCGGACCTGCTCGGGTCGGTGGTCATCATGGGCGGCGGGTTCGACCATCCGGGCAACACCACCCCGAGCGCGGAGTTCAACGCCTGGGCCGATCCGCACGCGTTGGCGCGGGTGCTGGCCGCTTGGCAGGGCCGCCCGGTGGACCGGCTGCCCGTGCTGTGCTCGTTGCAGGTCACCGAACAGATCGTGATCACCCCGCAGCAACTGACCGCGATGACCGCTGCGCTGGACGCGGCGCCGGTGCCCCGGCTGCTCACCGACGCGTTGCGGTTCTACTTCGAGTTCCATGAGGAGTACGGCTACGGGTATTTGGCGATGATCCATGATCTGCTCGCCGCGCAGGTGGCCGCGGGCGCGTTGGCGGTGCCGACGACCCCGCAATGGGTCGGGGTGGAGACCGAGTCGGAGCTGATGCGGGGCACGACCGTACGCGACGCCCGGCGGTTGTGGGGGTATCCGCCGAACGCCCGGATCGTCGATCGGGCGGATCCCCATCGGGTGCTGGACCTGCTCGCCGCGGCCATCGCCGCACTGGGGGCCGGCGAGCGCTGAACCCGACGCTCTGGCCCGGTGCCCTCAGGCTTGGTGCAGTCGGGCCCGGTGCGTTCAGGCCCGGTGTGCTCAGGCCCGGTGCAGGCGGGCCTGGTAGCTCGGCTCGGCCACTTTCAGGCGCCGAATCGCCAGCGCGGTGAGTGGCATCACGGCGTACTGGACGATCACCTTGTAGAGGAATCCGAAGAAGGTGTAGTTCGCCCACTGGCCGATCGTGGAGATCCCGATCGCGGTCGCGGCGACGGTGCAGAACACGATCGTGTCCACGGCCTCACCCAGGCCGGTGGCGCCGGCGAGTCGGCCGAGCAGACCGCGTTCCCCGTGCCGGCGTTTGCCCAGCCACATGGTCAGGGAGTTGAGGGACTGGCCGGCGGCGTACCCGAGGAGGCCGGCGAGGACGACCTGCCAGACCGGGCCGAGGGCGGTTTCCAGGGCGTGTTGTTTGGCCACCCCGTAGTCGTCGGTGAAGCCGGGCAGCACGATGATCAACTGGTAGACCCCGACCGAGGTCACATTCGCGACGAAACCGGCGATGATGGCCCGGCGGGCGGCGTTCGGGCCGTACACCTCGGTGATCACGTCCCCGAGGATGTAGGCCAGCGGGAACAGGAAGAAGGCGCCGTCGGTGATCACCGGGCCGATCATGACGCCCTTGGAGGCGCCGATCCCGGACAGGATCACCACGATGGTCACCCCCGCCAACAGGTACGCGTAGAAACGCGAGCCGGTCTCGGCGTACACCAACGGGCGGGAGGAATCTGTCACGGCCGATCAGTGTAGGCCCGGGCCGTGGATGCGGCGCATCGCGACCGGCGGGCGCCTGCGGGAGCATTTCGCTGCGCGGATCGGGGCCGGCGTCGCGGGAAGCGGCACGCTCCGGCTCTGGCGGCCATCATTCCGGTGCAGGGTTTCGGGGCGGCCGGGTGTCAGGTCCGGGGTGGGCCTTCCTGCGATGCATGTTTCGGCCGGGGCTTTCCTGCGATGGGTTCGTGTGTCGTGCAGGTTGAAATGCTTGCCGCGTTTGCTGCAGCAGGCGCCGGAGGGATGCTGTGTCGCCGGGTGGTGGATCGCGTCGCGGGAAGGGCCGGGCGTGCGGTTGCTGTCGCGGGAAGGGCCGGGCGTGCGGTTGTGTCGCGGAATCGTCGGCCGCGGTCACTGGGTCGGATAGCGCTCGCGGATCTGCTCGTAGGAATCCGGGGAGCCGAACTCGCTGGGGATCACCCACATCAGCGAGCAGTAGTCCCGGGCCAGGGTGTCCATCGGCCAGGTCAGTTCGTGCCGGGTCAGTTCGTCGACATCGAGGACGTCCACCCCGCGTTCCAGCCCCAGCAGAGCCCCGGTGAGTGCCGCCACGGCGTACGGGTCACCGGCGGAGCGGGTGCGGGGACGCAGGGCGCTGGGTGACTGACCCCGGAAGTGGCGGTGCAGGTACAGCGCACCGATCAGCACCGATCCCGCGGAGGGGTCGGGGGAGAGCTCGGCCAGGCGCTGGGCCGACCAGGGCTCACTGTCGGCGAGCACGCTGATCACCCGGTCGATCAGTTCACAGCCCGGATGCTCGCGCATCAGCCAAGAGGTGGCGGTCGCGGGATCCAGTTCCTGGGCGCCCTCGCGGAAGACCGAGGTGAGGTGGGCCCCGACCATCACGCCGAGAAAACTGGTCGAGATCAGCGCATCGGCATTGCCATGAGTGAGGGCCGCGGACAGGGCGCACCACTGGGAGACCTCGGCGGGGCCGGCCACGATCGCGGTCCCGGCCAGCGGAAGGCAGCGCAGCAACGGAACCGAGGAGGTGTCCTCGTTCGCCGCCCACTGCCGACCGACGGTCAGCCCGGGGAGCGCCTGCTCGCTGGGTCGATCCTGGCCGCGCGGCGCATTGAGCACCGTGACCCGACTGACCCACCCGCTGAGCAGGTCCGGACGTTTGACCAGGCCCTGCATCGCCGCCCACCGCAGCACCGCACTGGACACCTCCGGCATCGGGTCGCGCGCGCCGGAATCGTTGCCCAGCCAGGCCTCGTAGCGGATCAGGGCATCGACGGTCAGGCAGGTCTGTTGGACCGCGGGCCCGGACTGCAGGACCCGCTGGGTCGGGTCGCGGACATCGCCGAGCAGCAGGCCGAGCAACATGCCCCGGTACGCGTTGCTGAACGCTTCGGGGTACGCCGGAGGATAGTCCGGCTCATCGCCGGTGTCCCTCGGATCAAAGGGATCCTCAGCCATGCAATAACGGTATGCGAGGTGGCGCTGCGACGCGCCGGTTCGGCGAATTGCGCATCGTCCAATTTCGCCGGACAGCAGTGGCAGGATTGATCCATGAGTGAGTTCGACTACGAGATTCCCGACGAGTCCGAGCAGCTGGATCAACTGGATGCCGCAGACAGCCTGATCGAGCGCGGCGTCGGCGATCCCCTGGACGAAGGCATCGTGCCCACCGACCGGTGGTCGCCGGCCCAGGGCTTCGGGAACACCCCCGCCGAGGCGTTGCAGGGCGAGACCATCGAGATCCGGTTGCCCCAGGAAGAGCCCGAGCCCATCGACACCTGGTCGGAGGACGAAGAGGAGGCCGAACACGAGGAGGGTCGCGAGGTCGGGGCCACCCGGGCGGGGCGACTGGTCGACACCAACCACGGTTACCCCGGCGAGGACCGGGAGTCCGAGTTGCTCGCCGAGGACGTCGGCATCGACGGCGCCGGCGCCACCGCCGAAGAGGCCGCGATGCACGTGATCGAGGACGACCGCCGGGCGCTGTGAGTTCAGGCCGCCGCCGGCGTGGCGGCCGGCGCTGACCGGCCCTGCCGCAGCGCCAGCGCCTGCCTGATCCACGGCAGGGCCCGCTCGGCCAGGTCCTCCCAGGTCAGGCGCAACACCAGCCACCCGGCCACCGCCAGATCGTTGGATTTGGCCCGGTCGGCGAGGAACGCCGCGTGACTGCTGTGGTACTGCCACCCGTCGATCTCGATCGCGATCCGCCACTGCGGGAAGACCAGATCCACGATCCAGCCCTGCTCGAGTACCCGCACATTGGTCCGCCAGCCGGTGATTCCCGCCGCGCGCAGGATCCGGTGCAGCCGGCGCTCCGCTTCCGACCAGGGGCGATCGCGCGAGTCCTCCAGAATCTGTCGCCGCAGCAGGTTGTGGCGGCGCCCGGGCATCGCGGCCAGTGCTTCCCACATTCGGGCCCGCGCCGCAGCGCCCTGCTGGGTCCCGCTGTGCCGCAGCACCTCGTCGACCACCGAGCCGCCGAGATCGGGGATCAGATCGACCGCGGTGTAGGCCGGTGTGGTGAACCGCAGTGGGCCCTCGGCGAGGAAGTCCAGCGGCACCGATCGCTGCACCGAACGGATGTGCGCACTGCCGAACCGGCGTCTGCTCGCCACGGTGAGGCGGGTCGGCGGCGCATCGGGTCGCCACCCCAGCCAGCGCGCGCCCGGACCCACCACCACCGCATCGGGATCGACCTGCGCGACGGCCCGCAGCAGGGCCTCGGCACTCAATTCGGAGGCGTAGATCCCGGGGAGCAACCTGATCAGGTCACCCTTGCGCAGCCCCGCCTGGATGCGGGCACGGTCCTGCTTCATGAAAAGTATCTCCACACCCGGAACAGGCCGATTTTTCGGGCGATTTGTGAGGGGCTACTTCGCATCGTGTGCGGATCGTGATGCTACTTTCCGGTAGATCGCTGTTGTGGGGCGTGAGGGACCATCGAGCAGCACGATCCGCACACGGGCGGCCGGTCAGCTGAGCTTGAAGTGGTTCGTCAACTCGATCGGGCGCATCGTCATGCACCGATAGTCGATCAGCACGAGCTTGGACCGGGCACTGTCCCCGCCGACCACATACCGACTCGCCGCCAGGGCCCGCTCCCAGATCAGGATGGTGCGGGTGATCACCGCCATCAGCACCGGCTGCTCACTGGTGACCAGACCGAGAAAGCGCGGGGCCTTCTGGACACACATCCCGTCCACGACCTCGAACAACTGGTGGAAGTCGACCAACGGCCGCAGCCGGAAGGTGCGCAGCAGGCACTCCGCGGCGAGCCGGTTCGGCTCGGTCTCGAGCATCTGCTGATGGGTCTGGAACACGGCTCCTCCTGCGTCTGGGCGTCGAGCGTACCGGGCACCCGGAAAACACGGTGCCCGTGTGCGGCGGGGTCTCCTACAATGAACCTCATCGTTACTAGCGGGAGGCTCACAATCAGACCACATCAGGTGGACACGCCGGGTTACGGCGAGCCCGGCAGCCGCCGGATCACCATTCCGGCCAGCATCGACATGGTGAAGGTGCTCGGTCCGGCCGATTCCTTCCTACGCATTCTGGAACGTGAACTCGACGCCGACATCCATGTCCGGGGTAACGAGATCACCCTGACCGGTACCTCCGAAGCCCTGGTCCAGGGCGCCGACGCACTGACCGAGATGGTCACCGTGATCCGCACCGGCCAGGGGCTGACCGAGGATGCCGTCGAGCGGATCCTGGCGATGATGGCCGCCGATATCGACGACCGGCCCGCCGACGTGCTCACCCAGAACATCCTGTCCACCCGCGGCAAGACCATCCGGCCCAAGACGCTGAACCAGAAGCGCTACGTCGACGCGATCGATCAGCACACCGTGGTCTTCGGGATCGGCCCCGCCGGAACCGGGAAGACCTATCTGGCGATGGCCAAGGCGGTCCAGGCGCTGCAGCGCAAGGAGGTCAACCGGATCGTGCTGACCCGCCCGGCGATCGAGGCCGGCGAGCGACTCGGCTTCCTGCCCGGCACGTTGAACGACAAGATCGATCCCTACCTGCGCCCGCTCTACGACGCCCTGCACGACATGGTCGACCCGGAGTCGATTCCGCGGCTGCTGACCGCCGGCACGATCGAGGTCGCCCCGCTGGCCTACATGCGTGGACGGACCCTCAACGATGCCTTCATCATCCTCGACGAGGCCCAGAACACCTCGATGGAGCAGATGAAGATGTTCCTGACCCGCCTCGGCTTCGGGTCCAAGATCGTGGTCACCGGTGACGTCACCCAGGTCGACCTCCCCGGCGGCGTACGCAGTGGGCTGCGCGGGGTCCAGGCGATTCTGGACGGGGTGGAGGACATCGCCTTCTGCAACCTGACCAGCCACGACGTCGTGCGGCACAAGCTGGTCGGCCGGATCGTCGCGGCCTATGACCGGTTCGAGGCGATCGACCTGAGCCCGCGACCCGACCGGTCCAAACATGAGGACCGCAGGAACGACGACCGCCGCACCGAGGCGGGGAAGGCCCGGGGGGAACGACGGTGAGCATCGACCTGAACAACGAGTCCGGTCATCAGGTCGACGAACAGCGCCTGCTGGAACTGGCCACCTTCGTGCTCGACGAACTGCGGATCCATCCCGAATCGGAACTGTCGGTGCTGCTGGTCGACGAGCCGACGATGACCGCCTACCACGAGAAGTGGATGAACGAGCCGGGACCGACCGATGTGCTCAGCTTCCCGATGGACGAGCTGCGGCCCCCGCGCGACGATGACGATGAGCCCCCGCTGGGCGTCCTCGGCGATGTCGTGCTCTGCCCGCCGGTCACCGAGCGGCAGGCCGCCGAGAACGGGCGCGAACCGCAGGAGGAGGCGGAGTACCTGCTGGTGCACGGCATGCTGCACCTGCTCGGCTACGACCACGGCACCGAGGCCGAACACGCGGAGATGTTCGGCCTCAAGGATCGGCTGATCGCCGCCTGGGAGAGTGCGCAGCGCCCGTGACCCAATTCGATTGGATCGCGGTCGCGGTTGCGGCCGTCCTGACCGTGCTGGCCGGCCTGATGACCGCCGGAGAAACCGCGCTGTACCAGTTCTCCAAGGGCCGCGCCCAGGAACTCGTCGACCAGGGGGTGGGCGGCGCGAAACGGGTCCTGCTGATCACCGAGGACCCGCCGCCCTACCTGAACACCTCCCTGTTCGTCCGGGTCCTGCTGCAGGCCTCGACCGCGGTCCTGGTCGCACTGGTCGTCTTCGACAATATCGGCGAGCTCTGGCTGCGGCTGCTGCTGGTGATCGGGATCATGGTGCTGGTCGACTACATCGGCTGGGGAGTCGCCCCGCGTACGCTCGGGCGCCAGCATGCGACGAAGGTGGCGGTGGCGTACTCGGCGCCGTTGAGCCTGCTCACCACCGTGCTCGGACCGCTGCCGCAACTGTTGATCCTGGTCGGCAACGCGCTGACCCCGGGGCGGGGGTACGCCGACGGCCCGTTCACCAGCGAGGCCGAGTTGCGCGAGCTGGTGGACCGGGCCGTGGACACCGACGTGCTGGAGAAACCCGAGGGTCAGATGATCCGCTCGGTGTTCGACCTGGGCACCACGATCGTCAAGGAGGTGATGGTCCCGCGCACCGATGTGGTGTTCATCGAGCACGACAAGACGCTGCGGCAGGGACTCTCGCTGATGCTGCGCTCGGGGTTCAGCCGGATTCCGGTGATCGGCGACGACGGCCTCGATGACGTCCAGGGGGTGCTGTTCTTCAAGGACCTGATGAAGCGGGTCTACGACAATGCCGACTCCCAGAAGTCCGAGCGGGTCGCGTCGGTGATGCGCCCGGCGGCGTTCTGCCCCGATTCCAAGCCGGTCGCCGAGCTGATGCAGGAGATGCAGGCCAACCGCAGCCACATGGTGATCGTGATCGACGAGTTCGGCGGGGTGGCCGGCCTGGCCACCATCGAGGACATCCTGGAGGAGATCGTCGGCGAGATCGTCGATGAGTTCGACGAGGAGGAGCTCGCCCCCTCCGAGGAACTCGGGCCCGAGCGCTACCGGGTCTCGGCGCGGCTGTCGGTCAGCGACCTGGGCGAACTGTTCGGCCTCGACCTCGATGACGAGGACGTCGACTCCGTCGGTGGGCTGATGGCCAAGGAACTGAACAAGGTCCCGATCCCCGGCTCGGAGGTGGTCGTCCACGGGCTGGAACTGACCGCCGAGCGGGGCACCGGGCGGCGCAACCGAATCCGTACGATCATGGTGACCCGGGCCGATATCGGGGAACCCGGAGTGGATGCGGCAACCGAACTGGCGGCCGAATCGGCCGAACGGAGGACGTGATGAGCGGACAACAGGATCGGCCGGACGCCGACGAACTGGATCTGGACGAACGCCGGCTCCCGGCCTCGGCGCTGGCCGCGGTCGACCCGGAGGTGTACGCCCGCAACGCGGCGACCCCGGAGGGGTTCCGCTCGGGCTTCGCCTGCTTCGTCGGGCGGCCCAATGCGGGCAAGTCGACGCTGACGAATGCGCTGGTCGGCTCGAAGATCGCGATCACCTCCTCCAAGCCGCAGACCACCCGGCACGCGATCCGGGGCATCGTCGACCGCCCGGACGCCCAACTGGTGCTGATCGACACGCCCGGCCTGCACAAGCCGCGGACCCTGCTGGGGGAGCGACTGAACGATCTGGTGCACGAGACCTGGGCCAGCGTCGATGTGATCGGGGTCTGCCTGCCCGCCGATCAGCGGATCGGGCCGGGCGACTCCTACCTGATCAGCCAGATCGCCGAACTCACCCGGCGCCCCAAGCTGGTCGCGCTGGCCACCAAGACCGACCTGGTCTCGCCGGACCGGCTGCGGCAGCATCTGCTGTCGATCCAGGAGCACGGCGCGAAGCTCGGCATCGAGTGGGAGCACATCGTGCCGGTCTCGGCGGTGTCGGGGGAGCAGGTCGACGAGGTCTCCGACGTGCTGGTGTCCCTGTTGCCGGAGGGGCCGCGGTACTACCCCGAGGGCGAGATCACCGACGAGCCGACCGAGACCCTGGTCGCCGAGCTGATCCGCGAGGCCGCGCTGGAGGGCGTACGCGAGGAACTGCCGCACTCCATCGTGGTGACCATCGAGGAGATGGGCCTGCGGGAGGGGCGCGCGGAGGACAAGCCGTTGCTGGACATCTACGCCTCGCTGATCGTGGAGCGCGATTCCCAGAAGGGCATCATGATCGGCCACAAGGGGTCCCGGTTGCGGGAGGTCGGAACGACCGCGCGGCTGCAGATCGCGGCTCTGCTCGGGACCCCGGTGCACCTGGATCTGCGGGTCAAGGTGTTCAAGGAGTGGCAGCGCGACGCGAAGTACCTGAACCGGCTGGGCTTTTGAGCCGGGTCAGGCCGGGCCGGTGATCAGCGCCCAGGCCTGATCGGCTCGTTCGGCCGGGTCGAGATCGGTGTCGCCGGTGAGCAGGGCGGTCAGTCCGCCGGCGATCCAGCGGGCGTGAATCTCCGGGGGGACCCGGTCGTACCCGGGCGGGCGGGCGCCGGCCCGGAAGCGGTCGGTCAGTTGCTCGGTGAGCAGGTGCTGCAGTCGGGCGGTGGCGGCTTCGGTTTCGGCCTCGGTCAGGCATGCCCACAGGTCGGCCTGGTTGCGGGCGATGGTGAAGACGGCGGTCAGTTCGGGCGGGGTCTGCGTCGGATCGGCGAAGGGGCAGTCGCCGAATGGTTCGACCAGCGCGCGCAGGTCGTCGATCAGGGCGTCGCAGATCAGCTCGCGCAGGTTCGCATAGTGCTGGTGCACCGTGCTGCGATTGACCCCGGCGGCCTGGGCGACCCGGGCGAACGTCAGCGGCTCGCGCTCGGTCAGCAACCGGCGTACCGCTGCCTGTAACTGGGCCCGGGTTCGCATCGACCGGGGATCGTCCGCATTCGCCATGGGCCCAGCATACCCGCAACCCAACATATGACGGATAGACAACAGATGTTGGATATCCGACAGATGTGGGTTATCATGGTTCCCATGAAGATCGAGATCTATGCCGATGTGTTGTGTGCGTGGGCGTACGTGGGCAAGCGTCGCCTGGAAGGGGCCCTGGCGATCCTGCGGGACGAGCACGGGGTGGAGCCCACCGTCGTGTGGCGGCCCTACCTGATCGATCCGACGGCGCCGGCGGTCTCGGAGGACCTGCGGGTGGCCCTGCAGGATCCGGCGATCGACGCCGCGCTGCAGCAGTGTGAGCCCGGGCTCAGCACCTGGGAGAACCGGTTCCGGGTGCGGGACCTGGCTCGCGAGGAGGGGCTGGGCGACGACTTCGGCGCGCAGTGGCGGACCAGCAGTTGGGCCGCGCACCGGATGATCACCGCGGCGGCCGAGCACGGTCCCGCGGTGCAGGACGAGGTCGTGGAACTGTTCCTGCGCAGCCACTTCGTGGCCGGGCGCGACATCAACGACCTGTCCTTCCTGCGCGAGGTCGCCGAGGCGTACGCCCTGCCGCAGCCGCTGGCCGGCTCGGGGCGGACGGCGCTGGTGTACATGGAACGCGGCGTCGACCCCGAGGAGCCGCTGGAACGGCGCACCCGGGAGGCGCTGCTGACCGGGCGGGCGATCGAGGTCGCCTCCTCGCCCACGTTCGTGGTCAACGGCCACAGTGCCCTGTCCGGCGCGCAGCCGGTCGAGGTACTGGTCGAGCACTTCCTCACGGCCGCGGAGCGGGAGGCTGCCGACCAGCCCGAGGTGGTACGCCGCTTCCGGCTCGCCGAGTCGCTGCTCGACCAGCGTGATCCGCACGGGTGCCGCTACCTGCTCAAGCCGCTGCGGCCGGAGTTCGACGGGGACCGGAACCTGGAGCAACTGACCGCCCGGGCGCTGGCCGCGTCGGCGAGCCTGGGCCCGGCCCGGGAGAAGCTGGAGCAGCTGGTCGAGGCGTACCCGAGCGATGCGTACCTGCATCTGCTGCTGGGCAAGACGCTGAAGCGGCTCGGTGACCCCGAGTACGCCCGGCATCTGGCGCTGGCCGGGGAACCGGACCAGGGCACCCGGGGGCCGGTCGAGGTCGCCGATCAGGTCGTGTAGTCGGCGTTGATCCGGACGTACTGGTCGGTGAGGTCGCAGCCGTAGACGGTGCTGCGGGCCTCACCGGCCGGGTCGGTGATCCCCAGGTCGACGGAGATGACGACCTCCTCGGCCCGCATGATCTCGGTCAGTCGGGCCAGGTCCTGCTGTCCGTCGGCGGCGATCGGATAGACCTGCTGGTCGCCGAAGGCGATGCTCACCCGCTCCGGGTCGATGTCGGTGTCGTCGAACAGTTTGCCGATCGCCATCGCCACCCGGCCCCAGTTCGGGTCGGCGCCGTGGACCGCCGTCTTCACCAGCGGCGAGTTCACCACCGCCTTCGCGGCCCGCTTGGCCTGGGCCTTGTCCCGGGCGCCGGTGACGGTCACAGTGAGCAGCTTGGTCGCCCCTTCGCCGTCGCGGGCGAGCTGCCGGGTCAGGTCGAGCAGGACGCTGCCCACGGCGTCGGCGAGCGCGGTGTGCTCGACCGGTCCCGCGGCGCCGGAGGCCAGGATGATCGCGGTGTCGGAGGTGGAGGTGTCGGTGTCCACGGAGAGGCTGTTCAGGGTGTCCTCGACCGCGGGCCGGAAGAGCGCATCCAGCTCGGGGGCGGCGATCTCGGCGTCGGTGAACAGGTAGACCAGCACGGTCGCCATGTTCGGTTCCGACATGCCGACCCCCTTGGCGATCCCGAGGACCCGGGCGGGCCCGGCGTACGCCTGGGCGAGCTTGGGATGGGTATCGGTGGTCATCATCGCGGTCGCCACCGCCAGCGGTGTGGCCGCCCGGGAGTGCTCCGCGGCCGCGGCGAAATGGTCGCGGAAGACCGGCATCGGATACTGCCGGCCGATCACCCCGGTGCTGCAGATCAGCAGCGATCCCTCCGGCAGCCCGTACGCCGTCGCCGCCAGGTCGGCCACCTCGGCGGCATTGCGGGCCCCCTCGGCGCCGGTGGCGACATTGGCGTTCTTGGCGACGGTGACGATCCCGCGCGCGGTCCCGGCGGCGGCGCGGTGCTTGCTGAGGGTGACGCTCGGGCCGGCGAACAGGCTTCGGGTGAACATCGCCGCACAAGCGGCCGGGCGGTCGGCGAGCACCAGCGACAGATCGTCGCCGGTCTCACGCAGCCCCAGGGCCGCGACCCGGGCGGTGAAGCCCGACGGGAAGGTCCACTCCGATTCGCTCATGGAGGTCATCCTGTCGGCTGCGCGGTGGGCGTTCAACCGATTTCGGCGATCTCGGCGTCGCTGAGGCCCAGCAGGTACAGCACCGCGTCGACCCGGGGCACCGTCAGCGCCGCCGGGGCCTGCTCGCGGACGATCGGCTTCGCATTGAACGCGACCCCCAGGCCCGCGGTGGCCAGCAGCTCGAGATCGTTGGCGCCGTCGCCGACCGCGATCGTCCGCTCCAGCGGGATGTCGTGATCGAAGGCCACCCGACGCAGCGTCTCGGCCTTCCATTTGCGATCCACGATCCGGCCCAGCACCCGCCCGGTGAGCACACCGTCGGCGATCTCGAGCTGATTGGCCTCGACGTGATCGATCCCGAGGCGTTCGGCGGTCGGGGCGATGATGTCGGTGAAGCCGCCGGAGACCAGCGCCACGGTGTGGCCCAGCCGCTTCAGCGTACCGACCAGGCGCTCCGCACCCGGGGTGAGGCGCAGTTCGGTGCTGACCTCGGTGATCACCGTCGCGGGGAGGCCGGCCAGGGTCGCGACCCGCTCGCGCAGGGATTCGGCGAAGTCGAGTTCGCCGCGCATCGCCCGGTCGGTGACCGCGGCGACCTCGGCCTCGCGGCCGCAGCGGCGGGCCAGCAGCTCGATCACCTCGTCCTGGATGAAGGTGGAATCCACATCGCTGACCAGCAGCCGCGGGCCCGGGCCGACGAAGGCGGCGTCACTGACCACCACGTCGACGCCGAGATCACAGGTGTGGATCGCCTGCCGCAGGTCACTGACCGCGGCGTCGGCGACGTCGTAGGCGACCGCGGCGGTCGGGCCGGTGGACAGGGTGGTGGTGGTCAGGATCCGGGCGCCGGCGGTGGTGAGGATGCCGGCCACCTCGGTGAGGGCCTTCTCCGGCAGGAACTCATCGAGCACGGTCACCCGGGCAGTGGCGGGGGGCAGGGGAGTGGAGTCAGTCTGCGACACGTGCGCCACTCTAATCGGCCCGCTCGGTGCGGCGAGCGGGGCTGCGTTCACCGGTTCGGGGTGCGGCCGGTGGCGGCAGGACTGCCGCTAGAGTTCGGACTATGTCCAAGGTCTTGTCCCATCTGCCGGTCGGTGAGCGCGTCGGAATCGCGTTCTCCGGTGGCCTCGATACGTCCGTTGCCGTCGCCTGGATGCGCGAGAAGGGTGCCGTCCCGTGCACCTACACCGCTGACATCGGGCAGTACGACGAGCCCGATATCGCCTCGGTCCCCGGGCGCGCCGGCGCGTACGGGGCGGAGATCTCGCGGCTGGTGGACTGCCGCGAGGCGCTGGTCGAGGAGGGCCTGATCGCGCTGCAGTGCGGCGCCTTCCACATCCGGACTGCGGGCAAGCTCTACTTCAACACCACCCCGCTGGGGCGCGCGGTGACCGGGATGCTGCTGGTCCGCGCGATGAAGGAGGACGGCGTCGACATCTGGGGCGACGGGTCCACCTACAAGGGCAACGACATCGAGCGGTTCTACCGCTACGGCCTGATGGCCAACCCGCAGCTGCGGATCTACAAGCCGTGGCTGGACACCGACTTCGTCAACGAGCTCGGCGGCCGCGACGAGATGAGCCAGTGGCTGTCCGAGCGCGACCTGCCCTACCGCGACTCCAAGGAGAAGGCGTACTCCACCGACGCGAACATCTGGGGCGCCACCCACGAGGCGAAGAAGCTGGAGAGCCTCGACACCGGCTTCGACATCGTCGAACCGATCATGAGCGTCCCGTTCTGGCGCGACGACGTCGAGATCGCCACCGAGGAAGTGACGCTCACCTTCGAGGGCGGGCGGCCGGTGGCGATCAACGGGGAGACCTTCGAGTCGGCGGTGAACCTGGTGTTGAAGGCGAACGAGATCGGGGGTCGGCACGGGCTGGGCACCTCCGACCAGATCGAGAACCGGATCATCGAGGCGAAGTCGCGCGGCATCTACGAGGCCCCCGGGTTCGCGCTGCTGCACATCGGGTACGAGCGGTTGGTGAACGCGATCCACAACGAGGACACCATCGCCAACTACCACAACGAAGGTCGCCGGCTGGGGCGGTTGATGTATGAGGGTCGCTGGCTGGATCCGCAGTCGCTGATGCTGCGCGAGTCGCTGGTGCGTTGGGTCGGTTCGGCGGTCACCGGCGAGGTGACGGTGCGGTTGCGCCGTGGGGATGACTACCAGTTCGTGAACACCACCGGCCCGAACTTCTCCTACCATCCGGACAAGCTGTCCATGGAGCGCGTCGGCGATGCTGCGTTCGGTCCGGAGGACCGGATCGGGCAGCTCACCATGCGCAACCTCGACATTGCCGATTCGCGGTCCCGGCTGGAGCAGTACGCCCAGCAGGGGATCGTCGGCGGGGCGACCGCGGAACTGGTCGGTCGGCTGGACGCCGGTGGCGCCCGGGCGATCGCGGGCGGGGTCGGACCCGATGATGAGCAGGAGGCCCTGGACCGGGCCGCGATGGAGGCCGGCACCGACTGAGCCGGCGCAGGTTCGATGGGATGGGGTGGCCCGGCGGTTCGATCCGCCGGGCCGCACCGGTTCCGGGACGGGAGAGCTGGTTCGGGGACTGCTTGGTCCGATCTGCTTGGTCCGATCTGGTTGGCTGGTGACTATGCGCACGTTGATCCACCCGGTGCTGAGTACGGCGATCGGGATGTCGTTGGTGGTCTCGACCGCTGGGCGCCCGCTGTCCGGCCCGGTGGTCGACAGCCTGCGCGGGATCTCCTTCGGGGTGTTCGTGCTGGTGCTGATCGGAGCCTTCGTGGCCCGGGGGTGGGGGGCTCGGTACCTCCCCACGCGCGGACCCGGCCTGCGGGTGGTGATCGGCGTGATTGTGGCCGTCGCGGCGATGATCGCGGTGTCGGCGGGATTCACGTTCCTCGGACTGCCGGTGTTCGCCAGCGTCGGAGCCGCGATTGCGATCGGTGGATTCGCCCTGTATCGACTCGTCCGCGACGACGGGTTGGCGTCCGGTTTCGGGGTGGGCATCGCGCTGGCCGGGGTGGTCACGCTGGTGATGGCCCTGGTGCCGGCCCTGGCCTGGTACGCCAGCATCGGCGCCGTGGTGGCGGGGTTCCTGGTGCAGGGGCTCGGCGTCGCGCTGTGTGTGCGGCTGCTGCGGCGGGGCTGAGCCCGCGGCGGGGTGGCGGCACGGGATCTGGGCGGTCTCGCGCCGTCACCGTCGTTCTGGATGTAGCAAACCCTCCCCAGAGCCCAGCAAACCTACCCTGACTGGCCACCGAGGAAATCTGCTGCATCCGGAACGACGATGTGGCCGGGTGACCCCGGGCTGGGTGGGTGTGTGGTCATGGCGTGTTCACGCAGAGTTGGCTGTGGATAGGTCGGTGGCCGGGTGTTCGGGGGCGGGGTCGGGCAGGATCGGCGGGTCTGTGCTGTCGAGCCAGGAGCCGGCGTCGGTCGGGTGATCCAGCTTCGCTCTGGTGCACCCGGCTTCTGGGCGCACTGAAGCTGCCCACCCCGGGGTGACGCTCGATGCCCCCGCTGACGCTTGATGCCCCCGCGGGGGCTCGGTGACCGGCCGGCCGCGTACCCGGGGTGACGCTCAATGCCTCCGCTGACGCTGGACGCCCACGCTGACGCTCGGTGACCGGCTGGCCGCGTACCCGGGGTGACACTCGATGCCCCCGCTGACGCTCGGTGCCCGGCCGCGTGCCCGGGGTGACGACTGGTGCCCCGGGCTCCGGTTCGCCGGGTTCGGCTGACCTCGATCTGTGGACTGACCCACAATCGGCAACCCGGCGGTGCCCGCCGCCCCTGTGCACCCCGGGGAATGCGTGCTATTGTCACCGACGTGGCACAGGTGTTCATCCTCCTCGGTTGCCGCAGCGAGGCCCACTAATAGGGCTCAGGCTTCCTCGCTGCGGAGTTTTCTCGCGCCACCGGCCCGAATGGAAAACCGTCCACGACCCGAGGAAGATTGAGTGATGACGAAGAATCGTTTTGGCACCCGGCCCCAACCCAAGCCGGTCCAGCAGCCGAGCCCCATGCCGTTCCACCGCTACACGGCGTTCCAGCCGGTCGATGTGCCCGATCGCACCTGGCCGACCAAGAAGATCACCCAGGCTCCGCGCTGGCTGTCCACCGACCTGCGCGACGGCAACCAGGCCCTGATCGACCCGATGACCCCGGCCCGCAAGCGCCGCATGTTCGACATGCTGGTCCAGATGGGTTACAAGGAGATCGAGGTCGGCTTCCCGTCCGCCTCGCAGACCGACTTCGATTTCGTGCGCCAGCTGATCGAAGAGGACGCCGTCCCCGACGACGTACACATCTCCGTGCTGACCCAGGCCCGCGAAGACCTGATCGAACGCACCGTGCAGTCGCTGGTCGGCGCCCACAAGGCGAACATCCACATGTACAACGCGACCGCCGAACTGTTCCGCCGCGTGGTGTTCAACATCGATGAGGAAGAGTGCATCGCGCTGGCCCAGCGCGGCACCGAGACCATCATGAAGTACGCCGAGGAGATCCTGGGCGACGTCGAGTTCGGCTACCAGTACTCCCCGGAGATCTTCACCCAGACCCCGACCGACTTCGCCGTCGAGGTCTGCAACGCCGTGATGGACGTCTGGCAGCCCGAGGAGGGCCGCGAGATCATCCTGAACCTGCCGGCCACCGTCGAGATGTCGACGCCGAACACCTACGCCGACCAGATCGAGTACTTCTCCCGCAACATCAACAACCGGGAGAACGTCGCCATCTCGCTGCATCCGCACAACGACCGCGGCACCGCCGTCGCCGCCACCGAGCTCGCCCTGATGGCCGGGGCCGACCGCGTCGAGGGCTGCCTGTTCGGCCACGGCGAGCGGACCGGCAACGTCGACCTGGTCACGCTGGGGATGAACCTGTTCAGCCAGGGCATCGACCCCAAGATCGACTTCTCCAACATCGACGAGATCCGTCGCACGGTGGAGTACTGCACCGGCCTGCCGGTCCACCCGCGCCACCCGTACGCCGGGGACCTGGTCTACACCGCCTTCTCCGGCTCCCACCAGGACGCCATCAAGAAGGGCCTGGAGGCGCTGGACAAGAAGGCCGAGGCCGAAGGGAAGAGCACCCACGAGATCGCCTGGGAGGCCCCCTACCTGCCGATCGACCCGTACGACGTCGGCCGCACCTACGAGGCCGTGATCCGGGTCAACTCCCAGTCCGGCAAGGGCGGGGTGGCGTACATCATGAAGGCCGAGCACGGCCTGAACCTGCCGCGCCGGCTGCAGATCGAGTTCTCCCGGGTGGTGCAGCAGGCGACCGACCAGTCCAGCCACGAGATCAGCCCCGCCGAGCTGTGGGACATCTTCGAGAAGGAATACCTGCACCCCGACGGTCCGCTGCAGGTCCAGGGCGTCTCCACCAAGAACAACGGGATCGACACCGTCGACGCCGATGTGACCATGAACGGGGAGAAGTTCACCATTCACGGCGAGGGCAATGGTCCGGTTTCGGCGTACGTCGACGCGCTGTCCAGCTTCGGGCACCGGGGCGTACGCGTGCTGGACTACACCGAGCACGCCCTGTCGGCCGGCGGGGACGCCAGGGCCGCCGCGTTCGTCGAGTGCGAGATCGGCGAGGGGGACGACGCCCGGATCATGTGGGGCGTCGGCATCCACGAGAACATCATTACCGCGTCGCTGACTGCGGTGAACAATGCCGTGAATCGCGCGATCCGCTGATTCCGGCCCGAGACGTGCCGGATCACTGCGATCCAGCGATACCGGCATGACCTGATGCTGCGGGCGGCGCGATCCGCCGACCTGAGCCTGCACATTGCCAACGCCCCGGGGTGATCCCCCGGGGCGTTTGTGTTGCCCGGCGGTCGGGGTCAGCCCCGTCGTGCCGGGTCCCGGCCGGCCAGCCCGAGCAGCCGATCCAGCGGGGAGGCGTCCGACGGAACCGCTACCACCGGGCCGTACAGCCCCTGCCGACTCGCCACCGTTTCCGGGGTCGACATCGCTGCCGCGAACCCGGTGCAGATCTCGGCATCGGTGGTGGTGGCGGTGAACTCCTGCCCGGTCGCGCGGGCCAGATCCCAGCCGTGCAGGACCAGTTCGTCCAGGGCGACCACGGCGAGATCGGCCGATGCCATCCGGACCCCGCCCGCCTCGGACTCGCCGACCCAGGCGGCCGGATCCCGCCACGCGGCGACCAGGGTGTCCAGATCGGTGGCCAGCCGGGTGCGCCAATCCGCGGGGAGTTCGTCGGGCGCCGGCCCGGCCGGCGGCGGTTCGTGCCGCGCGGTGTGGGTGAAGGCCGTTGTCAGCCCGAGGATGTGGCGGACGAGGGTGCGTACCGTCCAGTCCTGACAGGGGGTCGGGTCGGCGAGCTGGTCATCGCGTACGCCGGCCGCCACCCGGGCCAGCTCGGCGGCGGCATCGGCCAGGTCGAATCCCGGACCGGCAGCCGCGTACGCCCGCAGCCGCTCGGCTACCTCGACCGGCCGGCTCTTGGCGACCAGATGACCACCCGGCATCACGTCCGCGGCGACGCCGAGCCGCTCCCGGGCCACCCGGACCTGGAAGTCGGCGGGAAACAGCCGATCATCGGCCCCGACCAGGACATGCAGCGGCACCGGCGGCCAGGCCTCGAACGCGCACGGCTGCCCGAACGGTGTCTCGGCCGGGCCACGGTCGGCGCCCAGCATGCTCGCCCGCACATGCTCGGGAATGTCGTGCAGGAAGACCTCCTCGACATCGAACTCGTTCGATCGCCCGGCCGCGGCGTTGGCGGCGGCCTGCGCCGCTTCCTGCCCGGTCGCCGCCCACCACGCGCCCGGGGTTTCGCCCGGCAGCGGGATCATTGCATTGAGGAACACGATCGCCGAGAGTCGGTCGCGCTTGCCGATCATCGGGGCGGTGAACCCGCCCAACGACTGCGCCACCAGCACCACCTCGTCCCGGTCGCCGATCGCAGCATCCACGATGGCGGCGTACTCGGGCAGGCCGAGCGCGGGATCGTCCTCGGCGATCTCGACCGGGATGGCGGTGTCTCCCCGGCGTTCGAGTTCCGCGGCGACCTCGCGCCAGTAGACCTCGCCGGCGCCACCGGCGCCGGGAATCAGTACGAATGTGGTCATCGGGGGTCCTCACCTCGTCGTGATACTCCTAACTTAGGACTATCGATCCCGAATAGCAATGCCTACTACTGATTGCGAAGTAACCTGGGGTCATGATGCGTGAGTCGCGCCGGTACGACGACGCCTGCGGTGTCGCCCGCGCCCTCGACGCGGTCGGGGAGCGCTGGGCGCTGCTGGTGGTCCGCGAACTCAGCCTGGGAGCGCGTCGGTTCGGGGAACTGCGCAGCGGGCTGCCCGGGATCAGCCCTAACGTGCTCTCCCAACGCCTGCGCGAACTCGAGGCCGCCGGGCTGCTGCGCCGCTACGAGCTCGATCCGCCGGCCAACACCACCGTGTACGAACTGACCGAGGCCGGGCTCGGCCTGGATCCCGTGTTGCAGGCCCTGGGTCGCTGGGGCGCCACCCGACCGGTGACCACCGATCGGCCGCTGGGCACGATTCCGTTCCTGCGCAGCCTGCGCGTGCTGGTGGTGCCCGAGGCGCCCGACACCGAGTTCGGCCTTGAGATCGGTGCGGAGCAGTATGTGGTCCGCATCGCCGGGGGAGTCGGGCAGGTCGCCCGGGGGCGTACCGAGGAGGTGCCGGTCACCCTGGTGGGGGACGTGCCGACCCTGCAGCAGGCCTTGTTGGGTGGGGCCGGGCTGACCGGCTTGATAGCGGCGGATCGGCTGCAGGTGCGCGGCGATCGCGCCCGGGCGGAGCGCCTGCTGCGGTTGTTCCGGTTGCCGGGCTGATCCGGGGTCAGCTGCGCCCGGCGCGGGCGATGGCGGCGTCCAGATGCTCGCGCAGGGCGGTGAGTTCGGCCACCAATTCACCCCGGGAGACCGCCTGATCCTCGCGGTTCAGGTCGACCACGACCGAGCCGGCCGGTTCGATGCTGGCCTGCTTCACCTCACCGATCGTGTCGGCACCCTGGTTGTGCAGGGCATGCCGGAGCTCGCCGCGGGTGATCCCGAGCCGATGCAGGGCTCGCTCGTCGAGGCGGCCGTCGGTGATCACCGTGGTGGGGCGGCCGACCAGGAGCCGTTCCAGTCGGGGGGAGCGGTGCATGGCCCAGTCCACGACGACGTTGGTCAGGACCAGCACGATCGCGCCGAGCAGTCCGCCGGCGACGGTGTTGTCATTGCCGATGATGGCGTTCTGCACCACGTTGCTCAGCAGCAACACGACCACCAGGTCCATGCTGTTCATCTGGGCCATCAACCGTTTCCCGAACAGTCGGATGATCAGGGCGATCCCGGCGTACACCAGGATGGTTCGGGCGATCTTCTCCCAGACCGACATGTCCATCACCGCAAGGTCGTGCCACATGGCGGAGTCCTCTCCTCGGCCCGACGGGCCACAGCGCTGACGCTAGCCCCGGACGCTGCCGGGTGGGGAGAGAATCAGACCGTGTCGGTACGCCGGCGGTCCAGCGCGACCAGGACCAGGGCCAGCACCAGTCCGACCGCGGTGAAGCCGATGGACACCAGCAGCGCGTTCGCCGTCGCGGACACATAGCCCTCCGGGCTCGGGGGCACCGAGGCCAGCGTCGCGAAGAAGACCGCACCGACGATGGCCAGGCCGGCCCCATTGCCCAGCCGCTGCATGGTGGCGACCAGTCCGCTGGCCCCACCGGCGTCCTGCGGCGGGACGGCGGCCAGGGCCACATTCAGCGTCGAGGTGATCGTCAGGCCCACGCCGACCCCCATCACGAACAGCGGCAGCGCCAGTTGCCAGGCGTTCAGGTCCCCGGCCGGGACGGCCAGCAGGACACCCCAGATCCCGGTGATCCCGCCGACCATCAGCGCCGACCCGAGGGTGACGGTGTGCAGGCCCAGCCAGGGCAGGATCCGCACCAGGGCCCAGGAGCCGACGATCGAGCCGAGCGCCTCGGGCAGGGTGAGCAGGCCCATCTCGAAGGCAGAGCGCCCGAGCCCGCTCTGCCACAGCAGCGCCAGCACATAGAAGATCGCGACGAACCCGGCAAACTGGACGAAGCTGATCACCGCAGGGACGGTGAACCGGGGCAGCGCGAACAACCGCGGCGGAACCAGCGGCAGCCGACCGGACCGGTCCACGTGCGACTCCCAGAACAGGAACCCGACCAGGACTGCGATCCCGCCCAGCATCACCAGCCACAGCCACCCCGGCCAGCCGAGATCCTGCCCGATGATCAGCGGCACGAACAACCCGGCCAGGGCCACGATCAGCAGGGCCAGCCCGAACGGGTCCGAACCGCCGGCGCTGCGTGCTGCGCCCGCCTCGCGCGGCAGCCAGCGCAGCGCACCGAGCACGATCGCCAGCCCGAGGGGCGCATTCACCAGGAACACCGACCGCCAGCCGAGTTCGCCGGGCAGTGCGTCGACCAGGATGCCGCCGAGCAGGGGCCCGATCGCGGCCGCCACCCCGATCGTGGCGCCCATGATCGCGAAGGCCCGGCTGCGCGCCGGACCGGAGAAGAGTCGGCTCAGTGTGGCGCCGATCGCCGGGTAGAACATGCCGCCGGCGACCCCCTGGGCGATCCGGAACAGCACCAGTTGGACCTCGTTCTGGGCGAAGCCGCAGGCGATGCTGGTCAGCACGAACAGGGCGACGCCGGTGATGAAGACCCGCCGGTGCCCGATCCGGTCCCCGAGCCGTCCGGCCGGGACCAGCGCGATCGCGTACGCCAGGGCCCAGCCGGCCATCACCCAGGACACGCCGGCGGGGGTCAGCCGGAGTCCCTCGCGGATCGCCGGGAGGGCGACGTTGACGATGGTGGAGTTGAGCAGTGACAGCGCGGTCGCGGAGATGAGGATCCCGGCACCCCACCACGGGTTGCGCGGACGCGGACCGGCCGTTGCCGAATCGGCTGTACTCATCGAACCACTCCCATGCGCGCACCGACACCAGCGGCGCTGAGCCTAGCCTCATCGGCAGGAAAGGCCCAGTCGGGCCGGATTCGAGCGATCCCCATCCGGCAATACCGAACTGGTATGATTCTGGTATGACTGTTCAGATGACCATTCGCGTGGATGACGATCTTGCCGACTTCGTCGACCGGGCAGCCGCGGCAGGCGAGGGCAGCCGGGCCGACGTGATCAATCGCGCACTCAGGCGGGAGATTCGGCGTCGCGCCGCGGAACAGGACGCCCGGATCTACGCTGCCGAGGTTGATCCGGATCTCGAGTCTGATGAGTACGCCGCCTGGGCCTCCCGCAATGCCGGCCAGGCATGGTCGGAACTCGACTGATGCATCTGATCTGGCTGGCGCGGGTCGACAAGGTCCGCCCCGTGCTCGTGCTGACTCGCGAAGAAGTTCGAGCCGTGCGCCGACTGGTCACCATCGCTCCGATTACCAGCACCGCGCGCGGGCTGCGCAGCGAAGTGCTCGTCGGACCGGCCAACGGACTCGACCGCGAGTGCGTCGTCAACCTGGACTCCATCACCACGGTGCCCCGAGAGGCGTTACTGCGGCCCGTCGGTGCGCTGTTGCCCGCCCAGGAGCAGGATCTGACCCGCGCCCTGCACGAGGCCTTCGACCTCGAGGACTGACCGACACGTCGAGGATGCGCCGGGGCCACACGGCCCGAGTGTCAGCTCGTCGGCTCAGCGACCTCGTTCGGGATGGCCCCGCCGAAGCGCCGATCCCGCCGGGCGTAGATCTCGATCGCTCGCCACAGATCGCGGCGGTCGAAGTCGGGCCACAGGGTGTCCAGGAAGACCATCTCGGCGTACGCGGACTGCCACAGCAGGAAGTTCGAGGTCCGCTGCTCACCGGAGGACCGCAGGAACAGGTCGACATCGGGAATCTCCGGCTCATCGAGGTAGCGCCGGAACGACTTCTCGCTGATGTGCTTGGGATCCAGCCGACCGTCCTTGGCCGCCTGGGCGATCTCGCGGACCGCGTCGACGATCTCGGCGCGCCCGCCGTAGTTCACGCAGAACTGCAGGGTGAGCACGTCGTTGTCCTTCGACTGCTCCTCGGCCTCCTCGAGCTCCTTGATCACCGAGGCCCACAGCCGCGGCCGTCGCCCGGCCCACCGGATCCGGACGCCCATCGCGTCCAACTGGTCGCGGCGGCGGTGGATCACGTCCCGGTTGAAGCCCATCAGCCAGCGCACCTCGTCGGGGGAGCGTTTCCAGTTCTCGGTGGAGAAGGCGTACGCCGACAGGTACTTGACCCCGATCTCGATCGCGCCCTCGATCACGTCGAACAGTGCGTCCTCCCCGCGGGCATGGCCCTCGGTGCGCTTGAGCCCGCGCTGTTTGGCCCACCGGCCGTTGCCGTCCATCACGATGGCGACGTGCTGCGGCAGCACCTCCGCCGGAATCGCGGGTGGGGTCGCACTGCTGGGATGGGGGAGCGGGCCCCGTTTCGGCGGGCGTACACGCTGCTTGGCCATGGCCCGACTCTAGTCGTCACTCACCCGGGGCAGCGGGTCATCCACTCCGGGATACGACTCCTGGGCGCCCGGGCGCAGGCAGGCGTACGCCCCGACCCGGGCGGCGAACCGGGCCGCCTCGACCAGGGATTCCCCGCGGGTCAGCCCGGCGACCAGGGCTCCGACGAACGCGTCCCCGGCGCCGGTGGTGTCGACCGCGTCGATCCGCGGGCTGGGCACCCGGACCACCGGGTCCCCGGCGCCGGTGCCTTCGGTGACCGTTCCTTTGGTGATGGTGCCTTCGGCGACCGTTCCTTTGGTGATGGTGCCTTCGGTGACCGTTCCTTTGGTGATGGTGCCTTCGGCGACCAGGGCCCCCTCTGCGCCGAGGGTGATGACCACCGACGCGAACCCCACCTCACGCAGCGTCGTCGCCGCCGCCTCCGCGGAGACCGGCGCCGGCGCCCCGAGCGCCGCCAGCACCAGCCGCGCCTCGTGCTCATTGACCACCAGCGGATCGGCCCGCAGCAACGCCTCCCGCGGCACCTCCCGGGCCGGGGCCAGATTCCAGATCAGTCGACCCCGCGCCAGTTCGCTCGCCCGGACCAGGGCGTCGGTGGGAATCTCGGCCTGCAGCACCACGAAGTCCGCCGCCGCGATCCGATCGGCCACCGCGTCCAGTCGGTCCGCGGTGACGGCGGCGTTCGCGCCGGGGGTGATGATGATCGTGTTCTCCCCGGCATCGTCGACAGTGATCAGCGCCATTCCACACGGGCCCGGCACCACCGCCAGGTCCCGCAGGTCGACCCCGGCCGCGCGCAGTCCGGCCAGCGCGAGGTCGGCGTACGCATCATCGCCGACGGCCCCGAGGAAACCGACCGAGGCACCGAGCCGGGCCGCGGCGACCGCCTGGTTGGCACCCTTGCCGCCGGAGTAGGTGTGTGGCCCGGACCCGGTCAGCGTCTCCCCGGGCTGCGGGATCCGCGACGTGCGGACGGTCAGGTCGACGTTGATCGACCCGATCACCAGTACCTGTGCGGACATGGCCCTCCTTCGGTCGGGGCCATCCTGGCACGGCGCCCGCCCCGGTCACGGTCCGGGGCTCGCACCGGGCGGCCGCGTGGCCCGATCCGGGTTCGGGCTCAGGCCACCTGGTAGATGCGGATCTCCGGGTCGGCCTTCCAGAGCGGCGAGAGCCCTCCCACGACGTCCTTGGTGAACAGGTCGCTGGACAGGTAGGCCTGCGCCTGGTCGGTCGTGTCGAAGCCGTGCAGCACCTGCACGTCCTCGTCACGAACCAGCAGTTCCTTGCTGGATGCACCGGGGATGGTGTCCAGGAAGGGCTGCTTGTACTCCTGGTAGACGCCCGCCGCGGCGGGGCGGTCGGCGTCGTCGATCTTCAGGGTGACTTCGAGATAGGCGGCCATGGTGTGCCTCACTTTCGTTCAGAAGCGTGCGCACCCAGCAGGTCGCCGGGCGCCCCTGAAGGCTAGGAGTGGGCTGCGGGTTCCAGTAGATCGCCCGCGCGAATGCAGCCATAGCCGAACGCTATGGACGAGTGTCCGGATGGGTGGGACGGATGGCGGCTGCTCCCGGGTCGACACTCGGCGGAATCGGCAGATGCAGCGAGTCGAGCAGCGGCGCGAAGTGGGCCGATTCCTCGAGGTGATCGCCGATGTCGGCGGCGAGCGCGATCTTCACGAGGAACGTGCGGGCCAGAAAGTCGCGGATCTCCGGATAGCCGGCGCCGGTGGACTGCAGCAGCGCGATGATCTCGTGCATCCCGGCGCGGGCCTCGGTGCCGATCGCGGGGCAGTCGGCCGCCGCGAAGGCCTGGAGGACGATCATCAGTTCGGCCCGGTGGGTGGTCATCAGGTCGGGGTAGGCCTGACCGATCCGGCCGGCGTCGAACGACGGCTGGGCCAGGGTGGCGAGGCAGGGCGCGAGGTTGTGCAGGGCAGCCCGGTGCGCTTCGAGGAAGGCGTTCTCCTTGGTGCCGAAGACCTGACTGATCCGCGGTTGGGAGACGTGGGCCTCGGCGCCGATGTCGGCCAGCGTGGTTCCGGTGTAGCCCTTCACGCTGAAGATGCGGATCGCGGCCCGAACGTACTCCTGGTAACGCGCATTCGTGGCCCGGTCCGGCCCGTCGGGTTCGCTCACCGTTTCACCCTAGGGCGCATTCCTGCGCATACATAGCTGGATGCCCTGCATCATCAGGGCGGCCGATCTGTCCGGGATGCCGAATGTGTATGGCATCCAATTATGTTTAAAGCTTGTTCAACCATGATTGGAGGAGTAGTTTGAACGCATTCGGCCGCCCACCGGGCGCGCCCGTCCCGCATCAGTACGGAGGCCCTTGTGACTCTTACCCAGGCAGACACCGACGTCCTGCCCGACCCCGCGCCGTTGGCCGGGAACGGTCGACTCCGGGTGACCAGCGGTCGCGACAC
Organism: Granulicoccus phenolivorans DSM 17626 = NBRC 107789 = JCM 15570; assembly: GCF_000423085.1. Taxonomy (GTDB): domain Bacteria; phylum Actinomycetota; class Actinomycetes; order Propionibacteriales; family Propionibacteriaceae; genus Granulicoccus; species Granulicoccus phenolivorans. The sequence continues at coordinate 16,204 of NZ_AUHH01000015.1, read as the reverse complement.
CGAGCACGTGTACGCCGCCACCGGCCGGGCCACGGTCCGCGTCCCGCTGGCCGGCGCCGATGACGTCGACCGGATCGTGACCACCGCGCGCCAGGCCTTTCAGGAATGGAAAACCGTCGCGGTGACCGACCGGCGGAGGCTGATGCTGGCGCTGGCCCGGCTGATCCAGGAGCACGCCGAAGAGCTCACCTCGATCCAGATCATCGAGAACAGCACCCCGCAGATGGTGTCCGGCATGTTCCCGTCGGTGGCCGCCGACTATCTGGAGTACTACGCCGGCTGGCCGGACAAGGTCACCGGTGACGTGAATCCGGTCTGGCCGGTCGCCGCGCTCGACTACAGCGTCCTGGAACCGTACGGCGTGATCGCCGGCATCATTCCCTGGAACAGCCCGCTGGCCACCGTCGGCCAATTCGCCGCGCAGGCGCTGGCCGCCGGCAACTGCATCGTCGTCAAGCCGCCGGAGCTCACCCCATTCACCGCGATCCGGTTCGCGGAACTGGCGCTGGAGGCCGGCTTCCCGCCGGGCGTGGTCAACGTCGTTCCCGGCGATGGGGCCGTGGGGTCCGCCCTGGTCGCCCACCGCGGGATCGACAAGATCCACTTCGTCGGCAGCGGCCCGACCGCCACCAAGATCATCCAGTCCGCCGCGCAGAACCTGACTCCGGTCGCCACCGAACTCGGCGGCAAGAGCCCGAACCTGATCTTCGGCGACGCCGACCTCGATCAGGCGGTCGGGATCGCGCTCGGCTCCTGCATGATGGTGACTGGACAGGGCTGCTACAACGGCACCCGGCTGCTGGTCGAATCCAGCGTCTACGACGACGTACTCGAGCGGATCCGGGCGATGAGCGCCGGCTTCGCGCCCGGCGACCCGACCTCGCCCACCACCGTCCTCGGTCCGGTGATCACCGCCGGTGCGCGTGACCGGATCATAGGGGTGATCGATCGGGCCGCCCGCGACGGCGCCACCCTGGTGACCGGCGGCAAGGCCCCCGGTGGCGACCTGGCCGACGGCTTCTATATCGAGCCGACCGTGTTCGCCGACGTCGACCCGGCCTCGGACCTGGCCCGCAACGAGGTCTTCGGGCCGGTGCTGGCGGTGCTGAAGTTCGACACCGAGGAACAGGCGCTGGCGCTGGCCAATGACACCGAGTACGGGCTCGCGGCGTACGTGCAGACCGGGGATGTCCGTCGGGCGCATCGGCTGGCCGCCGGACTGGACACCGGGATGGTCTGGGTGAACGGTGCGGGCAACCTGTCGCCGTCGATGCCGTTCGGCGGGGTCAAGGCCAGCGGCACCGGCCGCGTCGGGGGTCTGGCCGGGCTGGAGGAGTTCAGCCGCCGCAAGAACGTCTGGCTCGCCCTCTGACCCCAGTGCCTCAGCTGGTGGGTCGCTGCTTGGGATCGCTGAAGATGCTCACCGCGCGCGGCTGGCGTACGCCGTCCACCTCGAGGGTGACCAACTCGTTGTAGAACGCGATCCGGCCCTGGATCGCGCCGACCGCCGGAGTCGGCTCGCCGTAGCACCAGGCGACGTTCTCCTTGCCGGGGCGGGACCAGTACGCGGTGGTGGCGCCCTTGTACGGGCAGCGGCTGTGGTTCGCCGAGGGGGTCAGCAGCGACAGGTCGACGTCGGCCTCGGGCAGGTAGTACCGGATCGGCAGGCCGGTCTCGAACAACAGAACCGGGTCGGTGCTGTCGGCCAGCACCGTGTCCCCGTCCAGCACCCGGATATGCCGGGAACTGGGCAGCGCATCGACCCGCTTGTGCGGATCCCGGGGATGCTCGATGACCTCCTCGTCCTCCTCGGTCCAGCGATCCAGGACACCGGGCTGCCAACTGACCACGACCCGATCGGGCAGCTCGGCCAGGGTCCAGGCCGCGTGCTCGAGCACCCGGTCACCCGCCACCACATCGAAGAATTGGGTGACCTCGCCGTGCGGCCCGTAGAAGGGATGGGTGTGCGCCGGCGGCTCGGCGGGGCGGAAGGCGTCCCGGTCGGTGTCGGCCCAGTCGTACGCATAGTTCGGAACCGGAAACTCCGGCGCCCAGAACAGCAGTGCGGCTCGGGTATCGACGATGGGCTGCTCGTTCAGCCAGCCCCGGATCCAGCGTTCGCTCGGTTCGGTCCGCATAGGGCGAGTCTACTGGTGGCAGAATCGAGCAGTGCCCACCTATCGTGATGAAGCTGTCGTGCTGCGGACCCACAAGCTGGGCGAGGCCGACCGGATCATCACTCTGCTGTCCCGGCGGCACGGCAAGATCCGGGCCGCCGCGAAGGGCGTACGCCGGACCAGCTCCAAGTTCGGCGCCCGACTGGAGCCGTTCAGTCACATCGATGTCCAATTTGCCACCGGACGTACCCTCGACATCGTGACCCAGGTCGAGTCGTTGCATGCCTACGGGCCGAAACTCACCACAGATCTCCCGCGCTACACCGCCGGGGAGGTGATGCTGGAGACCGCCGACCGGCTGGTCGCCGAGGAGGGGGATCCCTCCACCCAGCAGTTCCAGCTCCTGGTCGGCGCCCTGCACGTGCTGAACATGGGCACCCGGGCCGGTGTCCGGCCGCCGACGATGATCCTGGACTCCTACCTGCTGCGCGCCCTGGCCATCGCCGGGTACGCCCCCTCCTTCGGTGACTGCGCCAAATGCGGACTGGAAGGGCCGCACCGGGCGTTCTCCCCGGCCCTGGGCGGCGCGGTCTGTACCGGTTGCCGCCCACCCGGCTGTGCGGTTCCGCGGCCGGAGACCCTGGCCCTGCTCGGGGCGCTGCTGTCCGGCCGCTGGGAGGAGACCGCCGACGTGGCACCGGAAGTCCTCACCGAGGCCGACTCGCTCACCGCCGCGTTCCTGGGCTGGCAACTGGATCGACAACTGCGATCATTGGCCCATGTCCAGTACTGACGGCCCGCTCGACCCCGGCTCGTCGGGATCGGTGCACCCACAGGGCCCGGTGTCGGTACTTGACCACCCCCGAGCGCAGCGTCCGCGGATCGGCCGCAACCGGCCGACCATCACCGTGATCGCGGTGGTCGCGGCCCTGCTGATCGCGGCCATCATCGCCTGGGTGATCGTGTTGGTGCCCGACGCGACCGATGGCGGGACCGGGGTCGGTGACCCGTACTTCCCACGGATGGGTGGCGGCGGGTACGATGCCGAGAAGTACGCCATCGACGTCTCCTGGGACGACACCCACGCCCTGTTGTCCGGCACGACCACGATGACCGCACGAGCCACCAAGGATCTGAGCGCGGTCCATGTCGACCTGGCCCTCAAGGTCGATCGGGTCAGCCAGGGCACGACGGTCACCGAGTACACCCAGGACGGCCAGGACGTCCGGGTCAAACTGGCCGAGCCGGTGCGCGCCGGGCAGGAGTTCGCGCTGACCCTAAGCTATGCCGGAAATCCGGGCCTGGTCAGCGGGGACGGGGGCTTCTATGACACCAACGGCGAGATCGTGGTCGCCGACGAGCCCTCCTCGGCACCGCTGTGGTTCCCGTCCAACGACCACCCCTCCGACCCGGCGCTGATGGACGTCACGCTGCGCGTACCGACGGGCAAGCAGGCGGTCAGTGTCGGCCGACTGGACTCCCACACCACCGAGGGCGGCCGGGACGTGTGGCACTGGGTGAGTTCCCAGCCGATGGCGACCTATCTGAACTTCTTCGCGATCGGGGACTTCCGGATCGAGCAGGGGGTGGTGGACGGCCGCCCTTACGTCTACGCGGTCTCCAACCAGCTGCCGAATGCCGATGAGTTGATGACGACGCTGCACGACACCGCCGGCATCGTCAAGGAGCTGGAGAACCTGTACGGGCCCTACCCGTTCACCGAGATCGGCGGCGTGGCCGCCGGGGCCGACTTCGATTTCGGCGGACTGGAGATCCAGACGCGCCCGCTGTACCAGGCCGATGCCCTGCAGGCCGACTCCCGGCAACTGATGGTGCACGAACTGGCCCACATGTGGTTCGGCAACAATGTCACCCTGCGGGGCTGGAAAGACATCTTCATGAATGAGGCGTTCGCGACCCATGCACAGTGGATGGTCGGCGAACAGGCCGGCGACGGACCCGCCAATGACTATCTGAACGGCTACTACGACCAACTTCCCGACGACATCTGGCAGTTGAAGATCAGCGATCCGGGTCCGGATGACCTGTTCGACGAGGCGGTCTACGTCCGCGGCGCGATGACCATGCAGGCGCTGCGCAATGTGATGGGCGACGACGCGTTCCTGGCCATGTGCCGGGAGTGGGCCCAGCGCCCGGGATCACGGAGCCTGGCCGAGTTCCGCGTCTTTGCTCAGCAGCACGCCTCGACCGACCTGTCCGGGTTCTTCACCGCGTGGGTGGACACCCCGGCCAAACCGGAGCGGACCCCGCAGAACGGCTTTATCGCGTAGCCCCGACCGGTGTCAGGTGGCGCGCGGTGGGCCCAGCGACGTACGCACGGTCAGTTCGCCGGCGATCACTTCCCGAACCGGGGGCATGCCCGGAGTCGACATCAGCTCCAGCATCAGCTCGGCTGCTCGCCGGGCGACCGCGGCCACCGGCAGTCGCACGGTCGTCAGGCCGATGAGATCCAGGCCGGGCTCGTACCCATCGAACCCGACCACCGAGAGGTCGTCGGGCACCCGGACGCCCGACTCGCGGGCGGCGAGCATGGCCTGGAACGCAAGCTCGTCCGAGGCGCAGACCAGGGCGGTACAGCCGGCCGCGAGCGCCCGGGCCACGGTGTCGGCCGGCAACCGCAACTCCAGCGTGGTGACCGGCACCGTGTCCACCGCGACCCCGCGTTCGCGCAGTCGAGCAACGAGGGCCTCGATCCGCACTCCCTGGGTCTGTCCACTGGCGAACGGACGCCCGACCGCCAGGACCCGCCGGTGACCGGCCGCGGCGACGGCGTCGGCCATCAGGCGCCCATGGGTCACTTCGTCGTAGCCCACGCCGGACAGCTCCGGCGTTGACTCGGGGTGACCCACGCGCATGATCGGCAGGCGCCCCACATAGGGCAACACCTGCTCCGATCGGATCGAGCCGTTCGCCAGCATCAACCCACCCAACGGGACGCCCAGCACCCGGCCCAGGATCGCTTCGGCCTCCGCGACCTGCATCGCCGCCGGCACCGCGGTTGCGAGCACATCGCTTTCCGATGCACGCAGATGTTTGCCCAGTTCGCTGAACAGTTCCCCGTACACCGCGTTGCGCGCCCCGCGAATGATCAGACCGACGGTCCGGGGGCTGTGGCCGGCGAGCCGCGCGGCCCCCCGATCGGCGACGTAGCCCAGTTCGCGTGCCGCTGCGGTCACTTTGTCGATCGTCGCCGCGCTCACCCGGGCCTGGCGCAGCAGCGCCCGGGACGCCGTCGCGCGGGACACGCCCGCGCGGGCGGCGACATCCTCGAGGGTCGGGACGGCATGGCTGACCATGGCAGTCATTGTGCCGTCCGGAACCGCTATTGGGGGACAGCGACGGTGGAATCGACCGGATTCGCCCTCCTCGTGGCTCGGTAGGCGGCCAGGAGCCAGGGCCAGTCGGTCTGGATGACATCCACGCCGAGATCGAACAGCGGCCCATAGCCCGCGTCCGGTGACTCGAACAGCGCCGTATGGTCGTCCCAGCGTCCGAACAGGGGGGAGTCCTCCAGGATCACCTCCGCGTTCACCATGGCGAATACCCCGGCTGCCCGGATCTCGGCGATGAAGCCCCGGTCGCAGAACGGGTGGTCGCGGTCCTCGGCGATCAGCTCCAGTCCGATCAGGTTCAGGTCCGGATCACCCAGGTGGGCCAGGGCTTCTTCGGGGGTGCGAACCATCAGACAGAAGGGGAACTTCACGTCGAAGGCGCGGGCAGCGTCCACCAGCTCGGGGAGCGGATCGCACTTCACGGTCATCTGGTCGGCCATGTCGAGGGCCGCCAGCACCTCGAGTTCGTCCGGCCAGTTGAACCAGGACCGGTCGACGTTGAACAGCACGTCGGTGCCCCGGAACTGGCCGAACAACTCCGACGCCCGTTCGACGCCCACGTGCCGGTTGCGCCCGGTCGAACGGAAGTACGGCATGGCGTCGATCTGGGCCGAGGTCATCCGGCGTACGTTGTGCTGGACGCCCATCAGCGGCAGCTCGTAACCGTCGTGGATGCAGTAGAGCACGCCGTCGAGGCTCTGGGCGACGTCGATCTCGACCACCTCGGCGCCCGAGGCGATCGCCGCGCGCACGGCGTTGGCCGTGTTCTCGATGAGCAGGCCCGCGTGGGTGCCGCGGTGGACCATGATCAGGGGACTCTGCTGCTCGAAGGCCCGGTTCCAGCGAGCATTGATCCGGGCGTACCGGGCTTGGCCGAAGGTCACTTCACGACCTCCGCGACAGTCTTCGGCGCGGCCGGTTCCGCCGGGCCCGCGGTGGTGTCTGCCTTGGCGCGGCCCTTGGGCGCGCCCCGGCGTCCGGATTCCTTGGTCGGGTCCTTCAGCAGGCGACCGTAGACCAACCACATGGTCGCGCCGGTGATCAGCATGAGCAGCACCGTGTAGACGAACACGTTGGCCTGGGCATCCAGGTTGACCTCCGAACTCGTCTGCGCCGCAATGACCAGGCCGAGCGGCTGGAAGGACGGGTGGGCCAGGAAGACCGCCGTGTCATAGTCGTCGAGCAGGCCGTTGAAGTTCAGGGCGGTGATGGCGGCGGCGACCGGCAGGACGGCCGGGAACAGGATCCGCCGGAACACGGTGAAGGTGGAGGCCCCCATGATCTGGGCCGACTCCTCCATGGAGACGTTCACGCCGGCGTAGGCCGACTTCATCATCCGCAGGGTGAAGGGGATCTTCCCGATCACATAGGCGACGAGCAGGATGAACACGGTCCCGGTCAGCACCACCCCACCGATCAGCGGATTCGGAGTGTTGAACGTCAGCAGCAGGCCCAGCGCGATCATCGTCCCCGGCAGCACCCACGGGATGTGCAGCAGGTACTCGGTGGTCACCGTCACCACGTTGCGGAACTTCTGCAGGAACCGGGCGGTGATGCCCACGATCAGGATCACGATGAGGGCGGTCGCGGCGGCGTACGCGACCGAGACGAGGAAGGGCCGCAGGGCGTCGGCACCGGAGAGTACCCGGATGTAGTTGTCGAGGGTGATCGAGTGCAGTCCCAGGGTCCCGCGGGCCGCGTCGGTCCCGTTCAGGAAGGAGAAGAGCACGACGACCACGACCGGGATCGCATAGATCACGAACAGCAGCCACGCCACGATGTGCACGACCGCGTTGCCGACCGGGTTCGCGATCCGACGCTTGGCCAGGGGGGTCGCGACGCGGGTCAGGGAGTAGTAGGTGCCCGAGGATTCGAGCCGATTCATGATCGCCAGCATCACCACCGTCACCGCACCCAGGAACAGGGCCAACAGGGCGGCCAGATCGCGGGAGGTCTGGGTGTTGGAGAATGCCAGGATCATCGGGCTGATCGTCTGGAAGTTCCCGCCGATCACCTGCGGCGCCGACAGCGCGCCGAGGCCGGTCAGGAAGGTCAGGATGGTGGTGGCGAACAGCGCCGGCTTGATCTGCGGCAGCACCAGCCGGCGCAGGATGGTCCACTCGGAGGCGCCCATCATCGTGGCCGACTCAAGCACCTGTTGGTCGACCTTGTTGATCGCCGCGGACACGAACAGCAGGTGGTTGGTCGTGCAGGCGAACGTCATCACGAACGCGATCGCGACCAGGCCACCGAACCACTCCCCGGAGTAGCCCAGGCCGCCGAACAGCGCCTCGAACACTCCGCCCTTGCCGTAGACCGACTTGTACGCGGTGACCAGCACGACGCCGCCGTAGAGGAAGGTGGTGGCATACCCCAGCCACAGGATGCGCGACCCGGCCACCTTGAAGTACTGCGTGACCAGTGCGATGAACACCCCGACCAGGTTGACCGTCACCGACAGCAGGAACGCCAGCAGCACCGAGTTGAACAGCGATTGCATCGCCCGATCGGAGGCCAGCAGCTTCTGGAACGCGTTGCGGCCCGGCTTGGGCTGGAAGGACTCGACGAGCAGGCCGACGTTCGGGACGATGAGAAAGGTCACGATGAACCAGGCCAGGAACACCCACAGCACGATGACGAACGGCGAGCGGAACATCAGCGCGGTCTTTTTCATGATTCGTCCTCCAGCTTCGGTGCCTCGGCGTACTGGCGCAGGAAGCGCGGATCGATCAGGACCTGCACCGCGTCGCCGACCTCGGCGTGCGTGCGGCCGTCCTCCTTGTGCAGCAGGCGTACGTCACTGTCGAACATGCGCACCTCGTACTCGGTGTGGCGGCCGTAGTAGCGCAGCGACGTCACCACCCCCGGCAGGCCGCGGGTCTCGTCGGTGCCGACGATCAGCAGGGGCTTGTCGGCCCGGATCACCGCGGGTCGGGTGGGGTCGATCGTCGCGGGGACGTCCAGGCGGGCCAGCAGGCCGGGGTTGATGATGCTGCGGTCACCGATGAAGCCGCTGACGAAGTCCGTTGCGGAGGCATCGTAGATGTCGCGGGGAGTGCCGACCTGCTCGATGCGACCGAGGTTGAACACTGCGATCCGGTCGCTCATCGTCAACGCCTCGTCCTGGTCATGGGTGACGTAGACGGTGGTGATGCCCAGGGAGTTCTGGAGATCCTTGAGCTGGTGCCGCAGCCGGATGCGCAGCTTGGCGTCGAGGTTGGACAGGGGTTCGTCCAGCAGCAGAATGTCCGGTTCCAGCACGAGCGCGCGAGCGATCGCCACCCGCTGTTGCTGACCTCCGGAGAGGGCAGCGACGCTCTTGGTCAGCTGGTCACGGGTGAGTCCGACCCTGTCGGCGGCCGCATCGACCTTGGTGGCGACCTCGGGGTCCTTGACCTTCTTGACGCGCAGGCCGAAGGCGATGTTCTCGAAGACGTTCATCGTCGGATAGAGCGCGTAGTTCTGGAACACCATCCCGATGCCGCGCTTTTCGGGCAACTCGCGGGTGATGTCGCGACCGTTCAGGTTGACCGTACCGGCGGCCGGAATGTTGAATCCGGCCAGCGTACGCAGGGCGGTCGTCTTCCCCGAACCCGAGGGGCCGAGCAACGTGAAGAACTCGCCCTCATTGATCTCCAGGTTGAGGTCGGGGATAGCGGTGAAGTCACCGAACTTCACGGCGACCCCTTCGAAGCTGATCACATCTGGTCCCTTCATGTGCGTCAGGTGGGCTGCGGCGAGGCGGGGTCGGCGCTGCGACCCCGCCCCATGGGTGATGCGGGTGGCGGGAAACCGGTCAGTTGAGGTACTCGAGGGTGATCTTTTCGACCCAGGCGTCCATGTTCTGACCGACCCAGGTCCAGTCGATGTTCTGCACCTTCAATCCCTTGTGCAGCTCGACGACGGCGGGGTCGGCGTTGGCGACGGCGTCGGAGTTGGCCGGCAGGGAGGTGAACTCCTTGCTCCAGGCGCCCTGCACCTCGGCGCCGCCGAACCAGTCGATGAACTGCTTGGCGCGCTCGGCCTTCTTGCTGCCCGCCACCAGAGCGACCTGCTCGGTGGCGAAGGGTGCACCGATCGCCGGCTGCATCAGCTGGACCTGGATCTGGTACTGCTTCTCCCGCTGGATGACACCGGAGGTGAACATCTGACCGGTGATGACCTTGCCGTCGGCCATCTGCTTGAACAGGTCGACTCCCTTTTCGGCCTTGCGGCCGTTCGCGAAGTAGGCCTTGATGGCGTTCCAGCCCTCGGCAGAGATGCCGTTCTCACCGCGGTCGTCGCGGTAGCGGCTCAGGATGCCCGCGATCGCCAATTGGGTGGTGGCGCCGGTGACACTGGTCGGGACCTCGTACTTGTCCTTCCACTCCGGCTTGCTCCACAGGTCGGACCAGTCGGCGGGCTTGAGCGCGGCATCGGCCTTGTAGGGGAGCACGATGCCCTGCTGGACGATGGGCCAGTAGTAGCCCTTCCCCGACGGGTCGCCCTGGGCGGGGTCGGTCTTGTCCGACCACGACGGCTTGTACGCCTCCACCGCGCCGGCGGCGACGATCTGCTCGAGGTAGAAGTTGTTCAGGCCGAAGACCACGTCGGCAACCGGATTGGCCTTCTCGTTGATGATCTTGTTCTTCACGTCGCCGCCGCCGGCCTGGACCACCTGGATGTCGAACCCGGCAGCCTTGGCCCGATCGACGAGCCAGGCGTCCCGGCCGTCGGAGCCGGAGTTGGTGTAGACGATCAGCGTGTCACCGGAGGCGGGGCCGCCGGAGCCGCTCGCACCTGGGGTACCGGAGCCACAGGCCGTGACCAGCAGCAGGGCAGCGGCCACCAGGACTGCCAAAGTCGTGCGGAACATCGAAATCTCCTCTGCAAGAGACGGAAGCGGGAGCGCTCTCGCACGTCATCCTGGGCAGTCGATATGGCGGCTGGGCCGTGGAAATGGAACGGGAAGGTGACGTTGGGGCAAACGATCGGTGCGACCCCCGGCGCGGACCCGGGCGCCGGGGCTCAGCCGTGTGACCACGGAAACTCATGGTCGGGGAGGATGTTCCGGGTGGGTACGCGCAGCGGTGAGCGGTCACTCATGGCGGGTGTCGGCCGGGCGAATGCGGACGTAGGTTCGATCATCGGGCCCGTGCGCGCCCGGCTTGGGCGCCTTGCCCATGCCGGCCAGTCGGTCGAGGCAGGCGGGGTCGGCCAGCAGGGCCTCGGCGAGTTCCCGTTCGGCTGCTGCCAGGGACGCCGCGGGCACGGGGTAACCGTCGCTGGTGAGGACGACCTCGGTGGCGTCGGTGACGTCGACCACCGCCAGATGCTCCGCGGGGATCGGGGTGCCGTTGAGGACGCCGTAGCCCCAGGGGCCGGGCTGGTTGGCCAGGGACCGCTGGGCGTGCAGCAGAGGGAAGGTCGCGGTCAGTCCCGGGTCGGTGGTGATGATGTCCTCGAGGCCGGCACCGGCGGCGAGGTGGGCGTGATTGACCGCGGACCGGAACAGCGTCATTGCGTCGTCGACCCGCTTGGTCGGGACGTGGTGCACCCCGTCGACGGCCCAATTCACATCACCGACCCGCCAGATCTCCCGGCGCGTGCGGCTGAAGATCGCGAGCACGGCGCCGGCTCGGGTGGGCAGGGCGGCGAGAATGGCCAGCGCCTCGGTGGCGGCGATGTCCGGCGGGAGCGCGGTGATGGCATGGGCCAGTTGGGTGGAGTGGCCGGCGACCTCCCCGGGGGCCAGGTCACCCTGGGGGTCGGACATGCCGTCGATGACCGCGACGAAGTCATCGGTGATGACCAGTGCGTCCTCGCACGGGCGATCATCCGACTTGGGAGTGATGGCGTACTCGACCACTCCGCGGCTACCACTGATGAAGGTGTGCTGCATGGACCGAGCAGAACATTCCGAGGTGCCGAGGAGGTTACGGGAGCGCTCTCGCACGGCGGGCCCCCGAAGTGTGTCGGGCACACTTCGGGGCGCTGCGCTTCACCCTCGCAGGTCGAAGCCGAGATCGAGCACCTTCGCGGAGTGGGTCAGCGCACCCACCGCGATGAAGTCGACTCCGGCCGCGGCCACCGCCGGGGCATCCGGCAGGGTCAGCCCGCCGCTGGCCTCGGTACGCACATCGGCGGCCCGGCACAGCTCGACGCACTCGGCCATCTGTTCCGGGGACATGTTGTCCAACAGGATCAGGTCGGCACCGGCACTGATCGCCTCCCGGGCCTGCTGGATCGTGTCGACCTCGATCTCCACGCTGACGTGCGGCGCGCGTTCCCGGACGGCACGGAAGGCGCCGGCGACCGACCCCGCTCCGGCCACATGGTTGTCCTTGATCAGCGCCGCATCGCCCAGGCCCATCCGGTGATTCACCCCGCCGCCGCAGCGCACGGCGTACTTCTGCAGCACCCGCAGCCCGGGCACCGTCTTGCGGGTGTCGCGGACCCGGGTCGGGGTGCCGGCCAGGGCATCGGCCCAGGCGGCGGTCGCGGTGGCCACTCCGGACAACTGCGAGGTCAGATTGAGCATCGTCCGTTCGGCGGTCAACAGGCAGCGCAGCGGCCCGGACGCGGTCAGCACCACATCCCCGGGCTGTACGCGATCCCCGTCGGCGGCCACCAGGGTCACCTCGACCGGCACCTGCTGTCGCTGGGCCAGGGTGTGGATCACCGCCGCGCCGACCGGAACCGCCGCCAGGCAACCGGTCTGCCGCGCCACCACATCGGCCACCCCGGTTGCATCCGCCCCCAGGGTCGCCTCGGTGGTCACATCGGGCCCCCACTGCAGATCCTCGTCGAGGGTCCGATTGATGACCTCCAGCACATGACTCGGATCGAGCCCGCCGGCCACCAGCAGGTCGCTGATCTCGACCGGCCAGGGGAACCGCCGCCCGCTGAACAGCGCGTCGGCCGGCAGATCGAGCGGCTGGTTGTGCACGCTCAGCGAGCCGTCCGGTTCCAACGTCAGCGCCAGGTGGCGTACCCAGCGCTGCACCGATTCGGGGAAGTCCGCACGGCGATGGCACCCGCGCGATTCGGTGCGGGCCAGGGCCGCGGTCGCGATCAGGGTGGCCACGGTGTGCAGATTGGTCGCATCCAGTGTGGGGTGGTCCAGGGCCCGGTCCGCGCTCGCGGCCGCCGCCGGCGTCGGCATCGTGGCCAGTTCGGTGAGCGCGGCGGTCAGTGACTCGGCGGTCCGCAGCACGGCGACCGAGGAGGCCATCACCTGCTGGATCGCCTCCGTCGCGGTCCGCGGGACCACCGCCCCCGACTCGGGCTGGAACGCCGGCGTCAGTCGCGGACCCAACTGGCTCGCCAGCAGCGCGCCCCAGTGGTCCCCGGCCACCAGGGCCTCGGTGACCGAGTTCGAGGCCAGCCGATTGGCGCCCTGGACGCCGGTCGCGGCGACCTCGCCGATGGCGTACAGGCCGGCCAGGGTGGTCCGACCGGACAGGTCGGCGGCGATGCCGCCGCACAGGTAGTGCGCCCCGGGCAGCACCGGAATCGGCTGGGTGACCGGATCGACGCCGCGTTCGCGGCACATCGCCAGGATGCTCGGGAACTGGCGCTGCCACTTGTCGGTGCCGAACGCGGTCGCGTCCAGGAACAGGTGCGGTTCGCCGGTCCGGGCCAGGTGGGCCTGCATCGCCGCCGACACCACGTCGCGCGGGGCGAGGTCGGCCATCGGATGCAGCCCGGTCATCACCCGATTGCCCGCGTGATCGATCAGGTACGCCCCTTCGCCGCGCACCGCCTCGGAGATCAGCACTCCGCGGTCCCCGGGCACCCGGTGGGCATCGGGCACCACCAGCAGGGTCGGGTGGAACTGGACGAACTCGATGTCGCGGATCAGCGCCCCGGCCCGGGCCGCGATCGCGATGCCGTCCCCGGTCGCCCCGAGCGGGTTGGTCGTCTGCGGCCACAGCTGGCCGACCCCACCCGAGGCGAGCACGACCGCGCGGGCATGAATGTCCCCGATGCTGCCGTCGGGGCCGAGCACCCGGACGCCGCAGGCGACCCCGTCGGAATCGGTCAGCACATCGATCACCCGGGTCTGCTCGGCGAGGGTGACCGAGGAATTCGGTGTGGTGAGGGTGCGATCCAGCGCCGCCGCCAGGGTCCGCTCGACCTCGTGGCCGGAGGCGTCGCCGCCGGCGTGCAGGATCCGGCGGTGATGATGGCCGCCCTCCAGGTGCAGGTCGTAGGACCCGTCGTGAGCCCGATCGAACTGCGCACCCAGGTCGATCAGCCGCTGCACCGCGCGCGGGGCGGACTCCACCAGTTCGCGCACCACGCCGGGCTCGCACAGCCCGGCGCCGGCGGTCAGCGTGTCGGAGTAGTGTAGATCGGTGGAATCGCCCGCGTCCCACACCGCGGCCAGGCCACCCTGCGCCCACGCCGTGGCCGAGTCGGTGACCGTCCCGCGGGTGATGAGTACCGTCGGGATCCCGGCGGTGGCCAGGTGCAGCGCGGCCGAGAGTCCGGCCGCCCCGGTCCCGACGATCACCACATCGGTCTCGGTGACCGAGGTCGGATCCGGTGCCGGGATCCGCCGGGGGAGGCGTACCGGTTCGTTCACGCTCATTCCCCCGAACCCGGGTTGCCGATCGCGACCATCCGCTCGACGGCCCGCTTGGCCCGGGCGGCGGTCGCCCGGTCGACGAAGACCTCGTCGGTGCCCTCGGTGAGCGCCCGCAGCACCTTCGGCGGGGTGATCATCTGCATGAACTTGCACGCCGCCTGCGGGTTGACCGGCTGGAAGTCGGTGTCCGGGTTGGCCTTGCGCAGCTGGTGCAGCATCCCGATCTCGGTGGCGACCAGGACCTTCTTCGCGTGGGTGGCTCGCGCCTCGTCCAGCATTCCGCCGGTGGACAGGATGTGCGTACGGCCCTTCGGCAGGGCGCCGGTGTCGTTCAGCCACAGCGCCGAGGTGGTGCAGCCGCACTCGGGGTGGACGAACAGCTCCGCCTCGGGGTTGTCCTCGACCTGCTGCACCAGGTTCTCCGGGCTGATGCCGGCGTGCACGTGGCACTCGCCGAGCCAGATCCGGATGTTGGTCCGGCCGGTCTGCCGGCGTACGTGGGCACCCAGGAACTGGTCGGGGCAGAACAGGATCTCGGTGTCGGCCGGGATCGAGTTCACCACGTCGACGGCGTTGGAGGACGTGCAGCACACGTCGGTCTCCGCCTTCACCTCGGCGGTGGTGTTGACGTAGGAGACCACCACGGCACCGGGATGCTCGGCCTTCCAGGCGCGCAACTGTTCGGCGTTGATGGTGTCGGCCAGCGAGCAGCCGGCGTTCGCGTCGGGGATCAGCACCCGCTTGTCGGGGGAGAGGATCTTCGCGGTCTCGGCCATGAAGTGCACCCCGCAGAACACGATCGTGTCCGCCTCGACCTCGGCGGCGATCCGGGACAGGGCGAGGGAGTCACCGACATGGTGGGCGACATCCTGAATCTGCGGCAACTGATAGTTGTGCGCCAGGATCACCGCGTTCTGCTGCTCGGCGAGCCGGCGGACCTCCTCGGCCCAGCGTCGCAGTTGCTCGGGCGACCAGGACCGCCAGTCGGTGGCCAGTTCGGCGGGGCTGAGCCGAGTGGCTTCATTGAGCTCGGTCATTTCCTTCTCCTTCGGTTTTCGCCTATCGGTCGAAAACTGTCTTTGAACGATAGCATGCCCGTGTGGTCAGGCAACTAGTCCGGGACGAAACCGGGGTGGCGAAGTATCGACACGAGGCATTGGCGGTCGTTCTCCAGGTCCGCCCGGGGACGCCGCGACCCCAGTTGTCGGTGCTGATGCTGCGCCGGCGCCGCGATCCGTACGCCGGCGCCTGGGCGTTGCCGAGCGGACCGGTGGAGGCGACCGAGACGGTGGGGGCGTCGGTGCGGCGGCACCTGGCGGCGAAGGTGGACCTGACCCAGATCGCCCACCTGGAGCAGTTGCGGACGCTCAGCGACCCGGGCCGCGACCCGTTCGAGCGCACCATCGCGACCGCCTATCTCGGCCTGGTGCCCTGGACCAGCGACCCCGAACTGCCCGCCCACGGAGCCTGGTGGCCGGTCGGCGCGCTGCCCGAGGTGGCCTTCGACCATCGCCCGGTGATCGCGGAGGGGGTGCGCCGACTGCGCGCGAAACTCTCCTACACCAACATCGGGTTCGCCCTGGCCGCCGACGAGTTCACCATGGCCCAGTTGCGCCGGGCGTACGCGATCGCGCTGGACCACGAGGTCTCCTCGACGAACCTGCAACGGATCCTGCTGCGGCGCGGTCAGCTTGAGCCGACCGGGGACGTCAGTGCGTCCGGCGAGCAGGGCGGTCGGCCGGCCAAGCTGTTCCGGTTCACCAGTCGCGAACTCGAGGTCACCGATCCGTTCGCGATCCTGCGCCCCAACGAGTGACGAGCAGCGTTCCCGCGACAGGTTCGGAGCGGGTGGGCGTTCCTGCGACAGGTTCGGAGCGGGTGGGCGTTCCTGCGACAGGTTCGGAGCGGGTGGGCGTTCCTGCGACAGGTTCGGAGCGGGTGGGCCGTCCCGCGACAGGTTCGGACCGAGTGGGCGTTCTCGCGACAGGCTCGTACATTCCGCGGGTCGACAATCATCCCGCACCCGGTGCACCACTCGCGGGAACCTCTTGCTGTCGCCGGATTGCCCGAGCCGTCGCCGGAAGCCCACGCACGCCACTTGCTGTCGCCGGATTGCCCGAGCCGTCGCCGGAAACGCCGCTCGCATCCTGGGGCAGCGGGAT
>NZ_AUHH01000014.1 GCF_000423085.1 Granulicoccus phenolivorans DSM 17626 = NBRC 107789 = JCM 15570 | reverse complement strand
CGCTGCTGGCGTCGCTGCCCGACACGAGCCTTCGCTTCTTTCGGGGGTGGGCCGACTCCTGCCCAAGGAGCGTGCCGAGGGTCCCGGGGAGCGAGTCGAGATTCCGGGCAGCGAGCCGAGGGTCCCGGGCAGCGAGCCGAGGGTCCCGGGTGGCGAGCCCACCCCCGGTCCAGCGAGGCAACACCCCGGGGAGCGTCCGCTGCTGGCGTCGCTGCTAGACACGAACCTTCGCTCCTTCTGATCCCCGCCGGGTACGGGTCACCCGGTCTGCGAAGTTGTCACGGGCAATGGGCCGGGTGAGGGATCGGTCGCGGGAAGGCGTACCCCCGCGGCCGGTCGGCAAAGCCGAAGGGCCGGTACCCGATTGGGTACCGGCCCTCAGGTGCCGATCGGATTCAGCGGATCCGGCTCACAGACCGAACTCGGCGCCGAAGTCGCCCTCCTCCAGGCGCGCCTTCACCGTGCTCAGGAAGCGGGCCGCGTCGGCCCCGTCGATCAGCCGGTGATCGTAGGTGAGCGAGAGGTACATCATGTCGCGGATCGCGATGACCTCACCCAGGTTCGGGTCGGTGATCACCATCGGCCGCTTCACCAGCGCACCGGTGCCGAGGATCGCGACCTCCGGCAGGTTGATGATCGGGGTGTCCATCAGGGTGCCGGCCGACCCGTAGTTGGTGATGGTGAAGGTGCCACCGGTCAGGTCATCGGGGGTCAGCTTGTTGGTCCGCGTCTTCGCGGCCATCTCGTGGATCTGCTTGGCCAGTCCGCCGATGTTCAGGTCGCCCGCGTTGCGGATCACCGGCACCAGCAGGCCCCGGTCGGTATCGACGGCCATGCCGATGTTCTCGGCGTTGGCGTAGGTGACGGTGCCCGCCTCGGTGTCGATGGTGGCATTCACCTTCGGGAAGTGCCGCAGCGCCTCGATCGTCGCCTTGGTGATGAACGGCAGGTAGGACAAGGTGGCGCCCTCGCGTGCCTTGAAGGCGTCCTTGACCTGGGCGCGGATCCGGGAGATCCGGGTCAGGTCGACCTCGACGGTCGCGGTGAGCTGGGCGCCGGTCTGCAGCGACTCGACCATCCGCCGGGCGATGGTCTTGCGCAGCCGGGACAGCTTCTCGGTGGTGCCGCGCTTGGCGACCGCCTCCGCAGAGGGAGCAGCAGACGCCGCCGGGGCAGCGGCTGCCGGAGCGGTCGCTGCCGCGGGAGCGGGGGCCTTCGCTGCAGCCGCGGCGTCCAGGACGTCCTGCTTGCGGATGCGCCCACCCACTCCGGTGCCCTGCACGGTGGCCAGGTCGACGTTGTTGTCGGCGGCCAGCTTGCGTACCAGCGGGGTGACGTACGCCGAGGAGTCGTTCTTGCTGCGCGGGGCCACGGCCGGGGCGGGGGCCGCCTGGGTGGCCGGAGCCGATTCGGCGACGGGCGCGGCCGGTACCGGGGCAGCAGCGGGAGCCGCCGCCGGGGCAGCGGCGGGAGCCGGCGTGGGTTCGGGGGCGGCGTGTCGGGGTTCCGGCTCCGGGGCGGGTGCCGGCGCGGCCTGCGCCGGGGCGCTCGGGGCGGGGGCGCTCGCCGCGGGGGCGCTCGCCGCGGGGGCGGCGTTCGCATCACCGATGATCGCGAGCACGGCGCCCACCTCGACGGTGTCGTCCTCATTGGCGCGCAACTCCAGCACGGTACCGCTGACCGGCGAGGGAACCTCGGTGTCGACCTTGTCGGTGGAGATCTCGACCAGGGCCTCATCGGTCTCGACGGTGTCCCCGACCTGCTTCAGCCAGCGGGACACAGTGCCCTCGGTGACCGATTCGCCCAACTCGGGCAGCTTCACCTCGGTGCCGGTCGCCGGACCTGCGGCCGGAGCGGTGGCCTGCGGGGCGGGGGCCTGCAACGCCGGAGCGGCGGGGGCCGGCTCGGGCTCGGGCTGCGGCTCGGGAGCGGCCGGCGCGGGAGCCGCGGCGGCGGGCTCGGCCGGGGCGGCCGGAGCGGACCCGGCGTCCGCGGGAGCTTCGCCCGCTTCGCCGATCACCGCGAGGACGGCGCCGACCTCGACGGTGTCGTCCTCATTTGCCCGAATCTCGAGGAGCACGCCGGCTGTCGGACTGGGAATCTCGGTGTCGACCTTGTCGGTGGAAACTTCGAGCAAGGGCTCGTCAGCCTCGACCCGGTCTCCGACGGCCTTGAGCCACCGGGAGACGGTGCCCTCGGTGACCGACTCGCCGAGTTCGGGAAGGGTTACGGAAGTCGACATGGGTAGAGACTCCTCCAAGACGTGGGATCTGCTTGTCTGCCACCCTATCTTCCACCCCGGGCGCCGGTTTTCGCGCCCATCCCGGAGTTTCGGCCGGAGCGGTGCCGGGTCACGGCGCGAACCGCGACCCGGCGCGTCCCGCGGGGCTCAGGCCTGCATGCCGCGGGCGAGTTCGATCAGCGTACGCACGCCGACGCCGGTGCCCCCGGGCGAGTTCTCCCCGCGGGCCTTGTCGGTGAACGACGGACCGGCGATGTCGAGGTGGGCCCAGGCGGTGTCGGCAGCGACAAAACGGCGCAGGAAGGCGGCCGCGGTGGAAGCCCCGCCGTACCGGCCGCCCGAGGACTTCAGGTCGGCCACCTTGGACTCCAGTTCCTCGGCGGTCTCGGCCGGAATCGGCAGCGGCCAGCCACGCTCTCCCGCCGCCTCGGTGGCGTCCTGGACCCGTCCGGTGACCTCCTCGGAGTCGGAGAAAATCCCGAAGGCGTTCATCCCCAGAGCGACCATGCAGGCACCGGTGAGGGTGGCGACATCCACGACCAGGTCCGCCTGGTCGGCGTTCGCCCGGGCCAGCGCGTCGGCCATCACCAGGCGCCCCTCGGCGTCGGTGTTGGCGTTCTCGACGGTCGTGCCGCCGTACATGGTCAGCACGTCCGAGGGCCGGTACGCCGTGTCCGACGGCAGGTTCTCCGCCATCGCCGCGTACGCCGTGACGTGAATATCGAGCTCCAACTCCGCGATGGCCACGGTCGCGGCGATCACAGCGGCGGCGCCGGCCATATCGCTCTTCATCGTGTACATTCCGTCGGCGGTCTTCAGGTCCAGGCCGCCGGCGTCGAAGGTGATCCCCTTGCCGACCAGCACCAGGTGGGCCTTGGCGTTGCGCGGGGCGTACTCCAGCCGGGTCAGCCGAGGGAGGTGAGCCGATCCGCCACCGACGGCGGTGATGCCGCCGTAGCCCTGGGCGGCGAGTTCCTCCGGGCCGAGCACCTCGGTGGTCACCTTGGCGCGACGCGCGTGTGCCAGCGCCTCCTCGGCGAAGGTCTCCGGGTAGAGCAGGTTGGCCGGCGCGTTCACCCATTCCCGGGCGGTCAGCTGGGCGCCGGCGATGATCGCGGCCTGGGTCACCTGGTCAGTCAGCGCGGACTGTTTGCCGTCGGCCTGCTTGGCATCGGCGACCACGGTGATCTGCTCCACCGGTGCGGTCGATGGCTCGGTCGAGACCAGCCCGGCATAGGTGTAGCTGCCCAGGACCGCGCCCTCGGCGACCGCCCGGACCGTCTCCGGATCGTGCGCGGCCAGGGCCACGGCCACCTTCGTCGCGCCGGCCGACCGGGCGGCCCGGACCCCCGTCGCGGCGGCGGACCGCAGGTCCGACAGCGACGCGGCTCCCTCGCCCAGGCCGACGGCCAGCAGCTTGGTGCCGTCCACCGACGGCAGCAGCGTGGTGGATCCGAGTTTCGGTTTGGCCCCCAGGTCCTCGGCCAGCGCGGCCGGATTCTGCCCCACCTTCTTCGTGTATGCCTTCACCAGCGACTCGGGCAGGCCGGGGATCACCGGGGACTCACCGTCGCGGGTGAACCCGACGACGACGATGTCGGCATCCTCGCGGACCGACTTGGCCAGGGACAGCGTGGGCAGGGCAGGAGTCAGCACAGTATTCCTCTCGGTGCACGATCAGATCGCTGTCAGGCTACCCCGGCGCCCCGCCGCGCCTGCCGGCTGCCGGGTCAGGAGCCCGAGGTGGGCCGATCCTGCCACCAGAGGATCGATTCGGGCCGAATTCGGCCGATCTGAGTCATCTGGAGTCAGGATCGGCCCACATTCCCGAGTAGACCTCGCACCGATCAGCCCGAGGTGATGACCCGCCCCGACCCATCCGTGCGGCTCGTGTAACTTGCTGCGAAACCAGCCCGAAGGAGACCCCATGGCCGAGCAGCCTCAGTCGGATCAGCTTCTGCACTCGCCGCTGCATGAGCGGCACGTCGCCGCGGGGGCGAAGTTCGCCGAGTTCGGCGGCTGGGAGATGCCGCTGGAGTACGCCGGCGTCCTGGCCGAACACACTGCGGTCCGCGAGGGGGTCGGCATCTTCGATGTGTCCCATCTGGGCAAGATGCGGATCACCGGCCCGGGCGCGGTGGCCTACGCGAACACCGTGTTCACCAATGACCTGGCCAAGATCGGGCCGGGCCAGGCCCAGTACACCCTGCTGTGCAATGCCGAGGGCGGCGTGATCGACGATCTGATCGCCTACGAGTTCAGTGCCGAAGAGCTGTTCTGCATCCCGAACGCGGCCAACACCACCACCGTCTGCGGGGTGCTCGCCGACAGCGCCCCGGCCGGGATCACCGTCACCAATGAGCATCGGGACTTTGCCGTGATCGCGGTCCAGGGCCCGAAGTCCGATGAGACGCTGGCCGCGCTGGGCCTGCCGGTCGGCCACGACTACATGCGCTTCGCCCAAGCCACCCTGAACGGGATCGACCTCACTGTCTGCCGGACCGGTTACACTGGCGAGCGCGGCTACGAACTCGTCTGTGCCTGGGCCGATGCGGTTGCGGTGTGGGACGCGGTGATCGAGGCCGGGCAGGCGTACGGGATCGCCCCGGCCGGGCTCGCCGCCCGGGACACCCTGCGGACCGAGATGGGGTACCCGCTGCACGGTCAGGATCTGAGTCCGACGATCAGCCCGGTCGAGGCCCGCACTGGCTGGGCGGTCGGCTGGAAGAAGGAGACCTTTCACGGCGCCGAGGCCCTGCGCGCCCAGAAGGCGGCCGGCCCCAGCCGGATCCTGCGCGGGCTGAAGGCGACCGGCCGCGGCATCCCGCGTCCGCACATGGTGGTCCGCAACGCCGCCGGGGAGCAGGTCGGGGAGGTCACCACCGGCACATTCTCCCCGACGCTCAAGGTCGGGATCGCGTTGGCGCTGCTCGATTCCGCGATCACCGAGGGCGACAGCGTCACCGTCGATGTCCGCAAGCGCTCGGAAGCCTTCGAAGTCGTCAAGCCCCCGTTCGTGACCCCCGGGGTCCGCGCGGACTGACCCCGGCGGACGCCCGGGCCGCCCGCACCGATCTGCCGGTGCGGGGCGGCCCCGACCGGGGCCGTTCGGCTCAGCCCGGTACGCCCGCGGCGAGCCGGTCGCTGATCCGGGCAGCGGTCGCCAGGGCAGCCCGGATCCACTCCTGGATCTGGGCACCGCTGGCCACCGCGGGAAGCTGTGAGACCCGCAGGGTGAGCGTCATCTCACCCGCCGAATCCCGTAGCGGGACCACGATGCTGCCCGGATGGTAGGTCGCCTCCGGCACCAGTTCGTGCGGGGAATAGTCCACCACCGAGTTCTGCAGCCGCTGTTCGAGCTGCCGCTGTTGCTCGGGGGTGACCAGGCCCGACCCGTACATCCGGGCTGCGGTGTAGAAGTCGGAGTACGCCGTGGCGACGTCCTCATCGGGCAGCAGGGCGATCAGGTAGCCCTGCTCGCGGCACAGTTCCAGCCGCTCCCGACAGATCCGAACGAACTCTTCGGGGGCACCGCGGGTGTGGCTGAACCAGGCCTCCTGTTCGGCCTGCGGGGCGTAGGCCATGTAGGTGTCGCCGATCGGGGGCACCATCGGAACCCGATCGGCGAGCCCGTCGCCGACGTTGATCCCCGGGCCGGCGGCGGCCGCGACCGCCGCCAGCTCGTTGCAGTTGACCGCGGTCAACAGGGCCACCTCGCAGTGGATCCCGTCGGCCAACTCCTGCAGATCATTGCGGGCCACTGCCGCACTCTGCACCGCACCGATGATCCCGTCATCGATCCGGGCCACCAGCGACGGCATGATGAACGTGCCGTACCCGCGCTGGAAGAAGATCAGCGGGGACACCGGATTGTGGATCGCCATGTCGCGTACGGTGCACATGGCGATCCAGTGATCCCCGGCCTCGATGGTGTCGGTGAGGCGGACATCCAACCAGGCGACCGACCCGGCCAGGACCGGATCGCCGGAGGGGGAGGGGAACCAGTCCAGGTCGCGGAACTTGTCCTCCCGGCGCGCCACGATGGTGCGGCATACCTCCTCCTGATCACCGGACAGGATGTTGATGCACAGCGACTCGCATTCCCGCAGCCGGGCAAAGGTGCCGGAACTGCGCATCGGCAGGAAAGCCACCAGGGCCGGCTCCAGCGATACCGAGGTGAACGTGCCGACGATCATCGCCAGCCGTTCGCCGTCGGCGGCGGTGCCGGTGACCAGCACGACGCCGGTGGGGTAGTGGCCGAGTACTTCGCGAAGCTTGGCCCCGTCCAGGGAGGTGCTCGTCGCAGTCATCACAATCCTTTCGTCAGGCTTGGTTCGTCATACCCGGGGGCAGGTCGGGCGGTACGCGATCAGGCGGCGGACTTGTCGATCAGGTGGTTGCGCTGCAGCCGCCGACCGGTCGGGCCGGGGCGCAGGAACAGGGCCGCCATCACGCCACCGATCAGCAACACGATGCCGGTGATGGTGAACGCCTGGTTCACCCCGGTGGCCATCGCGTCGGCCATCGCGGGCGTGATCGGCTGGCCCTTGGGCGCGGCGACGTAGCCCGCCTTCGACATCAGCCAGCCGACCAGGGTCGGGGAGACGATGGCGCCGATCGAGGCCACGCCACCCAGCGTCGCCATCAGGATGGGCCGCTGCTTCGGGCCGACCACGTAGCCGAGCGCCGAAGCGGTCATCGGGTACGCCAGGGAACAGCCACCGGCGATACTCAGCAGCGCCACCGCCACCATGCCGCTGGTGTGCGGGACGGTCAGGAACGCCACCCCCGCGATGATCGCGGCGATACCGAACGGGACCGAGATCGCCGCCTGGACGCTGCGTCCCCGCTTGAGCAGACGCTGACCGATCAGGCCGAGCAGCAGCAGGACACCGGCGCCGATGAGCCAGGGGAAGGTGGTGACCACACCGACCTGCTGCAGCGGCAGGCCGATCACCGCACCGAGGTAGTTCGGCAGCCAGGTGGTCAGGAAGCCCTGCACCCAGAAGTTCGAGAAGCCACCGATGACCGCGGCCAGGAAGGTCAGGTTCAGCAGTGCGGCACCGACCTTCACCGGACGGTAGCGATCCACCCGGGTGGCCTCGTCGACGGGCGCGTCGGTCGCGGTCGCCGACTCGGGCAGGGCCGGGGCCTCGGCAGCCTCGGCAGCCTTGGCGCGGGCCGCCTTGCCGCTGCCGGCGAACGGTCCGTCGGCACCGAACAGCAGCCAGGCCACCACCCAGATGAACCCGATGATCGCCAGGAAACCGAACGCCGAACGCCAGCCCCAGGTCAGGATGACCCAGGCCAGGACCGGAGCCGCCACGACCGGGCCCAGGGTGGAACCGGCCGCGATCAGGTTGCTCGGCAGGGCGCGCTGCTTCGGCGGGAACCAACCATGCGCCGAGGTCAGCGACATCGCAGTGGCCGGCCCCTCGGCGCCGCCCAGAATGATCCGGGTGACCAGCAGGACGGCCGCACCGCCGCCCAGCAGCATCGGCACCTGGGTCACCGCCCACACCACGCCCATCACCAGCAGGATCCACTTCACCGAGAAGCGGCTGGCCAGGAACCCGGCGACGATGGAGACCACCGCGTACAGGAAGAAGAAGGCGCTGCCGATGAAGCCGAACTGAACCGCGCTCATCCCCAGTTCGCTCATGGCCTGCGGTGCCACCAGCCCCAGGACTGCCTTGTCGGCGAAGGCGACGATCTGGAACAGCACCAGCAGCGCGGTGATGATCCAGGCGCGGGTACTCATCCTGCGCAGTCCGGTCGGTTGGCTCTGTGGTCCGGACGGGGTATTGGTCTGTGGGTCGGTTACGGCAGACACCGGATCTCCTTCGTTGGGTCTCAACCTTGAGACAGGGCCCCTGGGACAGGCCTGCGGGCCCCTGGGACAGGCCTGTGGCAGGCAGCCTAGGAATCGTTTACCTACTCCGACAGGGGAGAATCCTTTACTTTCCGCGACCGGGAATGTATGGCAGCCTCACCGAGTGTGATGGTCCGTCCCGTGCCCACCGGCGGGTGCGGACCCCTGCCCCAGGCGGTCACCGAACCGAGGTGGCCGACCGCTGAGGACTCGGACCAAGGAGTGAATGCAATGGTGCAACAGCCTGTCGATGATGCCGGCGAGCTCCGTCCCGGAGCGCCGAGCCGTACCCCGTTGCGTGACCTCGTCGCCGAGGCGTACGCCTCCGGCACCGGCGCCCGGGACTGGCTGCGGACCACCGAGGACGCGATCGGCGCCCGGGAAGCTGCGGTGCACGCCTGGGTGGTCCACCGCGACGCCGCGACCGCCGATGCCGCGGCGCGCGACGAGGACCGGGCCGAGGAGTTGCCGCTGTTCGGGGTGCCGCTGGCGGTGAAGGACATCATCGATGTGGCCGGGCTGCCGACCCGCTGCGGCAGCACGATCCCCGACGGCGCCCCGGCCGCGGAGTCGGCTGCCTGCGTACGCCGGCTCGAAGCCCTGGGCGCGGTCGTGGTCGGCAAGACGGTGACCACCGAGTACGCCTATTTCGCCCCCGGCCCGACCGAGAACCCCGCCGCCCCCGGACACACCCCCGGTGGGTCCTCCAGCGGATCGGCCGCCGCCGTCGCAGCGGGCATGGTCCCGCTGGCCCTGGGCAGCCAGACGGCCGGCTCCCTGACCCGGCCGGCGTCCTACTGCGGAGTGGCCGGGATGGTCCTGGCCCACGGCGCCGCCGACCTGGCCGGCATCACCGGCCTGAGCCCCTCGCTGGATTCGCTGGGCCTGCTGGCCGGCAGCGTGGACGACCTCGAGTACGCCTGGCGGGCCTTCTCCGGGGAGCAGCGAGTGGCCCGGGCCAGGGGCGCCCTGGGCTGGTGGGGATCCGACCTGGACACGCTGGATCCGGCGATGCGGGATCTGATGGCCCGGGCCCGCGGCATTCTCGGTGCCGAAATGCTGGTGGAGGAGTTCGACTGGGACGACCATGTCCGGACCCTGGCCGGCGATCATCCGGTGATCATGAGCTACGAAGCGGTCCGGGAACGCCCCGAGGTGGTCGCCCGCAGCGCCGAGGTGAGCGAGCCCCTGGCGCGGCTGCTCAGCGACGGAGCCGAGGTCAGCGACGCCGAGCACGAAGCGGCCCTGTTCCGCCGGGATCGGTCCCGGGTCGAGCTCGACGCGGTCCTGCCCACGGGCCAGGTGATCGTCGGACCGGCCGCGGTGGGGCCCGCTCCGCGCGGGCTGCAGGCCACCGGCTCACCCATCCTCAGCCGCCCCTGGCAAGCCCTCGGTCTGCCGGTGGTCACCGTTCCCGGGGCCCGGAACGCCGCCGGTCTGCCGCTCGGCCTGCAGGTCATCGGTCGCCCCGGTGAGGAGGCCGAGATCTATGCGGTGGCCCGGCTCCTCGGCGACCAATTGGCCGACTTCCGGACCTCGAACTAGTACAGAAGGAGACCCATGCTCACCCCACGACCCACCAATCCCCATCGGATGTTCCTGACCTGCTACGAGGACACCCTGAACTACGGCTGGCACCACGTGGACCTGTTCGTGCACGACGAGTTCGGTCGTGAAGTGAACTGGGTCCACTGGGGAGTGGCCGAGGACGGACCCGCACCGGCGGATCGATCGGTGACCTCGGTCGAGCCTGACCTGGTGCGGACCAGCGACTGGACCCGAGGAGTCAGCGCCGCCGGCGTCACCTACTGGACCGCGGAAGCGGCCTGGCGCAACGACCTGGCCGACGACGCGGCGGATGATCGAGACGCCGCGCCCGCCGACCCCACCGCCCCGGCTCCGGCCGACGGGGTCGCAGGCCGGTGACCGCATCGACGACTCCTCCTGCCGTCCCCGGCGCGACCTCGGTCTATGTGGTCGACGACGATCCCGACCTGCTCGAATCGGTCTCCTGGCTGCTGGACAGCATCGGCGTGGCCTGCACCACCCTGGATTCGGCCATCGCCTTTCTGGATGAGTACACCGGGGATCATCCGGCGCTGCTGATCCTCGATGTCCGGATGCCCCGGATGAGCGGAACCCGGCTCCAGGAGGAGCTCAACAAGCGGTTCCCGTTCGTGGCGATCATCTTCGTCTCCGCCCACGGGGACATCAAGATGTCGGTACGCACGATGCAACTGGGGGCGATCGACTTCCTGGAGAAGCCGTACGAGTCCCAGCAGCTGCTCGAGGTGGTGCAGGCCGGGATCGAGACCGCCCGCGAGCGCTTCGAGGAGCACCGGGAGCGGGCGGAGATCCAGGCCCGACTGGACAGCCTCACCCCGCGGGAGAAGGAGATCCTGAACCTGGTCGTGGAGGGGCTGCCCAGCCAGAACATCGCGCGTCGGCTCGGGATGAGCGTCAAGACCGTCGACGTCCATCGGGCCCGGATCAAGCAGAAGACCGACGCCGAGTCGATCAACACCCTCGTCCGCGACGTGCTCCGCTATCGCGCGGTGATCGGGGACTGAGCAGCGCCCCGGGCCGTCACGTGGATCGGTCCGGGGCGTACGGGCGGCGGTCCGGGACAGCAGAACGCGCGCAGGGCCCGACCACATGGTCGGGCCCTGCGCGTGTGTGTGGACGCGGTGGATCAGAAGTAGTCCAGGGTCAGCGTCGGCGTCTTCGCGCGGGACACGCAGACCGCGATCTGCTCCCCGGCCTCCTTCTCGGCCTTGGTCAGCACGTTGTCGCGATGGTCGGGGACCCCGGCCAGGACGGTCATGATGCACGTCCCACAGATGCCCTCCTGGCACGAGGTGTCCACATCGACCCCGCCCTCCTGCAGCACGTCGACGATGCTGCGGTCGGCCGGAATCTCGTAGGCAGTCCCCTCGAACTCCACGGTGAAGGCCGTGTTCTCCGAGGCATCCGGCTGCGCCGCGGCCTCGAAGCTCTCCTGGTGAACATGCTCGGCCGGCACATGCTGCTCGGCCACCTCCCGGACCAGGTCCATGAAGCCGGCCGGGCCACACATGTAGACGTGCGAATCCGCCGGCAGATCGGTCAGCGCGCGATCCAGCACCGGCCGGTGCTCGGTGCGTGGCAACCCGAGGTGGGTGTGCAACTTCTCCGGGCAGCGCTCCTGGAGCAACGGCAGGAAGGCCGCCTCCTCGCTGCTGCGGGCGAAGTAGTGCAACTCGAAGGAATGATCGTGGACATCCATCCAGCGGGCCATCGACAGCATCGGGGTGATCCCGATCCCGGCGGCCATCAGCACGTGGTGCCGGCCCTCGGGATGGACGCCCATCAGGTTGCGCGGCTGGCTGATCTGCACCACGTCGCCGACCTGCAGATCATGCAGCGCCGCGGAGCCGCCGCGGGACTTCTCCTCGCGCTTGACCGCGACGGTGTAGGAGTCGGGGTCGTCGGGCGTACTGCACAGCGAGTACTGCCGGGTGACCGCGGTGGGCCCGACCACGTCCACGTGCGCGCCGGCCTGGTAGACCCCCAACGGTTGCCCGTCGACCCGCTCGAAGCGGATCGACTTGACCGTCGGGGTCTCATCGATGATCTCGGCCACGCGGACCTCAAGCATCTTCATGGGCCGTTCCTTCCTGTCCTGATGTGTGGGGGCCCGGAGCCCGAACGACGGGCGTCCGGGCTCCGGGGGGTGGGCATGACGCCGCGGGCCGTCAGCGGAGGTACAGACCGCCGTTGACGTCCCAGCACGCGCCGGTGACGAAGGCCGCGCCGGCACTGGCCAGCAGCGCGACGACGTCACCGATGAAGGCGGGCTCACCGAGCCGGCCGACCGGAATCCCGGCGACCACGGCGGCCAGCTTGTCCTCGGGAACGGTGCGATGCACGATCGGCAGGTCGTGCGGGCCCGGGGACACCGCATTGACCGTGACGCCGCGCCCGGCGAGTTCCCGGGCGAAGACCTTGGTCAGCGTCAGGATCGCGCCCTTGCTGGCGGCATAGTGCCCGCCGGTGGCCGTTCCGCCGTTCTGTCCGGCCAGCGACGCCATATTCACGATCCGGCCGTACCCGGCCTCGGCCATCGCCTGCCCGAAGACCTGGCAGCCGGTGAACACGCTGGTGGCGTTGATGTCCAACACCTTGCTGAAGTCGGCGACGGCAAGGTCCATCAGCGGTTCGGCCTGGGTCAGCGCCGCATTGTTGACCAGGATGGTGGGCGTACCCCACAACTCCCGGACCTGCCCGAGCGCCGCCTCGAAGTCGCCGCGCCGGGAGACGTCGAGCTTGGCGCCCACGGCGCGCTCCCCGGAGGGATCCAGGGCCGCGGCGGTCCGCTCGGCGGCCGCCGGATCGAGGTCGGTGACCAGCACCCGGTGGCCGTCGGCCAGCAGCCGGCGGCAGATATGTACGCCCATCCCGCCCGCTGCCCCGGTGACCACGGCGATCCCGCCGGTGGGGTTGCCGGGCGCGGCGGCCTCGCCGCCGGTGGCCGCGGTGTCCGGCCCGGTCACAGCAGGAATCCGGAAGCGTTGACCGGGTCGTCGCTGTTCAGCAGCCGGACGACCTTCTGGGCGATCCGGTCGCCATCGGCGGCCAGGGCGATGTGGTGGGTGAGGTTGGCCCCCAGCAGGTCGTGCCGGTTGCGCTTGTAGGAGCACAGGATCTGGCTGGAGCGGATCACCACCTCGGTGTCGCTGACCCGGTCGGCGTTGAACCGGCTGACCGTGCGGACCGTACGCGCCGCCGCGACCGCGGAGGGGGAGTAGCCCTCGACCATCCGGGCCACCCGCATCCGGCGCATCCGGTCATCGTCGAAGACCATGTTCAGCGAGGATGCGAAGTCCTCGGTCTGCGGATCGATCGGGATGACGTACTTCGCCTCGGGGGTGTAGAGCTCCTGCCAGGCCTGGTAGTCCTTGGTGTCCAGCAGTTCCGCCTCGTGCCAGATCAGCGCGATGGCCCGCTGGATCCGGGAGTCGTTCAGTTCGATGCTCACTTGTCGTCCTCCACGCTCATCATCTTCTGCCACTGGTAGTACGCCTCACGCATGCCGCTCTCGTCGGTGACGTGCGAGGTCGGCCAACCCTCGGCGGAGACCTCTTCGCGGTTCAGGCCGCGGTTGACCAGGATCGGCATGGCCGGGTCGGCGGTGCTGCCGATCTGGACGCGCTCCCACCCCTCCGCGTCATCGGGGGAGCCGAAGCCGAACGGGCCCTGGAAGTGCTCGTGGATCCGCAGCCGCTCCTGGTTCACGTACTCCGGGCCGCCGTCCATGCCGATCGCCATGTGCCAGATCTCGGTTTCATTCACCGAGATCGGGATCAGGACCCGGAAGAAGGACAGGCTCATCGCCACGTTCGGGAAGGTATTCAGGTTGAACCCACACCCGTGCATCGAGCGCATCATCCGCCGGATCGTGGGAGCGTCGTAGCCTTCGGCGGTCAGCTGGTCCACCAGGTGCTGGAACCGCGGCTGGATCTCCTCGGTGCCGTCGTCCACGTCGAGGTCGGCGTGGGCCGGGGTCATGATCGCGACGCTGTGGCCATTGCCCAGGGCATGGGTGACCGAGGCCGGGTCATTCATGAACGACATCATGTCGGCGGTCTCGGAGTCCACCGAGACCATCCAGGACTTGTGCACCATCGGGAAGTGATAGCCGTCGGAGGTGTTCTCCAGCTGGATCTTCCAGTTCCCGCGGAAGCGGAACTTGTGCACCCCGATCACCTTGGCGTCATAGCCGTTGGTCTGCTTGAAGAAGCGCTGCATCCACAGCTTCGCGTCCCCGAGGAAATCCTCCAGGGGTTCGGCGTCCTCGTTGAAGGTGGCCCAGATCATCCCGAGGTAGGACTCGGTGCGCAGCGTCCTCAGCGGGTAGTCCGCCTTGTCGACGGTGCCCTCGTAGCCCTCCGGGTAGGGGATGCCGCGCAGTCGGCCGTCCAGGGCGTAGGACCAGTTGTGGTATGGACAGGTGAACCCGTTGGCCTTGCCCTTGGGCACATCGCACACGGTGGCGCCGCGGTGCCGGCACCGGTTCAGCAGGGTGTTGAAGTTGCCCTTGCGGTCGCGCACCACGATCACCGGCTCGAGGCCGACCTGGGTGGTCTTGAACGAGCCCGGCTGCGGGATCTCGCTCTCGTGGGCGACCCACACCCAACTGCGGTGGAAGATCTTGCGCATCTCCTCGGCAAAGATCTCCGGGTCGGTGTAGAGGCGTCCCTCGACGCGGTCGGCCGAGACCAGATCGGCGTACGTGGCTGGTGTCACGGTGTTGGTCATGTCCACTCCTTCTTCGGTAGCTGGGTGCGACCCCGGCGAGGTCAGCTCGTGATGGTGAGTTCGGCGGCAAAGAGCCGCTCGGTGGTGAAGCGACTGATCCGGGCCACCGGTCCCGCGTCGGTGCGGTCGATGACCAGCTCGGCCCGGATCCGGGCACACAGCAGGTCGGCCGAACCGTCGGCGTAGTGGGACAGCTGCTGCATCAGCCAGCCGCCCCGGGCCCGGTCGCCGTCGATCCGGATCTGCTCGCTGCCCAAGAGGTGGGCGTTGCTGCGGAAGTGCTCCGCGGGCGGTAGATAGCCCGCGACATGGGCAGCCACCGCGTTGCGGCCCCGGATCGCGCCGAACTTTCCGGCGTACGCGGGGCCGATCCCCTCCCAGGTGGCCTGCGCGGTGAACAGGTCGGTGAGCTCGGCCAGGGCCGCGGTACGGGTGTCCGGGTCGGTGAACGGCCCCGGGACGTCGCACAGGTCGAAGTAGCGGCCCAGGCAGGTCCGGACGGCCTCGATCGCCTCCAGGTTCGCCAGCCGGACGCGTACGTCAGCCAGGTCGCGGTCGTCCCGGTCGGGTTCGGCTACCTCGTGGGTCATCTCCGGGTCAGTCGGTCTTGACGTCGGGTCGCACGGTCAGCGCGCGGCCGATTCGGGCTTCGATCTTGGCGTACTTCCACAGGGCGTCATCGCCGAAGACCTCGGTGGTTCGGAACAGGTTGCAGGCTGCCTTGACGGTTTCCTGGTCCCGGACGTCGGCCAGCACATAACAGGTCCACGGCCAGCCGTCGGACGGGCCGACCATGTGGGCGTCGTCGTCGATGTTGCCGAGGACGTCGACCCCGTCGAGGTCCTCCATCGCGGCGAGCATGCCGGCGAAGGCCTTCCACACCACCCCGATCTGAGACTTGGGCAGGTCGAAGAAATTCTGGTTGATGCCCATGCAGAACAGGACGCGCAGGGGTTCGGACATCGTCGTCTCCTTTCGGTTTGCGGCCACGGGGCCGGATCAGGGGAAGCTGGGGATGGTGAGGTCGGCGCCGAGCAGGACCGCGCCGGCGGCCTCGATCGTGTTGGTCGCCAACATGGCGTGCTGGGCGGGGACCAGGGAATCGCGGACGAAGCGCTGCAGGGGGTGCTTGTTGTAGATGGCGCCGGTACCGGTCAGGTCGAACGCGATCTGGACGACCTCCCGGCCGACGTGGGCGGCATTGCTGGTGGCCAGCCGCAGCAGGGCCTTGTCCTTGTCGGTGATCGGGTCGCCGGCCACGGCCAGGTCCCAGATGCGTTCGGTCTCCTCGTAGAAGAAGGCACGCGCCGAGCGCAGCTTGGCCTCGGCCTGACCGATCCCGAGTTGGTAGGTGGGCCGCATTCCCTTGGCGTTCCCGCCGGTGATGCTGCTGCGCGCCGAACCGACCTCGAGGCAGTAGTCGACCGCGCCCCGGGCCGCACCCAGCGCGGTGATCGCGAGCACCTGGGCGGCATAGGCGAGGGTGGGGTACCGGTTCAGCGGTTCGTCGATGAGGGAACGGCCGCCGCGGACGAAGGTCTGCTCGCTCGGCACGAACACGTCGTCGACGTGGACTTCGTTGGAGCCGGTGGCGCGCATCCCGACGACATCCCAGTTCTCCTTGATCGTCACCTGGGTCGGATCGAGCAGCGCGGTCAGCGGCTTACCGCCGGACTCGGGGCCGCCCTTGAGCCCGACCCCAAGCACGTCGGCGCCGGCGCACCCGGAGGCGAACTGCCACACCCCGGTGACCCGGTAGCCGCCCTCGACGGCGGTGGCCTCCTGCATCGGGAACAACCCACCGGCGAAGCAGAGGTCGGGCCCGGCGGCGTAGATCTGCTCCTGGGTGGCCAGCGGGAGCGCCCCGAAGTAGCTCAGCGCCGACCCGAAGCTGGCCACCCAGCCGGTCGCCGGGCAGATGGTCGAGATGGTCTCGATCTGCTCCAGGAAGCGCGCCGGCGCCACGGCGTCGCCGCCGAATTGCGCGGGGGTGGAAGCCCGGTAGATCCCGGCCTGCTTGAGCAGCCGGATGTAGTCCTTGGGGACGAAGCCCTGCTCGTTGAACTCGTCGCGGCGGTCACGCAGTACGGCGAGGGCGTGGTCGAAGGCCGCGTCCCGGGCCGGCCCGATGGGGGCTGCTACGTTGCGGTCCGCACCTCCGCTCAGGGTGAGCGTCGCTGTGGTGGCTCCGGCCGTCATGACTACCTCCGTTGGTGTGGCTGCTGGCAAGCCCAAGCGTAGAAATCGGCGACCGGACGCACTATTGGGACTTTTCGCGCTCCGGCTAAAGGTTTCCCCACACCGGGTGACGTCGGCTTCGTTCCGGGCGGACGGTGTAGCAGGCTGGGGCCCAACCCTCGACCGGCGGGATTCTCGCGCCGGGGTGAAATCAGGAGTGTGCCCGGTGAACTCGAGCAGCGTGTTCCCCAGTGGGACCGACTATCAGGCCATGGTGGAGCACACCGAGTACGGCATCCTGATCCACGAGGCGCGATCGAAAAACATCCTGTGGGCCAACCCGGCGGCGTGCCGGATGTTCGGCTTCACCCTCAGCGAGTTGCGTCCCCTGAAGGCCCACCACATGTCGGCCCAGGAGCAGGCCTATCGCCGCGCGATCGGCGTCTCCTGGCTGCAGGACGCGGTCAACCACGGGGTCAGCCGGCGCCGCTGGAAGTACCGCTCGAAGGACGGGAAGAACTTTCTCACCCATGCCGTGGCCACCCGGGTCGACTTCGCCGACGGTCCGGTGGTGATGGTCGAGTTCCGCAGTATCGACCAGGAGGTCGAGCGGGAGGCCGAACTCAGCCGGGCCTCCGACTACCTGATGCGGATCATGGATTACGCCAGCGCGGGGATCCTCCTGCTGGACGACGAGGAACGCATCGTGGACACCGGGGGCAAGAGCTCCGAGGAACTGTTCGGGCGTACGCGGGACCAACTCATCGGCCGCCGCCTCGACGAGATCGCCACGGTGCGGCATCGCGCGGCCACCCTGGTCCCGCCGGAGCCCGGCCGCCCCCGCGAGGTGCGCTTCGAGGTGAACCTCGAGGGTGGCACGCGCTGGTTGCTGGGCAATATCGAGGTGGTGGAGCACGATGGGATCAGATCGACCATGGTGACCGTGCGGGACATCACCACCCGGACCCAGATGGAACGGGAGAACCAGTACCAACAGGCCAACCTGCAGTACATGGCGCGCTACAACGCGATGGGTGACATGGCGATGACCATCGCCCACGAACTGGGCCAGCCCCTGGCCGCCGCGGGAAACTACCTGAAGGGGCTGTTGGCCCGCCAGGACGGGGAGCGGCTCACCCCGGAGAGCCTGCGGTACGGGCTGGACCAGGCCCAGCGCCAACTGGGTCGGGCCAGCGACATCGTGGCCAGCGTGAAGCGCTACGTGCAGCGGATCGAAACCAGTTCCGGTGACCACGATCTGTCCGCGATCGTGGCCGAGAGTCTGTACTTCGTGCGGCTGCGGGCCGCCGACCGGGGCGTTCGGGTGGAGGTCGAATCCTCGGCCGAGCCGCTGCTCATCCAGGGGGAGCAGATCCTGATCGGCCAGGTCGTGATCAACCTGTGCATGAACGCCATCGACGAGGCGGGGCAGCCCGACTGTCCGGAGAAGCGGATCGTGGTCCGGACCTTCGCCGCCGACGGGCAGGCCTGCTGCTCGGTGACCGACTGGGGGCGGGGGATGGACCCGCAGACCCTGGAACGTCAGGTCGCGCCGCAGGTGCTGGCCCCGCCGGGGGAGTGGGACAGTGCGGCGGCGAAGGCGTTCTCCCGCAAGCAGGGTGGCTCGGGCATCGGGCTGGTCCTGTCGCAGCGGATCCTGGAGCGCCATCACGGCACCCTCGGGGTGGAGAACAACCATCCCCGGGGGACCGTGTTCACCCTGCGGCTGCCGTTGCACGAGGGCTGAGACAAGACTCCGAACTCCTCGTGAGGGCTACCACTGGGTGAGCTTGGCCGGGTTCCGGATCAGGTAGACATCGGTCACCAGGCCGGCGCTGACGCTCACCGAGACGATGCTGTCGGCCGCCCCGTCCTGGGCCACCAGCACCGACAGACCGTCGCCGGTCACCGTCGGCAACAGCGTGGCCGTGGTCCGCTTCTGCAGCAGGCCCAGCAGGAGTCGGGCCACCCGGTCGGGGCCGACCACGGGATTGCGCGCGGCCGAGACCACGCCGCCACCGTCGGAATGGGCCACCACGGCCGGATCGAGCAGGGCCAGCATCGCGGTCAGGTCGCCGGTGCGCGTCGCCGTCACGAACGATCGGAACACCGCATCGTGTTCCGCTCGGGTGGCCGGCCGGGGGCGGCGATCATGGATGTGCCGCCGGGCCTGCGAGCTGAGTTGGCGTACGGCTTCGGGGGTGCGGCCGACCGTCTCGGCGATCTCGGCGTAGGGCACCGCGAACACCTCGTGCAGCACGTACGCCACCCGCTCGGCCGGGGTCAGCTGCTCCAGCACCACCAGCAGGGCCGTCGAGACCGAGTCATCCAGGCTCACCCGATCCTGGGGATCCATCGGAGGCTGCGGGCCGGGCAGCGCGTCGCCGGGGATCGGCTCGGGCAACCATTCCCCGATATAGCGTTCCCGCCGGGCCCGGGCGGAGGTGAGGTGATCCAGGCAGACGCGGCCGGCCACCCGGGTGAGCCAGGCCTCGGGGTTCTCGATCTCGGAGCGTTGCTCGGCGGTCAGCCGGTACCACCGGGTATAGGTCTCCTGGACCGCATCCTCGGCATCCGACATCGTGCCGAGCATGCGATAGGTCAATCCGAGCAGCGAGCGACGCTCGGCGGCGGCGCCGGTCAGGTCATCGGGGCCGGTCAACTCATCGGGGCCGGGCAGGTCGGCCGGCTGGTCCGGGTCGGTCATGGCGGTCCCTTCGTCGGGTGCTTGGGTCCAGTCGACGCCACCGGCGGGCAGAATGCGAGAGGGAACGAAAAATCCGGCGGACAATTTCGGTTGTTTCCTCACATTTCGGGCGGCTGCGTCGTCTAGTAGGTATGAGCACACAGCCACATCTGCACGACCACTCCGCACCCGGCTCCGAGCCGACCCGGACCCTCACCATCGCGGTGCTGGGCGGCACCGGCACCCTGGGCCGCCCCACCGTGGCCGCGATCGCCGCCGCCGGCCACCGGCCGATCGCCCTCAGCCGCGCCTCCGGGGTCGATGTCACCACCGGCGCGGGTCTGGACGAGGCGCTGACCGGGGTCGATGTCGCGATCGACGCCAGTGGCGTCCGCACCCTGTCGGGCAAGGTGTCCACGGGCTTCTTCGAGTCCGCCACCCGGCACCTGCTTGCGGCCGCGCAGCGCCAGGGGGTCCAGCACGTGGTGGCGATCTCGATCATCGGAATCGACCGGATGCCCTACGACTACTACCTCGGGAAACTGGCGCAGGAGCGACTGATCGAGCAGGGAGAAACGCCGTGGACCATTCTGCGGGCCGCCCAGTTCCATGAGTTCGCCCGCAACCTGTGGGACGCCGGGGCGGTCGGCCCCCTGCATCTGGCACCGCGCGGACCGGCCCAACCGGTCGCCGCTGCGGAGGTCGCCGTGCGCCTGACGGAGTTGGCCGTCGGACCCGCCCAGGGGCGGACCGCCGATCTGGCCGGGCCGCGCCCGGAACGGCTCGAGGACATGGTCGTGGCCTATGCCCGCAAGCGGGGCTACCGCGGCTGGTTGCCCCGGATCAATGTCCCGACCAAGCAGATGCGCGCGATGCGGGCCGGTCTCGGGCTGCCCGGCCCGGACGCGGTGCTGGGGCGCCAGACCTTCGCCGAATGGCTGGCGACGGTCGAGGAGTGAATCCGGCCGCTACTGCGGCAGCAGACTCATCGGGCCGTACACCAGGCGGTCCTCCTCATAGAGCGTCACGCTTGCCAGACCCTGCTCGAGCAGTTCCTCGAAGTTGGCTGAGAGCCACTCCTCGGCCTCGGCCTGGTCGGCGAAGCGGGCCTCGAGCGGCGTTGCCCCGGAGCCATCGGCGTTGGTCGATGCGTGCCATCCGAACATTGGAAGTTCCCCCTTTTGGTGCCCGATCCCGGGTTTTGGTGCCCGATCCCGGGCGGTCGGCCGCGGTCGGTGGACCGGTGTCGCGTGGTCGAGCCCCAGCGTACGGCCCGGGACCCGCTGCGGGGGTAGGGTGACGCCCGAATCTGCCCTGCTCGTGGGCAGGCAGAGGAGTGACGGTGTCCCAGTTCCCGCAGTACGGCCAGCAACCGGAGTACGGCGTACAGCCGCAGTACGGTCAGCAGCAGTATGGCCAGCAACCGCAGTACGGCCAATACCCGCAGTACATCGAGCCGGGGGGCGGCACCGAGTACCCCGATTCGGTTCCCGGGTACGGCGCCGGCTACACCGCGGCGACGTACCCGCAGCAGGTCCCCCGACTCTCCGAGATCCCGCCGCTGACCCCGATCCCCGGGATCGATCCGGCCGACATCGCCCAGAACAAGGACCTGGCCGCGTTCGCGCACTGGGGCACGATCTTCCTGGGCTTCCTCGCTCCGGTGATCGTGCTGCTGGCCAAGCCCGATTCCAAGTACGCCCAGGTCCACGCCAAGGAGGCGCTGAACTTCGGGGTCTGGCTGCTGATCGGCTACGTGGTCAGCGTCCTGTTGTGGTTCGTCATCGTCGGGATGGTGATCACCGCAGGGCTGCTGATCTATCAGCTGGTCGCCTCGATCGGTGCCGCCGGCGCCGCCCAGCGCGGCGTGATGCCGCGGATCTGGATGCCGTTCCGGGTCACCAACTGACCTTCACCGACATACCTCGGCGCGGCGACCGGCCGAGGGAATCAGTAGTTCTCGGAATCAGTAGTCGTCGCCGACGTTGACCGTCGGTTTCGGCGTCCGGAACCGACGGATCTGGATCTGGCGCATGGCGCCGTACATCAACAGCCCCTTGCCCTTGGTCGTGGTGCCGGGCATCCGCTCGGCCAGCACCCGCTTGAAGCGCCGCCACATGAACAGGACCTCGATCACGACGACGGCGATGAAGGCGTACATGGTGATCGTCCCGGCCAGCGCCGCCTGGGTCCAGAACGTGTTGAGGAAGCTCAGCGCCAGGATCAGCACCAGGGCCGGCAGCATGAACTCACCCAGGCTGCGTCGGGAGTCGATCATGTTGCGCAGCAGGACCTTCTCCGGCGTGCTGTCGCGCTCGGCCATCGCCTGCATCCGGCTGTCCCGCTCGCGCTCGCGCGCGCGCCGGTTGGCCTCTTTCTTGTCCATGCTGGGGCGGACGCGGGCCTTGCGGGCGGCTTCGGCCTCCTTGCGGGTCGGTGTCGCCCGGCCCTTCTTCGGGGTCTGCCCCTTCGGGGTGACGTCCGGATCCTCGGCCGGCTCGGGGTCGCTGACCGCCGGCTCCGTGGAGGATTTCCGGTCGTACGGTCGAAAGATTCCCATTGCTGCCCTTCACCTTCGCTGTGACACACAATTCTCTCAGTCCGGCAGCGAATCACAAAAAGTCCCGGCCGGTACGCCTGATCGCACCGCGGAACGACCGGTTTCGTGGTCGCCCTCTTCCCGCAGGTTGGCCCCGACGACATAGGCTAGGACCCGACCCAGCATCGCGTCGCCCACTACACGCGCTGCCTATCGACCGGAAGGACCGAGCCGAACCCATGAGCGGCTTCTTCAAGCGCATGTCGACTGTTTTCCGTGCCAAGGCTGACAAGGCCCTGGACAAAGTCGAGGACCCGCGCGAAACCCTGGATTACAGCTACCAGAAGCAGCTTGAGCTGCTGAACAAGGTTCGTCGCGGTGTCGCCGACGTCGCGCAGAGCCGCAAACGGGTCGAACTGCAGGCCAATCAGTTGAACACCCAGATCGACAAGCTGGATTCGCAGGCGCAGAAGGCCCTTCAGGTCGGCCGCGAGGATCTTGCCCGCGAGGCGCTGACCCGCAAGTCCGGGCTGCAGCAGCAACTCGGCGACCTGCAGACCCAGCATCAGCAGCTGCAGGGCGAGGAGGACAAGCTCGTGCAGGCGATGCAGCGCCTGCAGGCCAAGGTGGACGCCTTCCGGACCAAGAAGGAAACCATCAAGGCGACCTACTCCGCGGCCGAGGCACAGACCCGGATCAGCGAAGCCTTCACCGGGATCGGCGAAGAAATGGGCGACGTCGGCATGGCGATCCAGCGGGCGGAGGACAAGACCGCGGCGATGCAGGCCCGGGCCGGTGCCCTGGATGAGCTGATGGCCTCCGGTGCCCTCGACGACGTCACCGGGTCGACCAAGGACGACATCACCCGCGAACTGGAGGCGCTGTCCTCCTCCTCCGACGTGGAGGCCCAGTTGGCGGCGATGAAGGCCCAGATCGGGGGAGCGCCGGCCAACCAGCAGGCGCTGCCGGGCGGACACCCCGCCCAGAGCCAGGCACCGCAGCAGTCCCAGCCGAACCAGTTCCAGCACTACAACCCGCAGCAGCCGTCGAATCACCAGGAGGGTCTGCAGTGATCGTCCGCATCGTGGGGGAGGGCCAGTTCCGGATCGAGGAGTCCCACCTCGACGAACTGAATCCGTTCGATGATCGCGTCGAGGCGGCCGTGGCCGCCGACGACCAGCGAGGACTGACCGAGGCACTGGTCGGGCTGATCGACAAGGTCAAGGAGGTCGGTACGCCGGTGGGCGATGCGGAACTGGTCGATTCCGACCTGTTCGTCCCCGATGAGACCGCCACCGTTGCGGAAGTGTGGGCCTGGCTGGCCGAATCCGGCGCCGACGACGGGCTGCTGCCCGGCCGCGCCGAGAGCTAGTCACCCGCCGGCCGGTCACCCGCCACCTGGGTCCCGGTCAGCACGTCAGCGCTGAGCAAGCAGGGCCGTCCCGTTCGATCGGGGCGGCCCTGGTGCGTTGCACCGCGGGTCGGGTGCGTTGCGCCGCGGGCAACCTGTGGCGCGGGTCGGGTGCGTGTTGCGCCGCGGGTCAGTTGGCGTACACGCCCTGCTCGACCCAGAAGCCGATGCCGACCACGAAGGCGATTCCGACCACCACCGCGGCGGCGGTCCACCACCCCTCGGACTCCTTGGCCTTGGCGACCATGATCACGCCCAGGGCCGCCATCGCGGCACACACCAGCAGCACCGGAATCTCCCGCCAGGTATCGACCGGTCGACAGGCGACGTCGCAGACCACCAGCAGCGAGGCGATCCAGATTCCGATGGCCGCGACGATCCCGAGCAGCCCGAAGACGACCGCCATGATGGTCAGCGGTACCGTCGAGGGTTCCCAGTTGTCGAAGACGGGGATCAGCACCACCATCACCACCGAGGCAAGACAGGCCCCGACCGCGGCCCAGGCGACCGCGATCTCGGCGGGCACCATCGCTTCCGGACTCTCCAGCATGGCCACCAGCCAGACGACCGAGAAGGCCAGCGAGGTCAGCCCGATCGCGGCACCGAGAGCCGACAGCACCATCGTGGTCCGGTCCATCCGCCTGATCCGAGCCATCACGTTCCTCTCCTGGATTGCGCCCGGGACCCGCGCCCGGGGCAGCCCGGCCAGCTTAGTCGGGGCCGCCTGTCCGTCCCCTGTGTCCGATGCCGATGCCGCGGGCGGTGCCAGAGGGTGCGGTGCTACCGGCCTGCGGTCGGGCCGCGCCGAGGGCGGGGAACTGGTGGAAGAATAGGAAAATGCGAATCCTCATCGCGACCGACGCGATCGGGCCCTATGCCTCGGCCGAGGCGGGGACGGCGATTGCCCGGGGCTGGCGGACCACCGCCCCGGACGCCGACCTCGCCGTGCTGCCGATCGGCGAGGCCGGTGCCGGGCTGTGCGACGCGTACGCGGCCCTGCACGGCACCCAGGCCGAGTTGACCACCGACGAGACGGGCAGCCTGATCCGGGTGCTGCCGACCGACGACGGGGTTCTGCTCTCCGTGGCCGCCGCCAACCCGCCCGAACTGGACCTGGGGCTGCCGCTACAGGCCACCTCGGCACCAGTCGGGGCCGCGCTGGCCGAGGTACTTGCCACCCGGCCGCAGCGGGTCCTGGTGGATCTGGGCGAACTGCACTGCCACGACGCCGGCGCCGGCATCCTCGGCGCCCTCGGCGCACGCTCGGACCGGCCGCTGGACGAGGGGGCGGAGGCCCTGGCCGGGATGACCTGGCTCGACCTGGCGCCGGTACGGGAACTGGTCGGGACGACCGAACTGATCGCGGTGGTCCGCTCGGAGTTGGCCGGGCAGCACCTGCTGGGCCTGCGGGGGATCACCTCGCTGCGCGGCCGGGCCGGCGACATGGACCCGCAGCGGATGATCGCGATCGATGAAACCCTGGAGCGGTTCGCGAACCTCTGCGCGCCGGAGGCCGCCCTGCTGCCCGGGGCCGGCGCCGACGGGGCGTACGCCCTGGCTGCCCTGGGCGGTCGGATCTGCACCGGCCCGCAGCTGTGTGCCGACGCCGCCGACCTCTCCCGGACCCTGCCGCTGGCCGATCTGGTGGTCACCGGGGCCACCGGTTTCGACTTCGGGAGTGCCGGCGGGCCGGTGGTCCGCTACCTCGCCGATCGGGCCGAACAGGCCACCCGGCCGGTGATCGCGCTGGCCGCCCAGGTGTGGATCAGCGCCCGGGAGATGCGTCAGTTCGGGATCGAATCGGCGTACGCGATGGAGCGGGAACCCGACGCCGTGACCGATGCCGACCTCACTGAGTTCGCTGCCCGGGTCGCGCGCAGCTGGCGCTTCCCCTGAGCCGATGACCGACCGGGACGAACCGAATGCCACCTCGGGACACCCTCGACATCTTGGCGCAAGGATTTACACTGGCAGGGAATAACGGCGCCAACACCGGTGCTGGAACTTGATGGAGGACCGGGTTTCCGCCCGGAGGTATCGGCGCCCATCCCGGGCCGCCGGCACACGCGACACTAGCGTCACAAAGGGAGACACAGATATGACGACTGAGGTAACCGCAGCCACCGACGGCATCGTCCTGACCGAGGGCGCCGCCAGCAAGGTCAAGTCGCTGCTCGAGCGGGAAGGCCGGGATGACCTCGTGCTGCGCGTGGCCGTGCAGCCCGGCGGC
Source organism: Granulicoccus phenolivorans DSM 17626 = NBRC 107789 = JCM 15570 (assembly GCF_000423085.1). GTDB lineage: Bacteria > Actinomycetota > Actinomycetes > Propionibacteriales > Propionibacteriaceae > Granulicoccus > Granulicoccus phenolivorans. The sequence goes on along the minus strand of NZ_AUHH01000014.1, from coordinate 63,234 downwards.
TGCTCCGGTCTGCGTTACGAACTGTGGTTCGACGCCCGCCCGCAGGGCGAGGGCGACATCGCCAAGGAGTACGACGGCGTCTCGGTCATCACCGACCGGATGAGCGCTCCGTACCTCAACGGCGCCACCATCGACTTCGTCGACACCATCGAGCAGCAGGGCTTCACCATCGACAACCCGAACGCGGCGGGCTCCTGCGCCTGCGGCGATTCGTTCCACTGAGTCGCACCTGCACCCACCACGAACGAGGGGTACGCCGATCGGCGTACCCCTCGTTCTGTTCGTCCGGCCCGGCCTGACGGTCGGGCCGGCGGCCTCACCGACCCTGCCAGACCGGCTTCCGCTTCTCGGTGAACGCGGTCGCGCCCTCCTTCGCATCGGCCGAGGCGAACACCGGGTCGGCGATCTCCCCCTGCCGCTGCCAGCGCTCGGCCAAGGTCCAGTCCTGCTGCTCCCGCAGGATCTGCCGGGTCGCCGCCACCGCCATCGGACCGTTCTCGGCGATCTTCTGCGCCAGCTCCACCGCGGCCTCGAGCGCGCCGCCCTCCTCGGTCAACCGGTTGATCAGCCCGATCTCCGCAGCCTTCTCCGCGGTCACCGGATCGCCGGTCAGCAGCATCTCCAGCGCCAGCGCCTGCGGAATCCGCCGCGGCAACTGCAACAGTGCACCACCGCGCGCGACCAGACCCCGCTTCACCTCCGGTACGCCGAACTTCGCGGTCCGGGCGGCCACGATCAGGTCACAGGCCAGGGTCAGTTCCATCCCGCCGGCCAGCGCCCAGCCCTCGACCGCGGCGATCACCGGCTTGGTCGGCGGCCGTCGGGTGATCCCGCACATGCCGCGATCCCCGACATTCGGAGTCTCTCCGGCCAGGAACGCCTTCAGATCCATCCCGGCGGAGAAGATGCCGCCGGCGCCGGTGAGCACCCCGGCCCACAGCCCTTCGGTCGCTTCCAGTTCGTCGATGGCATCGCTGACGCCCTGACCCACGGCCGCGTTCAGCGCGTTCTTCTTCTCGGGCCGGTTGATGGTGATCACCATCACCCCGTCCCGCTTGTCGACCAGTACTTCGTCGCTCATTGCTCTCCTCTCGCGCCGACCTCAGCGGGTCAGCAGATCCCAGATTCCGCTGCCACCGGCGCCGATCGCGCAGGTGGTGAGGTGTTCGTCGAATTCGGCGGTCGTCCCGTACTCCGAGCGCCACATCAGCACCGGCTGGGTGAACTCGTGCAACTGGTGCTCCTTGGTGGTGCCGATCGCGCCGAGGGCCTGATGGGCATTGCGTACCACCACCGTCGCGGCGTGCCCGCAGCAGGAGCGGGCGGCGGCGATCGCGAAGTGCAGGTCGGCCGATTCCCAGTCCGAGTTCACCGCGGCCAGCAGCGCCGCATCGGTCGCCGAGCGGGCCAGGGCCGCCTCGGTGGCGATGTCGGTGACCAGGTTCTGGACCGCCTGGAACTTGGCCAGCGGCCGACCGAACTGGACCCGCTCGGTGACATGGGTGATCGTCACCTGCAGGATCTGCTCCAGGGCCCCGCAGATCTGCAGGGCGCGGGCGAGCGCGGCGCGCTGTTCGAACGCGGCGATCACCTCGGCGCCGACCGGCGTCCCGGTGATCGCGGCGGGGTCCACGTTGATCCGGGCGGTCGGCCGGTTGCCCAGCGACGCCGTCGGGGCGATCGCCACCTCCGCGGTGGGCAGGTCGGCGACGGCGTACCCGTCACCGCTGGGCCACGCGAGGACGATCCGGTCGGTCTGCCCGGCCCAGGCGACATTGTCCGCGCGACCCTCGGCGTCCAGGACCGCGACGGTCCGGATGCCGTCGTCGGCCGGCAGCCCGGCCTGCGCCAGCAGCCACAGGGCGAGCAGGTCGTGCTCGACGACCGGGACCCGGGCCGCGGTCGCGGCGGTGGCCGAGACCAGCACCGCGGCCTCCAGCCAGCTTGCCTCCGAGCCGCCCTGGTCCTCCGCGGCGGTGAGCGCGGCCAGCCCGGTCTCGGTCAGGGTGGCCCACAGCCCGCGGTCCAGGTCGGTCGGTGCGCCGGTCGGATCGGCCGGGCCGGCGCTCTCCCGGGCGTCGGTGAGGACGCTGTGGATCAGTTCGCTGATGTCAGCATCGGCGGCGGTGGTCAGGTTGATCGTGGTGTCGCTCATCGCAGGCCCAGTCCTCTCGCGATCACGCCGCGCAGCACCTCGACGGTGCCGCCGCGCAATGTGAACCCGGGCCGATGGGAGAGCGCCAGGTGCACCAGTTGGTCGAATTCGTCGTCCCGCCCCGGGATGGTGGCCAGGTGGGCGTCCTCGGCGATGTCGCCCTCGGTGAGGGTGCCCAGCACCTTCACCACCGAGGCGGCCACATCGGCCTGCTCATGGCGCTCCAGGGCACCGGCGACCGCCCGTGACATCTGGTGCAGCCCGAACAGCCGACCCGCGGTCGCGCCGAGGCGACTGTCCACACTCGCCCGTTCGGCCCGGGCCTGATCCAGCAGCCCGGCGTACACGGGGAAGGTCGACAGGTACCGCTCCGGCCCGGACCGCTCGTACGCCAGCTCCGAGGTCACCCCCGTCCAGCCCGAGCCGATCTCGCCGAGCACCCGGTTGTCGGGGATGAACACCTCGTTGAGATGCACCTCGTTGAAGTGGTGCTCACCGTTCATCGACACGATCGGGCGAATCTCCACCCCCTCGCTGTGCAGGTCGACGATGAACTGGCTCAGCCCCTGATGGCGGTGCTGCGGGTCCAGCGGCGCGGTCCGGGCGAGCGCGAAGAAAGCGTCGGCCTCATGGGCACCGCTGGTCCAGACCTTGGTGCCGGTGACCCGCCAACCCCCCTCCACCGGTACGCCGCGGGTGCGGACGCTGGCCAGATCCGAACCGGAATCCGGCTCGGACATCCCGATACCCCAGTACATGTCTCCGGCCGCGATCCGCGGCAGGAAGGCCTGCTTCTGCTCCTCGGTGCCGAAGCGCAGCAGGGACGGGGCGATCTGGCGATCGGCGATCCAATGGGCGGCGACCGGTGCGCCGACGGCGAGCAATTCCTCGGTGACCACGAAGCGCTCGAGGAAGGTCCGACCGTGGCCGCCGTACTCGGTGGGGATGGTCATCCCGAGCCACCCGCGGGCGGCGAGCTTGCGGGAGAAGTCCTCGTCCCAGCGGCTCAGCCAGGAATCGGGGGTGGGCCGGAACGCGCCGGCGGCGATCTCCTCGGTGAGGAAGTCGCGCACCTCGGCGCGCAGGGTGGCCATCTGCGGGGTGTCGGTGATCACCGACGGCGAGATCGTGGCCGCGGAAACAGTGGTGGGCATCGGCGGTCCTCAGTTCCCGGTGAAGTTCGGGTCGCGCTTCTCGACCAGGGCGGTGACGGCCTCGAGCTGGTCATCGGTGGTGTGCGCAATCGCCTGGAAGGCGGCCGACAGCTCCAGGACGCTGTCCAGGTCCATGCCCCGCTGGGCCTCCCGGTACAGCTTCTTGGCCAGGCGTACCGCATGCGACGGATTCACCGCGATCCGCTGGGCGATCTCGCGTGCGGTCGGCAGCAGTTCGTCGGGCTCCACGACCCGGGAGACCAGGCCCCAGTCCAGAGCGGTCTGCGCGTCGATCCGGTCGCCGGTGAACATCATCTCCGCGGCCCGGGCCGCACCCACCGCGCGCGGCAGGAAGAACGCGCCGCCGTCACCGGGAATGATCCCGACCTTGACGAAGCTCTCGGCGAAGAACGCCTTGGTGGAGGCCACCCGGATGTCACACATGGTGGCCAGGTCGCAGCCCGCGCCGATCGCGGCACCGTTGACCGCGGCGATCAGCGGGACGTCGCAGGTGTAGAGCGCCTTCGGGATGCGCTGGATGCCGTAGCGATAGCCGTCGCGGGAGGCCGGAACCGGGCCGCCGAACGGCGGGACCCGGTCGACCATCTGCTTCACGTTGCCACCGGCGGAGAAGGCCTTGCCGGCGCCGGTGAGGATGACCGCCTGAACCGAGGTGTCCCGGTTCACCCGATTCGCCGCGGCCTCGAGGGCGTCGACCACGTCGTCCCCGGAGATCGGATTGCGCTCGTCGGGCAGATTGATGGTCCAGGTCTCGATGCTGCCGTCGCGCTCGATCAGAACCGGAGCGTCGCTGCCGGTGTCGCCCGTTGCGGTGTCGCTCATTGGGGGCCTCCTTGCCAGTGAATGGATCGAGATCTATGATCCTGGATCCCCACCGGCGGCGGTATGGGCGCGGACAGACCCGTTGCGGATCCTGGACATAGGTGCGGCCTATAGTTCGGGCACTAGAGTGGCGCCATGGACCTGCGGCATTTGCGCTTCTTCGTGGCGGTCGTGGATGAGGGCGGGGTGTCCCGGGCGGCGGCGGTGCTGTTCATCGCGCAGCCGTCGCTGTCTCAGGTGATCCGCCAACTCGAGGACGAGGTCGGGGTGCAACTGTTCGACCGGACCCCGACCGGGATGCGACTGACCGAGGCCGGCCGACGCTTCGAGCCGGCGGCCCGGGCGGTCCTGGCCGACGCGGAGGCAGCGCGTACGCGGGCGCGCGAGGTACGCGAGGTCCGCGCCGGGCGGTTGACGATCTCGGCCACGCCGACCCTGGTGGTCGAACCGCTCACCGGCCTGGTGGCCCGGATGCGGGAGCTGTACCCCGAGGTCCGGGTCGATGTGTTCGACGGCGGGATCGCCCTGGAGGCGTGGGCGGCGGTGCGCGACGGACTGGTCGAACTGGCGGTGACCGACCTGCGCGATGTGCCCGATTCGCTGGTGGCGGTGCCGGTCACCGATCAGCGCCTGGTGCTGGGGCTGACCGCCGAGTTGGCCGCCGGGCTGCCCGATCCGCTGCCGCTGGCGCGGCTGCCCGAGGTCCCGCTGATCGTCGAACCCGGCGGCGAGGTCGACCGGGGCGTGTACGGATCGGGGCTGAACGTCGTGGTGCGCTCCGCGGTACGCGCGACCACCTGGGATCTGGTCACCGCCGGGGTCGGCGCGGCCCTGTTGCCGGACACGTTCCTGGCCAACCATCTGCCCCAGGCGCAGCAGTTGGGGCTGGATCCGCCGGTGCAGCGGACCGTCGGGCTGGTGCTGCGCCGGGGGCCGCAGTCACCGGCGGCGGCGGCCTTCATCGCCCTGGCCCGACGCCGGCGCCGCGACCCGGGCGATCACTGAGGGGTGGGTGCCGCGTCCGGGTCACGGGTCAGATCCCGGCCCCGGATGAGTTCGATCACCGCCCGGCCGGCGCGGGAGAGTCCCTCCTCGGCGTACACCATGCTGAGCGCCAGCCGCAGCGGCGGATCGATCCGCCGGGCGACCGCGCCGCGGGTCGCGGCCTGCTCGGCCACCCGGCGCTCCAGAAAGCTGATTCCCACCCCCGCCAGCACGTACGCCTGCCGCGCCTCGCGTTGCTGGACCACCGCGGCGACGGGGAGGTGGATCCCGGCTTCCTTGAGCCGGCCCTCGATATGGCGATTGGGGGAGTTGCGGACCAGGGCCGGCGGCTGCGGCACCACGATCTGCGGCAGCTCGGGAACCGCCGAGATCGGCAGGGGATCGGGCAGGTCGGCGGCGTGACCGTCGAGGGCGCCGGGGGGCAGGGTGAGCCAGTATTCCTGGACGCCGACCGCCGCCACCTGGACCTCGCGCAGTCGGGCCAATTCGTCGGCGTCGGCCTCGGAGAGCACCAGCAGATCATGGGTCAGCGGCAGCATCCCGGCGAGATCGGCCGGGGCCGCGGACAGTTCGATCAGGTCCACCCGGACCAGGGGCAACACCGTCCGGATCCGTTGGATGGCATCGGCCATCGCGCCGTCGATCAGGCCGGGCGCGACGGCGATGCTGACCACCCCGCGCAACTGGGCCAACTCGGTGGTCACCGCCGCGGCCGCCTCCGCGGCGCCCCGGATCATCCGGCGGGCCGGGCTCATCAGCAGGTGTCCGGCGGAGGTGAGCACCATCCCGCGACCGATCCGGTGGAACAGCCGGACGCCCAACTCGGTCTCCAGCGACTTCAGCGCCTGGGAGATGGTCGGCTGGGCCACCCCCATCGCGGCGGCCGAGGCGTTGATCGAGCCGCGCTCGGCGACCGCCAGGAAGTACTCCAGCTTCTGCAGGTCCACTGGGCCTCCTCGCGCCGTCGGATGGGGACACCACCCTACGCCGCCCCCGCACCCGGCCGACGCAGCGCCCGGGGGGAGCAGCAGTCGGCGCCACAGTCAGTGGTCGGCGGGGTGCTCCGAGATCTGCAGGGCCCCGGACGGGCACCGCGCAACGACCTCCCGCAGCTGTTCGGCGAGGTCGGGGGTGTCGGCGGCGGTCGGGTCGATCCATGGCCGGCGGCCGGTGTCGAAGACCGCCGGCATCCCTCGCACACACTCGGTGGAGTGGATGCACAACGCACGCTCGTCGGTGACGTCGACCAGGGGTCCCCGATAGTGCTTCCGAGTCATGTCTGCTCCTCTTGCTGGACGCCTTTTGAATTTACGCCAGGCGACCCGGGCACGGACCCGGTGGCGGGGTCGGCCGATTGCGGGGAGGTGGCGTGAGATGTCCGGGGTCCGGGACCGGGGCGAGCGGCGCTTGCCTTTGAGCGCGCTCACACTTCTACGGTGGGGCGCATGGACAGCAACCAGGCCTTGCGGGACGCCCTTCGGTTGGCGGTGGACCCTCCCGGCGGTGTCAGTCTCGAGGCGTTGCACGAGTTGGCCCGACCCGATGAGGAGGCCGACTGGGACATTGCCACCACCGCCGAGCACCTCGGGGTCAGCCCGCACACCCTGCGGTATTACGAGCGGGTGGGCCTGGTCACGATCCCGCGCGACACCGGAGGGCGCCGGCGCTTCACCGCCGCGACCGTGCGGCGTCTGGTGTTTCTGACCCGGATGCGCGCCTCGGGCATGCCCATCAGCGATCTGCGCCGCTACGTCGCACTCGTCGACGCGGGGTAGGAGACGGTACCGGAACGGCTCGACCTGCTTCTGGAGCACCGCGACACCCTCCGGGCACAGATCTCCCAACTCCAGCTCGCACTCGCGGCGACCGAATACAAGATCGCTACCTACCAGGAAGGTCCCCAGCCATGACCAGGATGACTCCACCCATGCCAGCTCAGCACGACATCGCCTCCGCGGAAAACATCGCCCGTCGACGGCACGGCCAGAACGTCCTGTCGCAGATCGACGGGCACCAGGGCGAGGCCGTCGTCGACTCGCTGGCAGACATCAGTCCCGCGCTCGGCCACCATGTGGCGGCGTTCGCGTTCGGCGACATCTACGACCGACCCGGTCTCGACCCCAGGAGCCGGCAGCTGGTCACCCTCGGCGCTCTGACGGCTCTCGGCGGTTGCGAACCCCAGCTGCGCGTCCACATCGGGGCAGCATTGAACGTGGGCATCTCCCGGGACGAGATCGTGGAAGCTCTCCTGCATGCCGCGGTGTACGCCGGGTTCCCGAGAGCCCTGAATGCAACGTTCACCGCGCGAGACGTGTTCTCCGACCGCGACAGCGCGGACTGAAGCGGGGCGATGGGCGTGACCGTCCGTCCAGCCGAGCCGGAACCGAACGGTGCCCCTGCCGCCGCGACCTCCCGGGTGTTCACCATCGGGCACTCGGACCGCGCGTTCGCCGACGTGGTGCACCTGCTGCGCGTCAACCAGGTGACGGTGCTGGTCGACGTGCGGGCCTTTCCGTCCTCGCGGATCCACCCGCAGTGGAATCAGGCCGCGATCATCGACGCGCTGCCCGGTGACCTCACCTATCGCTGGATCCGGGCGCTGGGCGGTCGGCGTCACACGCCCGCGGGGACGCCCAGTCCGAACGGGGGCTGGCGGGTCAAGGGATTCCGCGATTACGCCGACTACATGGGCACCCCGGCGTTCGCGGCCGGCCTCGAGGAACTGCTCGGCCTGCTCCCGGGTGATGTGCCGGCGATCATGTGCAGCGAAGCGGTCCCGTGGCGCTGCCACCGGCGGCTGATCACCGACGCGCTCCTGATCCGGGGCGTGCCGGTTTTCGACATCGTGGGGGAGGGGCAGCCCCGCCCGGCCCGGCTCACCCCGTTCGCCCGGGTGGACGGTTCCACGCTCACCTATCCGGGACCGGACGACACCGCGTGAGGATGACCGGGCCGTTCACTTCTGGTCCGCTGGCGTGGCGGTGGCCGGCCGCACCAGCTTTGGGCGGACTGAGGTGATCCGGGACGTGAGGGATGCGGGAAGGGAGAGGTGCGCGAGTTCGCCTGTCTCCGTAGCGTCGTAGGCCTGGGCTGCCCGGACCAGGTCGGGGAGATCGGCGACCGTGAGGTGGCCGAAGCGGATCCGGGTTTTGCCCGGGGCGTCCAGGGAGACCACGCCGTCGGTGGGACAGCCGCCCAGGCAGGCGATGTAGCGGGGTGCCAGGTGGGCGGCCTCGACCTCATCGTGCAGGGACTGGGCGAAGTCTCCCTGGTGCAGCGCGTCGTAGCGTGGGCAGGTGGTGCAGATGTGCAGGGTCATAGCAGGCTCCCGGTGCTCCCGTCCGCGGTGGGCGGGAGCACCGGTGGGTTTCAGCCGATATGCAGGCCGCGGTAGTGGTGCTGGCCCGGGGCACGGTGGAACCGTCCGTCCTTCATGACGTGCGTGATCCGGGTGATGTCCTGGAGGATGGTGATGTCCTCGAGGGGATTCCCGTCCACGATGATCAGGTCGGCCAGGTACCCGGGTCGGACCTTGCCGAGTTCGTCGGGGCGCAGCATGATTTCCCCGCCCTGGGCGGTTGCGGCGAGGATCGCTTCCATCGGGGTGAAGTCGAGCAGTTCGACGAAGTGCTGCAGGTCGCGGGCGTAGGTGCCGTGCGGGGTCCAGGCGAAGCCGTAGTCCCCGCCCGGAAGGATCCGGATGCCGCGCCGGTGCATCTCCTTCAGACCTTCGATCGCGGTCTCGAGTTCGTGGCGGTAGCCAGCGGCCTCGGCGGCGGCCTGGGGGTAGCCGAAGGATTCGGCGTCGTAGAGGGTGCCGACCAGCCAGTTGATGCCGGGGGCGACGTAGACCCGGTCCTTGGCGGCCTCCAGCATGTCCATGCCTTCGGCGTCGGTGTAGGAGGCGTGGTAAATGATCTCCACGCCGTGGCGTACGCACATCTTCACCGATTCGGCGCTGCGGGCATGGGCGCAGACACGGATGCCGCGGCGGTGGGCCTCGTCGGCGGCGGCCTGGACCTCTTCCTCGGTGAAGTAGGTGTCGTCGGCGTGCAGGGTTCCGGTGATCTCCTCCCCGGACATCGACAGCTTGATCTGGTCGACCCCGAGGCCGACCAGTTCGCGGACGGCCAGGCGCATCCCCTCAGCGCCGTCGGCGAACTTGGTGATGCTGGGGATGAGCGCGCCGCCGGTCACGGCGATCTCGGGTCCGTTGGCGAGGTAGCGGGGGCCGGGGAAGCGGTGTTCCTCGATCGCGTTGCGGCAGACGACGTCGAGTCGGGGCTTGGCCGAGGCTGCGCCCACGCACATGGTGTAGCCGTAGTCGAGGTAGGTGTGGGCGGATTCCAGACAGAACAGCAGGTGTTCTTCGACGGGCATGGTGCCGAGGCCGTCCAGGTCGGCGGAGTTGTTCCACGAGAAGTGGGTGTGGGCGTCGCACAGGCCCGACATGACGGTCTTGCCGTCGGCGTCGACGATCTCGATGTCGTCGCCGGCTGCGGCTTCTTGGGGGACGGAGCCGACGGCGGTGATGCGGCCGTCCTCGATGAGGACGTCACCGGGATAGGGAACGGCTCCGGTGGAGTCGAGAATGTTGGCGCCGCGGATCAGGACGCGGCCACGAGGTGTGTAGGTGGGCACGGTTGGTCACTCTCTTCGTTGAGTAGTGGTGGGGTGTCGGGTGCCCCGCGCCGGTGCGGCGCACCCGACGGGTGGGTCGGAGGGTCAGAGGAAGTCGCGCAGCAGCCGGGAGACTTCGGCGGGGGCCTCGAGGGCGGTCCAGTGGCCGATCCCGTCGATGACGTGCACGGACGCGTTGCCGTGTGCCTGGGCCAGTTCTTCGCTGACAGCGGCGGGGCCGACCTTGTCCTCGGTCCCGGTGATGAGCAGCAACGGGGTTGCCGGGTTCACCGGGGCGGGGGCGCCGGCGGCGGCCAGTGCCTCGCAGTTTTGCGCGTAGCCTTCGGCGGGCTGGCGCATCACCAGTTCCCGGACCAGAGCAGCGGCCAGGGGGTTGTCCTGCCGGGTTCGTTCGGACAGGGCATTGGCGACCACGCCGGGGGCGACGACGCCGGTGCCCTGGGCGCGGAGGGTGGCCGCCCGGTCGCGTTGGGCCTGGCGGCCGGCGTCAGTCGGTTCGGCGACGGCCCCGAGCAGGACCACCTTGGTGATTCGATCGGGGTGAGTGGCGGCCAGTTCGCGGGCCACCAGGGTGCCCATCGAGTGTCCGATGACGGCGGCCCGGTCGACCTTGAGGTCGTCCAGGAGGGCGATCAGGTCGGCGACGTGGCTGGCGATGCTAACCGCTGCGGTGTCGGGGAGCGGGGAGCGCCCGGCGCCGGCCAGGTCGGGACGGATAACCGTGTGGAAGTCGGTGAGGGCGTCGGTCTGGATCTGGTAGAAGTTCGAGGTGCCGCCGAGGCCGTGGATCATCAGGACGGCGGGGCCGTCGCCCTGGATCTCGGTGGTCAGTGTGGTGGGTGCCATGGGGATCTCCTCTGCGCGTGGGCGTTCGGACGGTGGGTTCAGACGACGGTGTTGCGCTGGGTGCCGAGGCCGGTGATGGTCATCTCGATGACGTCACCGGGGTGCACGAACTTGGGCGGGTCGAAGCCGATGCCGACGCCGGCCGGGGTTCCGGTGGCGATGATGTCGCCGGGTTGGAGGGTGATTCCGGCGGAGAGCACGGCGATCAGTTCGGGGATGTCGAAGATGAGGTCGGCGACCTTGCCGTATTGACGGTCTTCGCCGTTGACCTTGCTGCGTACCTCCAGAGCTGTGACGTCGGGGATCTCGTCGGCGCTGACGGCGTAGGGGCCCATCGGGCAGAAGGTGTCCAGGGACTTCCCGATCAGCCACTGCTTGTGCTTCTTCTGCAGGTCGCGGGCGGTGAAGTCGTCGATCAGGACGTAGCCCCAGACGTGGTCGTAGGCGTTCTCGCGGGAGATGCCACGCCCGCCCTTACCGATGATGACACCGAGCTCGACCTCGTAGTCGAGTTCGTCGGTCACGCCCGGATGGGACTCGATGTCGTCGTAGGGGCCGGTGACCGCGGTGGTCGCCTTCGGGAACACGACCGGATCGGTGGGCAGATCTTCGGACTTGTCCGGTTGGTCGTAGCCACTGCGCCCGAACTCCTTGACGTGCTCGCTGTAGTTCTTGCCTACCGCGAAGATGTCGCGCGCCGGCACGGGGATCGGTGCATGGAGCTTCACCTCGTCCAGTGGAAGCGACGCCAGGTCGGCGAGACTCTGCGCCAACTGGGGGCCTCGGGTTTCCCAATCCCGGATCACGTCCAGGACGCCGGCCTCCCCGAGCACGGGGGAGGCGTCCCGGACGATCCCGGCCTGGCTATCCACGACCCCGACGCGGGCGGCGCCATCACGGGCGCTGAACGTCACCAACTTCATTGAACCATTCCTAACCAATAGGACCAATCCTGCGATATGGGTAACCTTAAGCAGCGAAGGGGCCGTTGTAAAGGCGAAATTGCCGGAATGATATTGGTCTGTATTGGTTTGTCGTATCCTCGGTGCATGCTGACAATCGAGAGTTCGCTGCGCTCGTTGCTCGACGAGGCCGTGGCAGCCGGCGAACTGGGGCCCGGCAGCAAGCTGCCGACCGAGCGCGAGCTCGTGGAACGCCTTCAGGCCTCCCGGGGCTCGATCCGGCGCGCCCTCGATGTGCTGGAGACCGAGGGGCTGATCACCCGGCACGTCGGACGCGGGACCTATCTGGCCGACCGGACGCCCCGCTTCGTGGCGCCGACACCCCCGGACACCAGCCCGGCCGAAATCATGCAGGCGCGGTTGGCGCTCGAGCCGCCGTTGGCCGCGATCGCCGCCCAGGCGGCGACGCAGGCCGACCTCGACCTGGTCACCAGTTGTCTGCAGGCCGGGGGTGCGGCAACCGACCACGGTGACTTCGAGGCCTGGGACGGCCGGCTGCACCACGCCATCGCGAAGGCGGGTCACAATGCCTTGTTGCTGAGCATGTTCGATGTCATGAACGCCGCCCGGGGACTTCCGGTGTGGGGGACCTCGAAGCGACGCAGTTCCACCCCGGAGCGGCGGCAGTGCTACCACGGGGAGCACACGGTCATCGTGGAGGCGCTGCACGACCGCGATCCGGCCGGAGCCTCCGACGCGATGCGCAGCCACCTCCGGACGGTGTCCGCGAACCTCCTGGATCATCACTGAGGAGTCGAGTCGCCCCTGAGAGTGCAGGCAGCGGGCGATCGGGTCAGGACAACGCCAGGTCGAGCACCCGGTCGGCGTGGGTCCACAGCAGCGCGCCACCCGCGCCCGGGACCACGATCCGTCGGCTTCCCAGGATCCGGGAGGCAAGGAGCACGCAGAGATCGGGGGAGTGGCCGGCATCCTCGGCGCCGTACAGGACGACGGTGGGGCACGCGATCCGCGCAAGGTCGAGGGGCCAGGGTGCCATCGCCGCCATCGTGTCGACCACGTAGCCGGCGCCGTTGTGGGCGAAACCCTGGTCGAGCGCTGTCGCCCAGCGCCGGGCGAAGGCCGGTTCGGTGTACACCGCCCGGTCCGCCGGGATCGAGCTGTCCAGGATCATCGTCCGCATGCCCTCGGCGGTGAAGGAGTGCAGGACGGCGCGCGCCCGACCCGGGTCCCCGGCGACGAGATCGGGGAGCGTCCGAGCCGCCTGGGGCAGCAGCGCGCGCACGTCGGGATGGGCGACCTCGTCGGCGGGCGAGACCAGGACCAGCGTGCTCGGCCAACCGTGAGCCGCGAGGGCGAGGCCGAACAGGGCCCCTTGCGAATTCGCCACGACCGGTACCGCGGCGTGGTCGCCGCCCAGGACACCGCTGAGAAAGGTTCGGTAGTCCGCTGCCGTGCTGGCGACGGTACGCGCCGGGTCCGGATCCGAGCCACCCATGCCCGGACGATCCATCGTGATCAGGCGGACACTGCGTGCGGCAAGGAGGTCGTCGCCGAAGGTCATGGCCCGGCCCGTCCCTGCGCCGGCGACGAACAGGACCGGACGTCCATCGGTGGGACCGCTGCTGGTACCCGCGAGCACGCGCCCGTCGGGGGCTCGCACGGTCAACGGAGCGGTCTGCACCCGGTCAACGTAACCCAGCCGGTGCGCTGGGTGGGATTCAGAGCAATTCGAGAATGGTCGCGTTCGCCTGACCGCCGGCCTCGCACATCGTCTGCAGGCCGTACCGGATGTTCTGCGCCTTCATGTGATGGACCAGTCGGGTCATCAGCGCCGCCCCCGAGCCGCCCAACGGGTGCCCGACCGCGATCGCCCCGCCGAGCGGATTGGTCACCGCGTCCGCAGCACCGGTCTCCGCCTGCCAGGCCAGCGGCACCGGAGCGAAGGCCTCGTTCACCTCGAAGGCGCCGATGTCGGAAATGCTGAGTCCCGCGCGCCGCAGCGCCTTCGCGGTTGCCGGGATCGGGGCGGTGAGCATGATCACCGGGTCGTCGGCAGCGACCACGGTGGTGTGGATCCGGGCCAAGGGGGTCAGCCCGTTCGCCCGGGCCAGCTCCGAGGTGGTGATCAGCAGCGCCGCGGTACCGTCGGCGATCTGCGAGGAGTTGCCGGCGTGGATCACGCCGTCCTCCCGGAACACGGTCTTCAGAGTGCCCAGCTTCTCCACCGTGGAGCCACGACGCAGGCCCTCATCGGCGGTGATCCGCCCCGGCAGCGGGGCGAGTTGGGAGTCGAAGGCGCCGGAGTCGATCGCGGCCGCGGTCCGCTCGTGCGAGCGTACGGAGTATTCGTCGAGCTGGGCCCGGGAGAAGCCCCACTTGTCGGCGACCAGTTCCGCGCCGATGCCCTGGGAGAAGCCCCGTACGCCGAAGCGCTCCAACACCGAATCCGGGTACTGCGCCTGGCCCTGGGCGTTGGAGCCCATCTGGACCCGCGACATCGACTCGACCCCACCGGCGACGGCGAAGTCGTACTGGCCCGAGATGACGCCCGCGGCGGCGAAGGCGACTGCCTGCTGGCTGGAGCCGCACTTGCGATCCACGGTGGTGGACGGCACCGAGGTCGGCCATCCGGCCGCGAGCAGGGCCACCCGGCCGATGTTGCCGGACTGCTCTCCGCTCTGCGTCACGCACCCCCAGACCACGTCGTCCACCCGGGCCGGATCGAAGCCGGTCCGCTGCACCAGGGCGGTCAGGACATGGGCGGCCAGATCGCCGGGGTGCAGGTCGGCGTACGCGCCGTTCCGCTTACCGATGGGAACCCGGACCGCGTCCACGATGACGGCGTCACGCATGAGAACTCCTGTGAGATGAGGCAGGGACCCGACCATTTCACCCCAGCAGAGAATCTATGGTCAACAATTTCATTGAAACTATGGTCATTGATTTGGTGTCGCGGCGATAGGCGCTGGCTATGACCCCAGGGGTCCGGCCGCGGGGTCCTGGGGGCAGGGCTAGGCTGGGCCCTGCCCTCGTCGCCGGGGTACGCCCGGGAACGAGCCCGACCGGTCATCAGTCATCTCTGCGAGGAGTCATCATGCCCACGATCGACCTGTACTCAGTGGAACGCTCGACGGTCACCGGTCTGCGGGTGCTGCTCGGGGTCAGCGGCCTGCTCGCCCTGGTGATCGGGGTGCTGGTACTCGTGTGGCCCGCCAAGACCGCGGTCGTGGTGGCCGGCATCATCTGCGTGTACGCCTTCATCGCCGGGGTCATCAACATCTTTCTCGGCATCATGACGCGCCGGCTGGGTGCCTGGCCGCGGGTCTCCTACGTGGTGCTCGGGATCGTGTTCATCGTCGTGGCGGTGCTGGCGCTGACCAACCTGCAGGCCGCGACCGCCGCGCTGGCCGTGCTGCTCGGCGTGACCGTCGGGATCGCCTGGATCATCGAGGGGATCGTCAGCCTCACCATGCTGGGCGACTCGGCCTCCAAGGTCTGGACCATCCTGATGGCGGTGGTGAGCATCCTGGCCGGGATCGGACTGCTGCTGTCGCCGATCTGGGGTGCGGCCGTGCTCTGGATGCTGCTGGGTGCCTCCCTCGCCGTGCTCGGCGTGGTCCAGATCGTGCGCGCCATCCGGTTCGGCGCCCACCTGTGAGCTGAACTCGGCCACACCAACAAGTGACCGGCCGGTAAGCTGCGTTCGACCCGACCGGCACCGACGCCGGCCACCGGACACAAGGAGGCTCCGTGGAAATCGGAACCATGTTCTCCCTCGGCACCGATTACGGCCAGCTGGTCGAGGATGTCGTCGCGTACGACCGGGTCGGGTTGGACCTGGCCCTGATTCCGGAGGCGTACACCTTCGATGCGATCAGCGTGCTCGGTTTCCTCGCCGGGCGCACCGAGCGGACCAAGCTCGGCACCGGCATCGTCAACATCTTCTCCCGGACGCCGACCGTGCTCGCGATGAGCGCCGCCGGGTTGGACCTGCTGTCGCAGGGACGCTTCGTGCTCGGCGTGGGCGCCTCGGGGCCCCAGGTGATCGAGGGGTTCCACGGGGTGAAGTACGACGCCCCGCTGGGCCGGGTGCGCGAGGTCGTCGACATCTGCCGCAAGGTCTGGCGGCGCGAGGCGCTGGTGCACAACGGGAAGTACTACCAGGTTCCGCTGCAGCCCGACCGCGGCGGCTCGGGTCTGGGGAAGCCGTTGAAGCTGGTCGGGCACCCGGTCCGGGACCGGATTCCGATGCTGCTCGCCTCGATCGGACCGAAGAACGTGGCACTGGCCGCCGAGTTGTTCGAGGCCTGGCAGCCGATCTTCTACTACCCCGAAAAGGCCGAGGAGGTCTTCGGTGAATCGCTGGCGGCCGGCCGCGCCAAGCGGGCTCCCGAACTCGGCGACCTGCAGGTGTACGCCGACACCTACGCGCTGGTCAGCGATGACGAGGCGGCGATCGAGGGGGCGCGGACCCAGGTGCGGCGCACCCTCGCCCTCTACGTCGGCGGGATGGGGGCCAAGGGCAAGAACTTCTACAACGACCTCGCCGTGCGCTACGGCTTCGGCGAGGCGGCGGAGAAGGTGCAGGATCTCTTCCTGACCGGGAAGGTGCAGGAGGCCACGGCCTCGGTGCCCGACGAGTTCATCGATGCGGTCTCCCTGATCGGTACCCCCGAGCAGGTCCGCTCGCGCCTGGCGGCGTACGACCGCGCCGGTGTCCACACCCTGCTGCTCGGCCTGCCCAGCCCGGACCACGCGGCCCGGCTGCAGACCGTCGAGGCGATCAAGGACTTCGCGCAGAAGCTGTGACGCCGCCTACAGTTGCCCGCATGTACGTCTCGCAGATCGTGGAACCCCTCCGAGTGTCGGTGGTCCTGCCCGCCCGGAACGAGGAGGCCACCGTCGCCGCGATGGTGACCCGGCTGCGTACCGACCTGGCCGGGCAGCTGCACGAACTGGTCGTGATGGACTCCGACTCCACCGACGCGACCGCCCGGGTCGCCGCCGAGGCCGGGGCCCGGGTGCATGCGGTGGCCGACGTGCGGCCCGACCTGGGCTCCCACCCGGGCAAGGGGGAGGCGCTGTGGAAGTCCCAGTTCGTCACCTCCGGGGACGTGCTGGTCTTCCTCGACGCGGACCTGGTCGAGTGGAGCACCGAGTTCGTACCGCGGCTGGTGGCCCCGCTGGCCGACCCGTCGATCCAACTGGTGAAGGGCTGGTACGGCCGGGACTACGCCGCGGACGGGAACGTGGAGACCGACGGCGGCGGCCGGGTGACCGAACTGATGGCCCGGCCCTGGCTGGCGGTGCACCGGCCGAGCCTGGCCGGGATCGCGCAGCCGCTGGCGGGGGAGTGGGCGATCCGCCGCGACGCCTTCGCCGCCCTGGCGGTGCCCTGTGGGTACGGCGTGGAGATCGCCACCCTGCTGGACATCGAGGCCCGCTACGGTGCGGACGCGATCGGCCAGGCGTGGTTGGGTCGGCGTACGCACCGGCACCAGAGTCTGCGCCAACTCGGCGTGATGGCCACCCAGGTGCTCGCCGCGGCGACCCGACGGGCCGGGGGAGTGGCCGAGGACCCGATCACCCTGACCCAGTTCGCCGGCGGCCGGCCGGCCCCGCGTCCGGTGCCGACCACCGAACGTCCGCCGCTGCGCGAATTGCCCGACCACGACACGACCGCGGCGACGACCCGGGAGGCCTGCTGATGCGCCCGGACACCCAGCCACCGTTCCTGGAACTGCGGGGTCGTGGCTTCGCCCCCACCGACCGGCTCGTGATGGCCATCATCAACCGGACCCCCGATTCGTTCTACGACCAGGGGCGCACCTGGGCCGAGGATGTGGCCTTCCAACGGGTCGCCGAGGTCGTCGAGCAGGGCGCCGACCTGATCGACATCGGCGGGATCAAGGCCGCCCCCGGCGAGGAGATCGACGTCGCCGAGGAGTGCCGCCGGGTGGTTCCGTTCGTGGCCCGGGTACGCCAGGCGTACCCCGACCTGATCATCTCGGTGGACACTTGGCGCCACGAGGTCGGCCGGGCGGTCTGTGACGCCGGCGCGGACCTGCTCAACGACGCCTGGGGCGGGGCGGATCCGCAGTTGGTCGAGGTCGCCGCCGAGTTCGGGGCTGCCGTGGTGTGCACCCATACCGGCGGCGTCACCCCGCGGACCCGGCCGCACCGGGTCGAGTTCGACGACGTGGTCGCCGCCGCGCTGGACTCCCTGCAGGCCCAGGCGGCCCGGGCCGAGGCCGCCGGCGTACCCGCCCGGCGGGTGATCATCGACCCGGCCCATGATTTCGGCAAGAACTCCTTCCACTCCCTCGAACTGACCCGCCGGCTGGACGAACTCGCCGCCCTGGGCCGGCCGCTGCTGGTCTCCTTGTCGAACAAGGACTTCGTCGGGGAAGCGCTGGATCGCCCGGTCAAGCAGCGGGTGGTCGGTACCCTCGCCACCACCGCGATCTCCGCCTGGCAGGGCGCCCAGATCTACCGGGTGCACGAGGTGGCCGAGACCCGCCAGGTGCTCGACATGGTGTCGGTGATCCGGGGCGAGCGGCTCCCGGCGCGCGCGGTCCGGGGGCTGGCATGAGCTCCATCACCGCGGTCACCCTGATCCCGAAGCCGTTGTTGCTGCTGCCGGCGTACGCCTCGCTCGCCGACCCCGCGGCCGAACTGCGGGCGCACTGCCACGCCGCCCTGGCACAGGTAGCCGGGGCCGGACCCGAGCAGGTGACGGTGATCGCCGAGCAGGCCTCGCCCGGGTTCCGGGTGGCCGCCGCCGTACTGGCCGACAGCGCCCTGGCCGATCTCCCGGTGCGGGAACTGCCGGTCACCGAGCAGACGATCGACGCCGTCGTTGCCGAGGTGACCGCGGCCGCGGCCGGCACCGCCCTGCTGGTCACCGGCGACGGATCAGCGCGTCGCGACCCGAAGGCGCCGGGGCATTTCGACCCGCGGGCCGCGGCCTTCGATGCCGAGGTGTGCCGAGCCCTGGCCGCGCCGGATCCGGCCGCGCTGGCCGCCCTGGACGCCGGCACGGCCCGGGAACTGCTGGCCGCCGGCTGGCTGGGCTGGCAGGTGCTCGCCCGCGTCCTGCCCGACACCCGGACCGCGTACTGGTGGGCCGATGACCCGTTCGGGGTGCAGTACGCCGTGGCCACCTGGCTCCCGCACCCCACCCCGAAGCCGTAGCCCGGTCCGAACCCGGACAATAGGGGAATGAGTGACCCCGAGTTCCGGCAGCTCCTGCCGCAGGCCCGGCCGATCACCGTCGCCGACCTGCCCGAGGTGTACGCCTGGGCGCCCGGCGATCGGGTCCGCGCCAACATGATCACCTCGCTGGACGGGTCGGTCACCGGCTCCGACGGACTCTCCGGAAGCCTGAACGATGCCGCCGACCATGCCGTCTTCGCGACCCTGCGCAGCCTGTCGGATGTGATTCTGATGGGTGCGGGGACGGTCCGGGCCGAGCACTACGGGGTCCCCGACGGGCCGCGCCTGGTGATCGTCAGCGGGCGGGGCCGCTTCCCGGAGCATCTGTTGCCGCTGCTGCCCGAGCATCCCGGGCAGGTGGTGCTGGTCACCACCGAGGCTGCCGCGGTCTCCGATCAGGTCCGCGATCTGGTCGAGGTCTGGCGGGTGGGGGCCGACCGGGTGGACCTGCCCGGCGTCCTGGATCGGCTGGCCGGGCAGCGCGTCCTGACCGAAGGGGGACCGACCCTGCTCGGCCACCTGATTGCCGCCGATCTGGTCGACGAACTGTGCCACACCATCAGCCCTCGGTTGACCGGTGTCCCCGTGCCGCTGCTGGGGTCCACCGCAGTGCCGCGCCGACTGACTCTGCGTACGATGATCAGCAGTGGTTCGACCCTGCTCGGTCGCTGGGCGTTGGCTTCGCGCTGAGCCGGATCAACTCCGTGCCACAGACCTATTTCTCCGCGCCGACAAGGGACGATGCCCCAACTTCAGGGCAGGGGGCCGGTTACCCCGTCCAGTGCCCGGGCGTACCCCTCTCGGACTTGCTCGGGCGGCCACCCACACTGCCCGAAATGCGTTATCGTGAGTGCGATCAACATGGCCGGTTTCCGGGTTCCTCCTGTGCCGGTAGACGTAGGGAAGGGCGACACGTGAGTGTGAAGACATCCACAACCCGCCGGTTGACCGGAGCAGCCGTGCTCGGGTTGGCCGCGCTGGCGCTGAGTGGCTGTGCCGGTGGCACCGGGGGGCCGGGGCAATTGGCCCGATTCGGCCTGCCGGAACCCGTTTCGGACCGGGCTCCGTTCACCGGGAACCTGTGGCACGGCTTCTGGATCGCCGCGCTCGCGATCGGTGTCCTGATGTGGGGTCTGATGATCTGGGCCGCCATCCGGTACCGTCGCCGCAGCCCTGACGAGATCCCCAAGCAGACCCGGTACAACCTCCCGATGGAGGTCATGTACACGATCGTTCCCTTCCTGATCGTCGGCGTGCTGTTCTTCTACACCGTCAACGCCCAGGACGGCGTCCGCAAGCACTACACCGACGCCGAGCTGGCCGCCCAGGGGATGCCCGCCGCGCGGACGATCGGGGTGATCGGCCAGAAGTGGTCGTGGACGTTCAACTACACCGATGCCAACGTCTGGGATGTCGGCACCGTGGAGCGGATCCCGGACCTGTACATGCAGGTTGATCAGCCGGTGAACTTCACCCTTGATTCGCCGGACGTGATCCACTCCTTCTGGGTCCCCCAGTTCTACTTCAAGCTCGACGTGATTCCGGGTCGCACCAACTCCTTCCAGGTGACCCCGACCAAGATCGGCAGCTATGCCGGCAAGTGCGCCGAGCTGTGTGGCACCTACCACTCGCGGATGCTCTTCAACGTCCAGGTCGTCGATCAGGCGACCTACCAGGCGAAGATGGACGAGCTGCGGAGCAAGGGCCAGACCGGACAGATCAGCTATCAGACCGGAACCACCCAGCAGGTCGGCTCCACTCAGGCGCACGGAGGCAACTGACATGGCATATACCCAACGGGTCGCGGCACCCACCACGTCCGCGCAACCGAACCGGCGGTTGGGCACGATGGTCATCGACATCCTGACGACGACCGATCACAAGTTGCTCGGCAAGATGTATCTCTGCGTCGCCTTCTTCTTCTTCCTGCTGGGTGGCCTGCTGGCGCTGCTGATCCGGGCCGAGCTCGCCTTCCCGGGCATCCAGTTCATGCAGCCCGAGACCTTCAACCAGGCGTTCACGATGCACGGCACGATCATGCTGCTGATGTTCGCGACGCCGGTGTTCTCCGGGTTCGCCAACTTCGTGATGCCGCTGCAGATCGGCGCCCCCGACGTTGCCTTCCCGCGGCTGAACGCGTTCTCCTTCTGGATCTACGTGTTCGGCGCGATCATCGTGTGCAGTGGCTTCCTCAGCCCGCAGGGTGCGGCCGGGTTCGGCTGGTTCGCCTACGTGCCGCTGTCGACCGCGACGCACTCGCCGGGTGTCGGTGGCAGCCTGTGGCTGGCCGGTCTGTACCTGGTGGGTCTGTCCTCGATCCTCGGTGCGGTCAACTTCACCGTGACGATCCTCACCCTGCGCGCCCCGGGCATGACCATGTTCCGGATGTCGATCTTCACCTGGAACACCCTGGTCACCTCGCTGCTGATCCTGATGGTCTTCCCGGTGCTGGCCGCCGGCCTGCTGGTCCTGCTGTCCGACCGCGTCCTCGGGACACACGTCTTCGGTGCCGAACACGGCGGACCGATCCTGTGGCAACACCTGTTCTGGTTCTTCGGACACCCCGAGGTGTACGTGTTGGCGTTGCCATTCTTCGGCATCGTGACCGAGATCATCCCGGTGTTCAGCCGCAAGCCGGTCTTCGGCTACGTGGGCCTGGTCACCGCCACCCTGGCCATCGCTGGTCTGTCGATGGCGGTGTGGGCCCACCACATGTTCGCCACCGGCGCGGTCAGTCTTCCGTTCTTCTCCTTCATGACCTTCCTGATCGCCGTCCCCACCGGGGTGAAGTTCTTCAACTGGATCGGCACGATGTGGCGAGGATCGATCAAGATGGACACCCCGATGATCTGGACGATGGGCTTTTTGACCACGTTCCTGTTCGGTGGTCTGACCGGCATCATCCTGGCCTCCCCGCCGCTGGACTTCCAGGTCACCGACACCTACTTCGTGGTGGCGCACTTCCACTACACCCTGTTCGGCACCGTGGTGTTCTCGCTGTTCGCCGGCTTCTACTTCTGGTGGCCCAAGTTCACCGGCAAGATGCTGAACGAGACCCTCGGCAAGGTCCATTTCTGGATCCTGTTCTTCGGCTTCCACACCACCTTCCTGGTGCAGCACTGGCTGGGTGTGGAGGGCATGCCGCGCCGGTACGCCGACTACCTGCCCAATGAGGGCTTCACCCTGCTGAACCAGGTCTCCACCGTGGGCGCCTTCATGCTGGGTATCTCCTTCATCCCGTTCTTCATCAACGTCATCCGGACCGCGATGAGTGGCCAGCAGGTCACCGTCGACGACCCGTGGGGCTGGGGCCGGTCGCTGGAGTGGGCGACCTCCTGCCCGCCGCCGAAGAAGAACTTCAACAAGCTGCCGCGCATCCGCTCGGAGTCCCCGGCCTTCGATCTGCACTACCCGGAGATCGCCCTGCGGGAGTACGAGTTGAATGACGACGACCCGACGCTGCGGGTGGACGCACTGCGCAAGCAGGTCGATGCCGAGAAGGTCACCGTCGGCGCCGGCCAGTACGACACCGATTCCCAGGGAGGCACCAAGTGAAGCGTCAGGCACAGGTCACGTTCTACCCGCTGGCCCTGTTCCTCGCCATCGTCACGGTGGCGTACGGGATCTTCGGCCGGGTCCCGGTGGGCAACGGCCAGTACCAGATCGAATGGGTCGGGCTGACCGCGTTCATCCTCACCACCGTCATGGTGCTGATGATCGCGGTGGTGCTCACCCTGACCTCGAACAAGATGGATCCGCAGCCCGAGGACTCCCTCCGCGCGGAGGTCGCCGACGGCGAGGGGAACGTCGCCTTCTTCCCGCCGGCCAGCATCTGGCCGTTCTGGGCGGCGCTGACCGCCGCGGTCATGTTCCTCGGCACGGTGCTCGGCTGGTGGCTCACCATCCTCGGCGGGATCGTCGGGATCTGGGCCATGTGCGGCTGGTCCTACCAGTACTACCGCGGCGAGTACGCCCACTGAGCCCCACGGCTCACTGAACCGCCGACGGCGCCCCTCCGCAGGGAGGGGCGCCGTCGTGTT
This sequence comes from Granulicoccus phenolivorans DSM 17626 = NBRC 107789 = JCM 15570, assembly GCF_000423085.1. Taxonomy (GTDB): domain Bacteria; phylum Actinomycetota; class Actinomycetes; order Propionibacteriales; family Propionibacteriaceae; genus Granulicoccus; species Granulicoccus phenolivorans. Next base: position 40,412 of record NZ_AUHH01000014.1, on the reverse strand, counting down.
TCCGGGCGTCGTGTTTCCGGGCGTCGTGTTTCCGGGCGCTGGGGGGCGGGTCGGCTCGGGGAGGGTCACCAGCTCCGGTCGAGCGGGCGGCCCTCGTCGTAGCCCGAGCGGGACTGCAGCCCCACCACGGCCAGGTCGGCGAATTCGGTCAGGTCGGCGGCCCCGGCGTACGTGCACGAGGAGCGGACCCCGGAGGTGATGAAGTCGATCAGGTCCTCCACCCCCGGACGCTGCGGATCCAGGTACATCCGGGAACTGGAGATGCCCTCCTCGAACAGGCCGGCGCGGGCCCGCTCGAAGCTGGACTGGTCCCGGGTACGCATCCGTACCGCCCGCGCGGAGGCCATCCCGAAGGACTCCTTGTACTGCCGCCCCTCCGCGTCGACCTTCAACTCGCCGGTCGACTCGTACGTCCCGGCGAACCAGCTCCCGATCATCACCGAGCCGGCCCCGCCCGCCAGGGCGAGGGCGACATCGCGGGGATACCGGACGCCCCCGTCGGCCCAGATGGAGCGGCCCAGTTCCCGGGCGGCCTCGGCGCACTCGAGTACGGCGGAGAACTGCGGGCGGCCGACGCCGGTCTGCATCCGGGTGGTGCACATCGCCCCCGGCCCCACGCCCACCTTGACCACATCGGCCCCGGCGTCCACGAGATCCCGGACGCCGTCGGCGGTCACCACATTGCCCGCGACGATCCGGATGTGCGGGGCGATCTGATCCCGGACCTTCGCCACCGTGCGCAACGCCTCGAGCATCTTCTCCTGGTGACCATGGGCGGTGTCGACGACCAGAATGTCGCTGCCGGCCAGCAGCAGCGCCTCGGCCCGGCCCTGCACATCGCCGTTGATCCCGACCGCGGTGCCGATACGCAGCTTCCCGTCGGCGTCCACGGCCGGCTGGTAGAGCGCCGAACGCAGGGCTCCCTTCCGGGTGACCAGGCCGACCAGTTCGTCGCCGTCGACGGCCAGGGCGGCGTCCAGGTGATGGTCGGACAGTTCGTCGAACACTTCCTGGGGGGAGGCGTCGGCGGTGACGGTGACCAGATCGGTGCTCATCACATCGCCGACCTGGGCGAACCGGTCCTCATCGACGGTGTCGTGCGGGCTGAGCACACCCAGCGGGGTGAGCCGGCCGTTGTGCCGGTCGCCGCTGACGACCACGACCAGATTGTGCGCCCGCTTGGGCATCAGGGCCATCGCCTCACCGACCGTGGTGTTCGGGTTGACCACCACCGGGGTGTCGAACTGGGTGTGGGCCGCCTTGACCTTGGCGATCGCCTCGGCGACCACCTCGGTGGGAATGTCCTGCGGGAGGATCGCCACCGCACCCCGCCGAGCCACCGTTTCGGCCATTCGGCGGCCCGAGATGGCGGTCATGTTCGCCACGACGAGGGGGAGCGGGGTCGCGATCCCGTCGGTGGAGGTCAGGTCGACCGACAGCCGCGAGGAGACCGCGGAGCGGGAGGGGACCATGAACACGTCGTTGTAGGTCAGATCCTGCTGGGGGACCTGGTTATTGAGGAAGCGCACGGCTTCACGTTACCCGGACGGTCAGCGCGGCGGGATCGAGACCGGGTCGGCGGGCAGGCCGGGTTGCAGCAGCACCACGGTGATGATCACCACCGCGAGCGCGATGCCGGTACACACCAGCGCGGTGATCGCCACCAGCCGGTTCGAGGCGAACCACCGTCGGGTGCCGGTCAGCAGCGGATCGACCTCCGCATGCAGCAGACCCGGCGCGGCCGGGACAACCGGTCCGGGCACGTCGGGATGGGCCCGGCGCGGCCGGGACGCGGGCTCAGTCGCCCAGCGAGAAGGCGGCGTCGAGGTCATGGCGGGAGAACGCACGGAAGGCGATGTGGGTTTCGGTCTCCACCACGCCGGGGACCTTGTTGAGCTGATCGGAGACCACCTCGGCAACCTGATCGAGGTCGCGTACGTGCACCATCACGATCAGGTCGATGTGTCCGGTGACCGAGTACACCTCGGTCACCCCGTCCAGATCGGCAATCTGTTGGGCGACCTCGGGGATCTTGTCGACCTCGGCATTGACGAACACGATCGCGGTGAACATCCATCCTCCTTCGTAGCGCTACGGCCCGACTCTAGCGGCAGGCCACTATCGGGCGCGGACTGCTCGGCGCTCGGGGATCAGATCAGGGTGCCGACCACGGCCACGACCCAGAGCACGACGATCAGCCCGATCACGCCCAGCCGCTGGGTGCGTACGCGGGTACGCCCCCGCGGATAGGCGAGAAGCGCCCCGGCGCCGCAGCCGGCGGCGATCCCGCCGAGTTGGCTGATCCAGGATGCGGCCGATCCGCCGAACAGACCCATCAGCACCGAGAACCCGACCAGCAGGCCCAGCAGGATCAGGTCGGGCCGAATGTCGATCCGGGCGTGGTGCTTGAGGATCATCACCGCGGCCAGCAGACCGAGGATGCCGGCATTGGTCAGCGGCCAGTATTCGACGGGGGAGAACAGGCTGAGCGCGGCAGCCGCCCCGAGACCGGAGGCGAGCCAGACCCCGATCAGGGGCCAGCGACCGAGCACGCTCTCGACATTGCGCCCGATCAGGTACAGGAAGACCAGATTGATCAGCAGACTGAACGCGCCGACGCTGAACAGCGTGCCGGTCAGCGGACGCCAGAACTGCCCGGCGGCGATCCACGGTCCGGAATAGCCGAGCCAGGCGAACAGCAGGTTGCCGGTGATCAGATCCGCCACCCCGACCACGGCAAGCACCGCGACCAGGGCCAGGGTGCCGGACTCGCCGATCTTGCGCAGCCACCGCGGGACACCACCGCGACGGCGGCGGTGTTCGTGCTCGGCCGCCGCGGCGGCGCCGACACAGTCGGGGCACTGGAAGCCGACCGAGGCCGGGTGCATGCAGGCCCCGCAGATCGGTTTGGAGCAGCGCTGACAGGTGATCCCGGTCATCCGCTCCCGATGTCGGTAGCAGGGTTGGAAGCGACTGTCCTCCGACGGCGCCGCCCCACCGCCCGAGCGCGCGAACGCCGCCCACGTCTCGTCGATCGCTCCGGCGTCGCTCGACTCAGCCGAGCTCCCGTCGGACGGATTCGGATGGTCGATCGACCCCTGCGGATCGGCCGGGTCGATGCCCCCGGGCCGGTCGCGCGGGTCGTCGGGGGTGGCGTCGCGGTCGGACACGGTCAGGAAATCTCGACCGACTCGATGACCACGGGCTCGACCGGGCGGTCCATCCGGCCGGTGCGCACGTTGGCGATCTCGTCGACAACCTTGCGCGAGGCCTCATCGGCGACCTCGCCGAAGATGGTGTGGCGCCGGTTCAGGTGCGGAGTCGGGGCAACGGTGATGAAGAACTGCGAGCCGTTGGTGTTGGGCCCGGCGTTGGCCATGGCCAGCAGGTAGGGCTTGGAGAACTGCAGCTCGGGGTGGAACTCGTCGGCGAAGTCGTAGCCGGGGCCACCGGTGCCGGTGCCCAGCGGGCAGCCACCCTGGATCATGAAGCCGGGGATGATGCGGTGGAAGGTGAGTCCGTCGTAGAACTTGCCCGTGGTCGCCTTGCCCGTCTCGGGATCGGCGTACTCCTTGGTGCCGTTGGCCAGGCCCACGAAGTTGGCCACCGTGGTGGGGGCGTGGGTGTCCAGCAGGTTGATCTTCACATCACCGTGATTGGTGTGGAGGGTGGCAGTGGTCACAGGATTCCTTCCTAGCTGCGAGTACGGCACGCGGGTGGGGCCTGTTCGGGCGGTTCCCCGGTGCCCTATACCGTGGAGGAGCAACTCCACGATGTGGAGCCAACCTACCAATACGGAGGAAACGTGAAGCACGCCGCCGCAGAGACTACTCACACGGCCGCGGACACCCTTGCCGCGGCCAAGGACTACGTGGGCCAGGAGTTGGACAAGCTCAGCCCGCTCTACAACGAGGGGATGGAGCGTCTGGCGCCCCTCGCCGAACAGGCCAAGGTCCGGGGAGCTTCCGCTGCCAACCAGGCGCTGGATGCGCTGCAGCCGAAGGTGAACGACGTCCTGGAAAAGGTTGCCCCCGCCGTGGCCACGGCCCAGGGCGCGATCAACACCTGGGTGCCCAAGGCCCAGGCCGCGCTGGACGAGGCCGCCAAGCCGGTCGTGCTGGCCGCCGCCCCGGTCGGTCGCAAGGCTGCCAAGGAGGCCGCCAAGCGGGCCAACATCCGGGCCAAGGAGCTCGAGCAGACCGCCAAGGCGGCCGACAAGGCGCTGGCCAGGGCCGAGAAGAAGGCCAAGGGCAAGGGCGGCAAGGGCTGGTTCGTTCCGCTGCTGGTGATCGCCGGTCTGGGCGGCATCGCCGTGCTGCTGTACAAGAAGTTCATGGCCCCCGCCGACAACGAATGGCAGAGCCACAGCGCCTCGGCGTACACCTCGAACCCGGACACCGACCAGGCCGCGGCGAAGCAGACCGGCACCAGCCAGTCCTTCACCGAGCAGGTCAAGGTGCCCGCCGAGACCGCCGCCCCGGCTGCCGAAGCCGCAGCCCCGGCCGCCGAGACCGCAGCCCCGGCCGCCGAGACCGCCGCCCCGGCCGCCCAGGCCACCGACGCGGCCGCCGCGACTGCGACCACCGAGCCGGCCACCTACGGCGCAGCCGGTGACTACGGCGTCACCGACCCGGCTTCCACCTCGGCTGCCACCGGCAGCACCGCTGCCGCCGCCGGCACTGCCGCGGCCGACAGCGCTGCCGGCGCCAAGTACGGCGAGGGTGCCTACGTCGGGGACCAGCCGCCGGCCGGCTTCGACATCAAGGGCAACGAGCGCTCGAAGAAGTTCCATACCCCCGGCACCGGTGGCTACGAGCGCACCATCGCCGACGTGTGGTTCAACTCGGAGAAGGCGGCCGAGGGCGCCGGCTTCGCCAAGGCTCAGCGCTGAGCTGAGGTACCGACCGGGCGCCGTACGGCGGCCGGACCCACCTTCGCAGGGGGCGGACACCGACGGTGTCCGCCCCCTCACGCATCTCCGCCGGGGCGCGGGACTGGTGGTCGATGGCGAACGGGACCTCAGCCCGCAGCGAGCGGGACCGTGACGCAATCGTGATCCGCGGTGCCTCACATCGGAGGTCATTTTTGGGCCTGTTCCAGGTGAAGAGAGTTTTTTCGTCCTGGAGGTGCCCATGCAATCCGTCCGCGAACCATGCTGTCCGACCTCGACGATCCCCGGGCCGCAGAGCTGGGTGGAGGCCGCCCCGTTCCGGGCGAAGCTTCGCCTGCTGATGGCCGAGACCGACCTGCCCTGGCAGGCCGTCGCGGTCGCCGCGGGCGTCCCGCTGGAGCCGGTGCGGACGCTGCTGTTCGGACGCACCGGGGGACGGCCGCTGCGCCGGCTGTACCCACCCCACGCCCGAGCCCTGTTCGAGTTGGAGGCAGCCGACCTGCACCAGGTCCGGCGCACCCTCGTGCCGGCGGAGCAGCTCACGCTCCCGGTGGGCCGGCTGCTGGCCGCCGGGGTGCCGGAGGTCGAGGTACGCCGCCAACTCCGGCTCACGCCCGACCAGGTACGCCGGATCCGCCGGCGTGAACCGGTGCTGGTGTCGGCGCTGACCCTGCTGCTGGCCGAAGCCACCCGGCAGGACCGGGCCGCCGGCCGCCAGCGGGACGCGGGCCGCCACCGGGACGCCCGCGGCCACCGGGTCCTGCGACCCCGAGCGGCCTAGGGTGGCTCCCGTGTCGACCCTCGCCGATACCCTCCTCGCCGATGCTTTCATGGCACTGGCCGTGGCCGCCGTCCTCGGCCTGCTGGTCGGGCTGGCCGGCGGCCCCGTGCTGCGCCGGCTGGCCGAGCCGGACGACACGGCGCCCGGCGGCAAGATCCGCTACGCCGCGTTGGCCACCCCGAGGTTCGCCCAGGCGGTCGGCGCGTTCGTGGCCGCCGCGGCGCTGAGCGTGCTGGCCACCGGCGTACCGGGGGAGCCGCGGACCTGGCTCGCCTGGCCGCTGGCCACTGTCGGGGTGCTGTTGGTCTGCATCGATGCCGTCACCACTTGGCTCCCGCTGCGGCTGACCCAGGGGCTGTGGGGCCTCACCGTCGCCGCCTGGCTGGCCGCCTGCCTGGCCGGGGCAGCCTGGTGGCCACCCCTGATCGGTGCCGCGATCGCCGGCGGCTTCTTCTGGCTGGTCTGGCGGATCAGCGGCAGCATCGGGTTCGGCGATGTCCGGTTGATGCCGGTGATCGGTGCGGTTGCCGCGGCGTACGGGGGACAGACGCTGCTGGCCGCACTGGTGCTGGGAACCGCACTGGGCGCGCTGACCGGCCTGGTGCACCTGATCCGGCACGGCCGGGGCCCGTTCCCCTACGGACCCTCCCTGGTCGCCGGTGCGTTCGCTGCCCTGGCCGTGGGGTGAGGCGTCCTCAGACCGCCTGGCTGGCGCTCACCCACCGGTCCAACCGCTCGGCCGCGGCACCCTCGTCCAACGCTGCCCGGACCCGGTCCACCCGATCCCGCAGTTGCTCGGTCAGGGAGACCGACAGGTCCGGCTTGTCGTGGGCCAGCAGTGCGGCGGCGCCGTTGAGGACCACGATGTCGCGTACCGGTCCCGGGGCGCCGGCGAAGGTCTCCCGCAGGATCCGGGCGTTCACCTCCGGCGGTCCGCCGACCAGTGATTCCGGCGTCGTCCGGGCCAGGCCGAGTTCCCGGGGATCCAGGGTGGTCTCCACGACCTCCCCGTCGGCGATCAGCCAGACCAGGGAATCGGTGGTGGTGGTCAGCTCGTCCAGGCCGTCCCCGCCGTGGAAGACCATCCCCTGGTTGCCGCGGCGAGCCAGCACCCCGGCCATCAGCGGAGCCATCGACCGATCCGCCACCCCGATCGCCTGGGCCCGCGGTTTGGCCGGGTTGGCCAGCGGGCCGAGGAAGTTGAAGGTGGTCGAGATGCCCAGTTCCCGACGCGGGCCGGCGGCGTGCTTGAGCGAGGAGTGGTACATCGGCGCGAACAGGAAGACCAGGCCGGCGGCATCCATCACCTGCTGCTGCTTGTCGGCCGGGACGGTGAGATTCAGCCCCACCGCCTCCAGCACGTCCGCGGTCCCGCACTGGGAGGAGGCCGAGCGGTTGCCGTGCTTGACCACCCGCGCGCCGGCAGCGGCGGCGACGATCGAGGCCATCGTGGAGATGTTCACGGTGTTGGCCCGGTCCCCGCCGGTCCCGACCACATCCACCGCGACCCCGGAGATCTGCACCTGATTGGTCAGCGACAGCATCACGTCGGCCAGCGCCTCGAGCTCGATCACCGATTCCCCCTTGGCGCGCAGCGCCACGGCGAATCCGGCGACCCGGATGGGGGAGGTGTTGCCCTCCAGGATCTCGGTCATCGCCCAGGTCGCCTGCTCCGCACTCAGGTCACGACGGGCCACCAGTTGGCTCAGCACATCGGGCCAGGTGAATGTCTGCGCCGTCATCCGCGGGCCACCTGCGTGTGCTCGCTGCGACGCAGCCGGAGCAGTTCGGCGGCGGCGCGGGGGAGGCGTACCGGATCGACGGGGTGGGTGACCACGCCGTCGGCACGCGACCAGGTCGCCAGCCAGGCGTCATCGCGGCGCCCGACCAGCAGCAGGGCCGGCGGGCAGTCGTAGATCTCGTCCTTGATCTGGCGGCACACGCCCATCCCGCCGGCCGGAACGGCCTCGCCGTCCAGAATCACCAGGTCGTAGCCGCCCTCGTCCAGGGCGGCGAGCACCGCGGCCTGGGTCGCGCACTCGACCGTTTCGATCTCGGGAAGATCCTCGGCGACCCGTCGGCCCAGGGCCAGCACCGTCTGCTCCCGCACCGCGCGGTCATCGGAATAGACCAGGATCTGACAGGTTTCGGCAGGGGCCCCGGCGGCTTCCGCGCTCATGCTGCGCTCCTTCGTGACTCGGCTGGGCGGACCCCACGTGGGCATCCAAGCCGCATGCTAGCGCGCCCCGCGCGGTGGGCTGCGGGAAACCCTGGATCACCTCGTGAGACCACTTTTGGCAGATGACATGACCTGCGGAGAAAAGCTCGACATAATGCTGACGTGGCTACTTCTGCAGAGACGACGACTGAACTGCCCCCGGGCAGCCTCCACCCGGTCTCCCCGGTCCGCGCCGGCGGCGTCAAGGGTCGACCCGACATGATGTCGGTGGGGGTGCTGATCTGGCTGGCCTCGGAGCTGATGTTCTTCGCGGCGCTGTTCGCCGCGTACTTCTCGACCCGCGCGGCGCAGACCAGCCTCGACGGTGGGGCCATGTGGGCCGAGGGTACCTCGATGCTCAATATCCCCCTGTCCACCGGGAACACCGCGGTCCTGGTGCTCTCCTCGGTGACCTGCCAGATGGGCGTGTTCGCGGCCGAGCGGGGCCAGGTGGGCCGCACGGCGGGCATGTTCAATGTGGCCAAGTGGGGCCTGCGCGAGTGGTACATCCTTACCTTCGTGATGGGCTCGGTCTTCATCGCCGGTCAGGTGTATGAGTACGCCACCCTGTTCAGCCACGGCATGGCGCCGCAGACCAACGTGTACTGGTCGCTGTTCTTCCTGGCCACGGGATTCCACGGCCTGCACGTGACCGGTGGCCTGATCGCCTTCCTGCTGGTGCTGGGCCGGACCTATCTGGCCCGGAAGTTCACCCATGAGCAGGCCATCACCGCTGTTGTGGTGTCCTACTACTGGCACTTCGTCGATGTGGTGTGGATCATTCTGTTCGGCGTCCTGTACTTCCTGCGATGAGCACCCGCACCGCCTCGGCAGTGGCTAAGCTGCCTCGCCAGATCATTCTCACCCAGGAAGGTACGCACTCGTGAGTTTCCTGTCAGCCAAGCGTCGGCATCCGGCCTTCAAGCCGCTGATGCTGCTGGTCGCTCTACTTATTGTGGGTGGCCTGTACGCCGGGTTCGCCCCGGCCGGCAAGTCCTCCGCCGAGGAGGCCCTGGCCCCCGGCGATGCCGCGAAGGGCCGGGAACTGTTCCTGGTGGGCTGTGCCTCCTGCCACGGCATGAACGGTGAGGGTGGTTCGCTCAAGCCGGACAACGCCCAGCCCGAGCAGTTCGCCGGACCGTCCCTGGTCGGTGTCGGCGGTGCCGCGGTCGACTTCCAGGTGGGCACCGGCCGGATGCCGATGGCCAACCCGGGCGCGCAGGCCCCGCGCAAGAACGTCGTCTACAGCCAGCAGCAGATCCGCGACCTGGCCGCGTACGTGGATTCGCTCGGCCCGGGCCCGCAGATCCCGACCGAGCAGCAGTACGCCGGGGTCAACCCGGCCACCGACCCCGAGGGTGTGGCCAAGGGCGGCGAACTGTTCCGGACCAACTGCTCGGCCTGTCACAACCTCACCGGTCAGGGTGGCGCACTGCCCGAGGGCAAGTACGCCCCCGCGCTGACCAACGTCGAGAACAAGCACATCTGGGAGGCCCTGCGTACCGGTCCTCAGCAGATGCCGGTGTTCAGTGAGAAGAATCTGACCGATCAGGACGTCAACCAGATCATCGGCTACCTCAAGTCGGTCGACAGCCAGCCCAACTACGGCGGTTTCGGCCTGGGTGGGCTCGGTCCGGTGGTCGAGGGCCTGGTCGCCTGGGTCGTCGGTATCGGTGGTCTGCTCCTGCTGGTCACGTGGATCGCATCGAAGGGAGCTCGGGTCAAATGAGCGAGCAGAACGACGTCAAGACCCCGGACGTGAACGAGCACGGCTGGATTCAGGCGCAGCCGGTGCCGAACCCCGGGATCGAGGAGCACGTCAACCGGTGGAGCGATGAGGACGAAGGCGCGAACCGGCGCGCGACCCGGCAGATCGTTGCCTGCTTCGCGCTGTCCCCGCTGTTCGCGATCGCGTTCATCGTGGCCTACTTCGCGATTCCCGGTCCGCTGGGTCGCAACCCGGAGGAGAGCTACGGCGGTCCGATCGTGCCGGTGCTCGGCATGTCGGCGCAGCACTTCTACATGGGTCTGTTCCTCGGCCTGGCCATCCTCCTGATCGGGATCGGCCTGGTCCAGTGGGCCCGCCGGATCATGAACGACCGGGAGATCGCCGAAGAGCGGCATCAGCTGTCCTCCACCCCGGAGAACAAGCAGCTCGTGCTGGAGAAGCTGGAGGCGATGGGCAAGGACGCCAACATCTACGGTCGCCGCAGCATCATCGGCTGGAGCCTGCTGGGCGCCCTGGGCCTGACCGCCCTGGCGCCGCTGGTGACCCTGGCCGACGCGGGTCCGTGGCCGTTGCCCAGCACCCGGCACCGGACCCTCGAGCGGACCCTGTTCGCCGAGACCGAGAGCAAGACCATCTACCTGGTCAACGATGTGACCTACGAGCGGATCAAGGCCTCCGACATGGAGATCGGCCAGCTGATCAACGGCGAGCCGAGCAACCTGGAGGAACTGCACCACAGCGATCCGGCGCGGTTCCAGAGTGAGAAGGCCAAGTCCGCGATCATCGTGGTCCGGATGGACCCGAACACGATCAACATCACCGGTCGCGAGGACTGGCAGGTCGGCGGCATCCTGGCGTTCTCCAAGATCTGCACCCACGTCGGTTGCCCGATCTCGCTGTGGGAGCAGCAGACCCACCACCTGCTGTGCCCGTGTCACCAGTCGACCTTCGACCTGGGCAACCACGGCAAGGTCGTCTTCGGCCCGGCAGCGCGCGCTCTTCCGCAGTTGCCGATCACCGTGGACGCCGAGGGGTACCTGATTGCCCAGCGCGACTTCGAGGTGGCGGTCGGACCGAGCTTCTTCGAGCGTCCCTTCAACCGCGAGAACGACAAGGGTGAGTACTGATGGCCAAGCCTGCACAGGTATCCACGGAGGTGGTCCAGCCGCACAACGCGGTCAAGCCGAACCCCCCGTTGAAGAAGTTGGGCCCGGCCGCCAAATGGGGCGATGACCGGGTCGGTCTCGGCGGGATCGGGAACTTCCTGCTCCGCAAGATCTTCCCCGACCACTGGTCGTTCATGCTCGGTGAGATCGCGCTGTATTCGTTCATCATCCTGCTGGTCACCGGCGTCTTCCTGACGATCTGGTTCAAGCCGTCGATGGGTGAGATCGAATACCAGGGCTCCTACCAGCTGTTGAAGGGCCTGCCGATGTCGGAGGCGTTCGCCTCCACGTTGAACATCTCCTTCGACATCCGCGGCGGTCTGCTGGTTCGCCAGATCCACCACTGGGCCGCGATGACGTTCGTGGCGGCGATGATGGTGCACGCCCTGCGCGTGTTCTTCACCGGCGCCTTCCGCAAGCCGCGCGAGATCAACTGGCTGCTCGGTGTCGGCCTGCTCATCATGGGCACCATCGAGGGCTTCGCCGGCTACTCCCTGCCCGACGACCTGCTGTCGGGTACCGGTCTCCGGTTCGCCGACGGCCTGATCCGATCCATCCCGCTGGTCGGCACCTGGGTCGAGTTCTTCCTGTTCGGCGGCGAGTTCCCGGGGACCCTGATCGTGCCCCGGCTCTACATGGTGCACATCCTGCTGCTGCCGGGCCTGATCCTGGGTCTGATCGCCGCGCACCTGGCGCTGGTCTTCTACCACAAGCACTCGCAGTACCCGGGCCCCGGGCGTACCGAGACCAACGTCGTCGGTATCCCGATGTTCCCGACCTTCGCTGCCAAGGCCGGTGGCCTGTTCTTCATCGTGAGCGGCTTCCTCACCCTGCTGGGCACCTTCGTGCAGATCAACCCGGTCTGGGTGGTCGGTCCGTACAACCCGGCGCAGGTGACCGCGGGCTCGCAGCCCGACTGGTACATGGGCCCGGCCGAAGGCGCGGTCCGGATCATGCCGAACATCGAGTCCTACATCGGTGGCACGACCTGGTCGTGGAACGTGATGATTCCGGGTCTGGGCTTCCTGGGCCTGCTGTTCGTCAGCCTCGGTGTCTATCCGTTCATCGAGAAGTGGCTCACCGGGGATGACTCCGAGCACCACATCGTGGACCGGCCGCGCAACGCCGCGACCCGGACCGCGATCGGGGTGGCCGCGATGTCGGTGTACGCGATGTTCTGGCTGTCCGGCGGTAACGACATCCTGGCCATCCGGTTCCATGTTTCGCTGAACCAGGTGACCGAGGTGATGCGGGTGATGGTGTTCCTGGCCCCGATCCTCGCCTTCATCATCACCAAGCGGATCTGCCTGGGTCTGCAGCGCAAGGATCAGGAGCGCCTGCTGCACGGCTCGGAGACCGGCACGATGATGCGGACCGCCGATGGTGGCTACTACGAGCCGCATCTGCCGATCTCCCACGACGAGGCCTGGACCCTCACCCAGCACAAGCAGTACATGCCGCTGGATGCGACCGCGGCCGACGACCGCAATGGCCTGGCCAAGAAGGACGTCGTCTCGCGGAACCGGTCCCGTTGGTCGCGCTGGTTCTACAAGGATCGGGTGGAGATCCCGACCGCAGAGGAACTGATCGCGGCTCGCGATCACATCGAGCACGAGAAGCATGGCGAGCTCGACGATGTGCACGATCCGGAGTTGACCGGCAAGCACTGATCGCAGCGCGCAGCACTCCCGAAGGCCCCCGAGTCCCACCGGACCCGGGGGCCTTCGCCGGCTGAGGCCGCGGGTCACTCGGCCAGGTGCAGCGGCCAGCTCCATTCCCCGTCCACCTCCAGCAGGCGTACGCCGGGGCGCTCCAGCCAGCCGGCCAGACACTCGGTTTCGGCCACGGTCGCGGCCGGCAACGGGGCTGACGGAGCGGGCACCGACTCCGCGGTGGTCACCAGGCCGGCCGCGAAGGTCGGGGGATGCTCCCCGGGGCGGGCCAGCCCGGCCGCGGCCAGCCGGCCGTACCGGATGACGTGGACCGCCCAGCCGCCCTCCACCGGGGCGGTGGCCACCAGCTGGCGGCAGCGGGCCAGGGCGGTGAATCGGTGGAACCGGCGCAGGGACTCCGCCCAGGTGAGCATCCGGTCACGGACCTGGCCGGCCTCCTCGAACCGCTCCGCGTCGGCCAGCCGGGTGATCCGGGCCGTCAGCGCACCGTTCACCCCGGCCACGTCGCCGGCCATCGCCGCCCCGGCCGCACCGGCGATCCGGGCGTACGCCGCGGGGGACACCGAGCCGTCGCACGGGGCGGGGCAGCGGCCCATGCCGGCCAGTGCACACGGGCTGCCGTCCTGGCGGGCCGGGATCCGGTCGGTGCACTGGCGCAGCCGGAACGCGTCGTGCAGGGCATCGCGGACCTCCTCGGCGGTCCGCCGGGACCGGAACGGGCCGAGGTGCACCCCGTCGGCGGTCACCGTCCGGACCAGCGACAGCCGCGGAAACAGCTCGTCGGTGAGCCGCAGCCAAGTGGCCCGGTGCGGATTCTTGGAGCGTCGGTTGTAGCGCGGGGCATGGGTGGCGATCATCCGCAGCTCGGTCACCTCGGCGTGGAGCTCGGTGTGGCACACCACATGACTCACCCCGGTGGCGATCTGGACCATCTCGTTGATCCGGGCCCGCTTCTCCGAGGCGGTGAAGTAGCTGCGGACCCGCCGTTGCAGATTGCCGGACTTGCCGACGTAGAGCACCTCGCGGCGCACCCCGTCGGGTGCCTCGGGATCGGGATGGTCGTGGTGGAACAGATACACCCCGGGGGCAGCGGGCAGCGCGTCGGCCCAGCCCCGCTTGGCCCGGCGCGCCCGGGGCACCCGCCGGGTGAACTCACGCAGATCCTCCAGGCTGTGGACGCCGAGGCTGCCGACCCGTTCGATCAGGGCGTGCAGCACGTCGACGGTGGCCCGGGCATCCGACAGTGCGCGGTGGTTCGGCTCGACGGTGCTGTGCACGTGGGCGGCCAGGGTGCCCAGCTTGAAATTGGGCACCTCGTCGCGCAGCAGGATGCAGCGGGCCAGCGCCAGGGTGTCCAGCACCTGGTTGCCCGGCCAGGGGGTGTCACGGTCGGCGCAGGCCCGCTTCAGGTGGCCGATGTCGAAGGCGGCATTGTGGGCCACCAGCACGGTGCCGCGGGCGAACTCCAGAAAGCCCGGCAGGCTCGCCGACAGGGAGGGGGCGTCGGCCACCATCTGATTGGTGATTCCGGTGAGGACCTGGATCAGCGGAGCGATCGTGGTGTTCGGATTGACCAGGGTCTGGAACTCGCCACAGACCTCGCCGCCGCGCACCTTCACCGCACCGATCTCGGTGATGGTGTCCTCGGCGCCGCCGCCGGTGGTCTCCAGGTCCACCACGCAGAAGGTCACCTCCGACAGCGGCGTACCCAACTCTTCGAAACTGGGTTGATAGGCCGGGTCGGCGGCGGCCGTGGCCCGGGTGTGGGGGAGGGATGCAAGGCTCATGTCCCAGACGCTAGGCCGGGCCTCCGACAGAATTCGGCCGAAGATCACATCGTTGTGATTTTTCCCGGCCCGGGGCGGGGGAGGACGAAAAAGTGTCAGTGGGCCTCGGCACGGTGGGGGCCATGAACGATGCACGCAACCCGATGGCCCGGGACTGGGGCCAACAGCCCGAGGCCGAGCCGGTGCTGATCGATTGCCATACCTGCGTGATGCGCGAGGTGGCCTGCGCGGACTGTGTGGTGTCCGTGCTGCTCGGGGAGCCGGCCACCGAGCCGCTGGCCCTGGCCGATGACGAGCGGCGGGCGCTGCATGCGCTGGCCGGGGAGGGGATGCTGCCGCCGCTGAGACTTCTGGTCCACAATTCTCAGGAGAATGACGATTTCCCGTGACCACAGTGATCTATGGGGTCTGAGATTCCTGAGTGACTCGGCTCAGTTTGCGCGTGACTTTTTCGTGATCTAGGGTTTCGGTGGCTCGACAAGGGCCACCGAAAGCTTCATCCCCGTTCTACGAAGGAGACAGCGTGGCTGTTCGCCGGACTGCCCTGAACGTGTGCCGAGGCCTGTTGGCCGCCGGTGTCGTCGTCGTCGCGGTGACCGGACTGCCGGGTACGGCACATGCCGATCCGCAGGCGGTCGAGAAGGCCAAGTCCGAGGTGGAGCGCCTCTCGATGGAGTCGGCCGCGGTGGAGCAGAAGGCGCTGGACGCCCAGCTCCGGCTCGACGGCGCGCAGAAGCGGCTGACCACCCGCGAGGGTGATGTGAAGTCCCAGGAGGCCAAGGTCGAGCAGCTGCGCCAGGGCGCGAGCCGGGTGGCGCTGACCCAGTACCAGACCCGCGATTCCGCGCCGGCCCTGCAACTGGTCTCCCGCAACGATTCGCAGAACTTCCTGACCCAGTACTCCACGGTTCAGCAGGTCAACCAGAACCAGAACGCGCTGCTGCAGAACTACCAGACCGAGCAGGCGAACCTGAACGATCTGAAGCGTGGGGCGGCCGCCGATGTCACCACCATCAACGACTCCACCGCCGAGGTGAAGCGCCTCCAGGCGGAGTCGGCGAAGAACCTCGCCGACGCTCAGCAGGTGCTCGACAAGCTGTCGGCCGAGGAACGGGACCGGCTGAAGAAGCTCCAGGAAGAGGAACAGGCCGCTGCCGCCCGCCGGGCCGAGGCCGCCAGCGCCGCTGCAACCACGCAGAGCCCGAGCGCCTCGCCGTCGGCCAGTGCCAGCAAGTCGGCCTCGCCGTCTGCCAGTGCCAGTGCCAGCAAGTCGGCGTCCCCCTCGGCCAGTGCCAGCAAGTCGGCCAGCCCGTCGAAGTCGGCCGCGCAGCCCACCGAGGCTGCCGCCGCCGCTCCGGCCCCGGCCGGTGCCTCGGGCCGGGCCGCCACCGCGGTCGCGTTCGCCATCGCCCAGAATGGCAAGCCCTACTCCTTCGGCGCCACCGGCCCCGGCTCCTACGACTGCTCCGGGCTCACCGGTGCTGCCTGGAAGGCCGCCGGCGTCTCGCTGCCGCGTACGTCCCAGGCGCAGTACGGGGTCGGTACGCCGGTCGCGAAGTCCGACCTGCAGCCGGGCGACCTGGTGTTCTACTACTCCGGGATCAGCCACGTCGGCATCTACGTCGGGGACGGGATGATCTTCCACGCGTCCAACCCGAGCAAGCCGCTCGGCTACGCGCCGCTCGACTCGATGCCCTACATGGGGGCGCGCCGCGTCGGCTGAGGCCACGAACAGAACTGAACGACAACGCCCGGCCGGGAATCACCCGGCCGGGCGTTGTCGTTCGCTGCGTTGTCGTTCACTTGCAGTGTCGTGTTACTGCTGTGTCGGGGGCCGGGGGCGTCCGACCCGGTGGGGTCAGACGACCGCGCCGTTCCCGTCAGAATCGGGCTTGTTGGGCAGCCGCCAGATCAGAATGGCGATCGAGGCCACGAACGCGAGCACGGCCGCGATGCCCATCCAGCCGGGCAGGCGTACGCCGAACAGCGTGACCAGAACGGCCCCCAGGCTGAACGCGAAACACAGCCAGCCGACCACCGAAGGCAGGGCGGGTCGATTCAGCTCGGGCAGCGGCTCCGGCGTCCACTCCGAGCGCTCGGGCTCGCTGCTGTCGGTCCGCTCGACCGCCTCCTCGAGGTTGAACCAGTCCCGCTGGGGGTGCCGGGTACGCCGATGCGCCGGGCGCAGATCCTCCGGTTCCCCGGCGGTGAAACCGGCGGTCTCCGAGGGCGGCGCGGCCGAGCCGGTCGGGTAGCTGCTGACCTCGTCGAGCTCGAGGCCGGAGACCAGGTCGGCGAAGTCCCGCTCGTAGTCCTCGGGACGCCGTTCGCGATGTTCAGCCATGATCGGCCTCCGCGCGACGCGGGTCGTGGGCCCGGAAGAAGCGGACCGACTCCGCGAAGATGGCCGGGGCGTCGTAATCCAGGGTCGCCACGTGGTAGCTGCGCTCCAGGGTGCGGACCGTCACGTCGTGGCTGTTGATCCCGGCCAGGATCGTCTTGGCGGACCCGGGGTCGACCACATGGTCGGTGGCCGAGCGGAACAGCAGCAGGGGCTGATCGACCCGGTCCAGATTCTGGCGGACGTTGCGCCACAGTTCGGTCATCGAGGACAGCGCCTGCAGCGGCGTGCGGTCGTAGCCCCATTCGTCGCCGCCGCGGGCGATGTCGTTGGTGATGCCCTTGACCGACGGGACGAAGCGGCGCAGCACCGGGAGCGCCTTGAGAGCGGGGTTGGCCGAGGAGACCGCGGGATTGACCAGCGCCAGCGCGGCCACGTCGTCGCCGTAGCGTTCGGCCAGCCGCAGCGCGAGCGAGCCGCCCATCGACAGCCCGCCGATGAATACCGCGCGACATTCCTGCCGCAACAGCCGGAACGCCGTCTCGACGGTGGCGTACCAGTCGGTCCAGCTGGTTTCGTTGAGCTGTTCCCAGGTGGTGCCGTGGCCGGGCAGCAGCGGCAACCGGACCCGAAAGCCGGCCTCGACCAGATGCTCGGCCCAGGGCCGCAGGGACCCCGGCGATCCGGTGAAGCCATGGCACAACAGCACGCCGAGTTCACCGGACCCACCCTCGAAGGCACGAGTGTGTTCGGCAAAGCCGGGTTTGGCTCCGGCGGCCTCGGGTGCGGAACTGTCGGTGTACGGCACATGCCAATCCTAGGCCGTCAGCGCAACCGCCGGGCCGGGTGCCCACTGCCGCCGAGGGTCCGCTCGGTCGCGCGAGGACGCGGGAACGGGCCCGGTGAACTAGGGTTTGGTTCGACTCAGGAGGTGTCGGTGTATTACTGGTTTTTCAAGTTCGCACTCTTCGTGCCCGTACTGCGCAGCGTCTGCCGCCCCTGGATCGAGAATCCGGAGAACATCCCGTCCTCCGGAGGCGCGATCCTGGCGAGCAACCATCTCGCCTATGTGGACACGATCGTGCTGCCCCTGATGTCCCGCCGCCGGGTCACCTTCCCCGCCAAGGCGGAATTGTTCCACCAGAAGAGCTTCCTGGGCCGCGTGGTCGGCTGGTTCCTGCGGGCGATCGGTCAGGTGCCGATGGATCGCACCGGGGGCCGGGCCAGCGAGGAATCGCTGAACGAGACCG
This sequence comes from Granulicoccus phenolivorans DSM 17626 = NBRC 107789 = JCM 15570, assembly GCF_000423085.1. Lineage (GTDB taxonomy): Bacteria > Actinomycetota > Actinomycetes > Propionibacteriales > Propionibacteriaceae > Granulicoccus > Granulicoccus phenolivorans. Next base: position 22,576 of record NZ_AUHH01000014.1, on the reverse strand, counting down.
CCCAGGTGCTGCGCGACGGCCACCTGCTGGGCATCTACCCCGAGGGGACACGCTCGCCCGACGGGCGGCTGTACAAGGGCCGCACCGGAGCGGCCCGGCTCGCCCTGCACCACGGCGTCCCGGTGATCCCGGTGGGGACGGTGGGGACCACCCGGGTGAAGAAGCTGTTCGGGGTCATTCCCTATCTGGATCGTCCCGGGGTCCGGATCGGGCGGCCGTTGGACTTCTCCGCGTACGCCGACCAGGTCGAGGACCGGCAGGTACTGCGCTGGGTCACCGACGAGATCATGGCCGCGATCCAGGATCTGACCGGTCAGGAGTACGTGGACGCGTATTCCTCCAGCGTCAAGGCGGGCAACTTCACCCCCGAGCAGCTCCGCGCCCGGGTCCAGGACCGGCCGGGCAACGCGGGCCGGCCCCCGGCGATCACCACCGCGGAGCCGTGAGGTGGGTCCGGGACAGCCGATGCTGAACGCGGTCCCGGCGCCGGCGGGAGCCGGCGCGGCCACCTCGGTGCCGTTGACCGAGGATCTGCAGCGACCCCAGTTCCGGGTCCTGGTGATGGTCCGGTACGCCCTGCTCGCGATCACCGTGGCGGCCAACCTGGTCCGGCTGCCCCAGGCCCGGATGCCGGCACTGGTGCTGGTCGTGCTGGCCGCGATGATCGCGCTCACCGTGGTGGTGCACCTGCTGCTGCGCCGGCGCCGGCCCTGCCCGCGGCCGGCGCTGTGGGCCGACCTGGTCCTCACCGCCGGACTCACCCTCCTCTCACTGCCGGCCCTGGACCCGGTACCGGAGCCGGCGGCGTACCTGCCGGTGACCGGATTCTGGCTGCTCACCTCCCCGCTGCTGCTCGCCGCGGCGTACGGCTGTCGGGGCGGTGCGCTGTCCTCGACGATTCTGGCGATCGTGGTGTTCGCGCTCCGGCCGGGCGCGGATCCGGTCACCTGGGGGATGCCGCTGACGATGATCGTGGTGACTACCGGGATCGGCTGGATGGTGGATCAGATGCATCAGAGCACCGGCGAGCGGGAACGCTTCCAACTCGCCGCCGCGGCCATGTCGGAGCGGCAGCGGCTGAACCGGATCGTGCACGACGGCGTCCTGCAGGTGCTGGCGATGGTCGCCCGCGACGGTCGCAGCCTCGGCCCGCGCGGGGCGCTGCTGGGGGAGCAGGCGCTGCAGGCCGAACACCAGTTGCGCTCGCTGCTGCAGGACTTCGACATCGATCCCGAGCGCGCCCAGCGCACCGACATGACCCATCGGAACTTCTCCTCGATCCTGGATCGGCACGCCTCGGGCCGGGTCACCGTGTCCACCCCGGCCGACCCGATCCTGTTGGAGGGGGCGCGGGCCCGGGAACTGGACGCCGCGATCACCGAGGCGCTCACCAACGTCGCCAAACACGCAGGGCCGCAGGCGCGCGCCTGGGTGCTGCTGGAGACCGAGGACAACGACGTACTGGTCTCCATCCGCGACAACGGCGTCGGGGGCGACCCGCGCGCCTTCGAGGACGCCATGCGCAACGGCCGGCTCGGGATGAAGCACTCGATCTACGGCCGGATCCGCGACCTCGGGGGCGTGGCAACATTGCATACGGCCCCCGGCCGGGGAGTCGAATGGGAATTCCGCGTTCCGCTGGAGGTACTGCCGTGACACACCAGCCCGACATGCCCCGCCGGGTCATGCTGGTCGACGATCATCCGATGTGGCTGGAGGCCCTCGGGGGAGACCTGGAGGACGACGGTTTCGAGATCGTGGCGGTGGCGCGCAGCGGTGAGGAATGCATGGCCCGGGCCCGGGCGGCCCGGCCCGAGGTGGTGGTGATGGATCTGCAGATCCCGGCCCCCGACGGCGCCACCTGTACCGAGTTGCTGATGAAGGAATTTCCGCAGATGCGGATCCTGGTCATCTCGGCCTCCGGGGAACGCACCGACGTGCTCCGGGCGGTGAAGGCCGGCGCCCGCGGCTACCTGCTCAAGTCGGCCGCCCCGGAGGAACTGGTCGAAGGGGTCCGCCAGACCGCGCTCGGGGAGGCCGTGTTCACCCCCAGCCTGGCCGGGATGGTCCTCGGCGAGTTCCGCCGGATGGTCAGCACCGCCCAGGCCCACAACGACACCGGCCCGACGCTGACCAAGCGGGAGATCGAGGTCCTGCGCTATGTGGCCAAGGGGCTGGCGTACCGGGAGATCGCCGAGCGCCTGTTCGTGTCCCACCGCACCGTGCAGAACCATGTCCAGAACGTGCTGCGCAAACTCGAACTGCACAATCGCGTCGAGCTGGCGCTGTACGCGGTCGAGCAGGGATACCACCAGGACTGACCCACCACCGCCACCAGGACTGACCCACCATCGCCACCAGGACTGACCGGGCAGACCCCCACTGTCCGGGGCTGACACAATATGCGGCAGAATTCCCGGGCCCGGGCTACCCTTTCCCCGTGACTTTCCCGACACTCGAACATCTGCGTACGCTCCCGCTGAAGCAGCAGCCCAGCTATCCCGACCAGGGCAAGGTCGACCAGGTCGTCGAGCGGCTGCGTTCGCGGCCGCCGCTGGTGTTTGCCGGCGAATGCGACGACCTGCGCGAGAAGCTGGCCAAGGTTGCCGCCGGCGAGGCGTTCCTGTTGCAGGGCGGCGACTGCGCCGAGACCTTCGACGGCGTGACCGCGGAGAACGTGAAGAACAAGCTCACCGTGCTGCTGGCCATGTCGGTGGTGCTCACCTATGCCGCGCAGGTGCCGGTGGTCAAGGTGGGGCGGATCGCCGGGCAGTACGCCAAGCCGCGCTCCAGCGACACCGAGACCCGCAACGGGGTCAGCCTGCCCAGTTACCGCGGCGACGCGGTCAACGGGTTCGACTTCACCGCCGCGGCGCGGGTGCCCGATCCGGAGCGCCTGCTGGATGTCTACAACGCCTCGGCGGCCACGCTGAACCTGACCCGGGCGTTCATGACCGGTGGCTTCGCCGATCTGCGCCGGGTGCACAACTGGAACCGTAACTTCGTCGCCGGTGGGGCGATGGCCCGCTTCGAGAAGCTGGCCGACGAGATCGATCAGGCGCTGCGCTTCATGGTGGCCTGCGGGATCGACGGCGATCAGATGAAGACCGTCGACTTCTTCGCCTCCCACGAGGCGTTGCTGCTCGACTACGAGCACGCGATGACCCGGATCGATTCGCGGACCCAGCAGCCCTACGACACCTCCGGCCACCTGGTCTGGATCGGGGAGCGGACCCGCGACCTCAACGGCGCCCACGTGGAACTGCTGAGCAGCGTCCGCAACCCGGTCGGCATCAAGCTCGGCCCGAAGGTGACCCCCGAGGACGTGCTCGGCCTGGTCGAGAAGATCGACCCGGAGCAGGAACCCGGCCGGCTGACGCTGATCACCCGGATGGGGGCGGGCAAGGTGCGCGAGGCGCTGCCGCCGGTGATCGAGGCCGTCGAGCAGACCGGCCGCAAGGTGGTCTGGGTGTGCGACCCGATGCACGGCAACACCTTCACCGCCAAGAACGGCTACAAGACCCGATCCTTCAGCGACGTGGTCGAGGAGGTCAACGGGTGGTTCGACGTGCACGACGATCTGGGCACCTGGCCCGGCGGCGTCCACATCGAACTCACCGGGGACGACGTCACCGAGTGTGTCGGTGGGTCCGGGGGGCTGATCGAGCAGGATCTGGAGTCCCGCTACGAGACCGTCTGCGACCCGCGGCTGAACCGCGATCAGTCGCTGGAGCTGGCCTTCACCGTCGCCGAGCGGCTGACCGACGGCCGGATCAACCGGCACAACCCGGTCCAGGCGTTCGTGCCGGCCGAACTCTGAGCCGGCCGACCGTTCGCCCTGGTAGCGCCACGCGGCCGGGACCGGCACGAGCACCCGCGAACCGGGGGAGCGCCTGCGAACCGGGGGAGCGCCCGCGCGGGGCCAGGTGCCTGCGCCGGCGAGGTGGATCCCGGTGGGCGTTCGGCGGGTTCGGTGTGCGGGGGCAGTTTGCGTACGCGGGCCGGGTTCGGCCGGGCGGGTCCTGCAGGGGCCGCGGGCCGGATGCGGACCAGCGGGCCGGCACGAGCACCCGCGAAGTGGTGGAAGACCCGCGCAACGCCATGCCCGCTTCCGTGATTGGGGACCGGGACTGCGCGGAGCACTGGGGTCCAGGCGTCCGTGCCGGCCGAGCTCTGAGCCGGCCGACCGTCCGCCCCTGGCAGCGCCACGCGGCCGGGACCCCTCGGGGTTCTGGCCGCGTGCGGTTTCCCGCGACGGTGCGTCTTGATGTTTCCGGTCGGGTGCGGTCGGATGGGCGCGGTCGGGTCAGATGTCGTCGTCGCCGGCCAGGCCGCCCTCGCCCTCCCAGGTCTCCACCCGCTGGGTGGTGCTCTCCGACCACTTCTTGCGTACGCCGTAGCCGGCCCGCTCGTCCTCGGCGACGAACAGGGCCCCGAACTCCTCCAGCGCCCGCCGCAGCCGGAGGTTCTCCTCGGCATCCAGGGTCCCGTCACCCTGCTCGTACGCCCGCAGCCGCTGCGCCGAAAGATCCGCGGCCTCGGCCACCATGGCATAGGACACCTGGGTCAGGGCCCGAGCGGAGCGGGCGAGGTCCCCGGGAATGATGAAGTCATGGGAAGTCATGGGTCCATCTTGGCCCGTGGCCGGCTGCGCGGCCACCCGGGGGCCGCACCCGGCCGGTTCGAACGAGGTTGGTTCGGACGGGACCGGTTCAGACGAGGCTGAGGGTGATCGTGGACCCCTGGGCCACCTCGGTGCCGCCGGCGGGGTTGGTCTCCGAGACCGCCTCCAACCCTACGTAGTTCGGCGCCTTGGTGGTCTCCACCTTGAAGCCGGCCTTCTCCAGCACCCCGCGGGCGTCCTGAGCACTCATCGCCTTCACCTCGGGCACCTTCACCATCAGCGGACCCTTGGAGTCCACCAGGGTGATCGTGCCGCCGCGCATCCCGGCACCGTTCTTCGGATCCTGGCGCGCCACATTGCCCTGCGGGGTGTTCGAGTACTCACTGGTCACCTTCACGGTGAATCCGGCCTTCTCCAGCGCCGCCTTCGCGTCGGTGGTGGAGCGGCCGGTCCAGTCCTCGATCTTGATCGGCTGGGGGCCCTTGGAGACGGTCAGGTCGATCGCGGTGTCCCGCTTCAACTGGTCCCCGGGGGCGGCCGAGGCCTCCACCACCTTTCCGGCCGGGACCTCGGCGTTCCAGGACTCGGTGACCTTCCCGACCTTCAGATTGACCCCGGCCAACGCCTGCTGGGCCTCGTCGCGGGACTTACCGGCCACCTCGGGCATCGCGAACCGTTCCGGGCCGCGCGAGACGACCAGGTGCACGCTGCTGCCACGCAGCAGGCGGGTGTCGGCGGCGGGATCTGAGCTGATCACCGCCCCGGCCGGAACCGTCTCGTCGAACGCGTCCTCCTGGGTCACGGTCACATCGGCCGCCTGGGCCGCCCGGACCGCCTGGTCCACCGGCTGGTTCGCGAACTGCGGGCTGGTCGTCCAGCGGCCCTCGGCGTACCAGTAGCCGACGCCGCCACCGACGGCCAGCAGCACCAGCAGCAGGCCGATCAGGAGCGTGCGGCGACGCCGGAACACGGTGCGCTGGTGTGCGGTGGACGGGTGGGCGGTGGACCGGACCGGGCCGGCGGCCGGCTTCCGGGCCGGTACGGGGTCGGGGATCGGGGGCTGCGGGGCGACCTTCTTCCCGGCCGCCGGGGCTGTCCCAGCGGTGACCACCGGGGCCTTCGCCGCGGCGGGGGCCGGCGTGGCCGGTGTCGACGTCGGGCGGTTCGCGCCGGACAGCAGACCCCGGACCCGGGCGGCGAGCGTACGCGGGGCGCCGCTCGACGCGGCAGACTTCGCCGACGCGGCCTGCTTGGTGGACGCGGCCTGCTTGGCGGACTTCGCCGGCCGGACCGGGGCCTCGTCCTCCGCGGCGACCGGGAGCGGGATCGCGGAGACGACCTCGCGTTCGGGGGCCTCGAAGCGGTCGTAGGCGTCCATCATCGCCGGGCTGGAGGCCGACTGCGAACGCGAGGAGTAGGGCCGCACGGGGATCCGCCGGCTGGCGTGCAGGGCGGTGCTGTGCGGGCTGACCGGGGTCGGCGGCGTCGGCGGGGTGGGCGGCGGGGGAGCCACCACCGCGGTCGGCTCGTTGGACCCGGCGAAGGTCTGGGAGAACTGCAGGGTCAGCGACGGGTCGTCCATCACCCCGGAGGACAGCGCCTCCCGAGCGGTGCGGACCATCCCCAGCATGGTCCGCGCATCGTCGGGTCGCTCATCGCGTTCGCGCCGGGTCGCGGCCCGGACCAGGGCGTCCAGGTAGGGCGGGATGCCCGAGCGGGAGGTACGCCAATCGTGGCTGCACAGCGTCGAGGGCGCCGGGACATCGTTGTGCACATGGGCGTACGCGACCTGGATCGGGGTGTCCCCGGTGTGCGGCTTCGAGCCGGTCAGCATCTCGAACAGCACGATGCCGGTGGAGTAGACATCGCTGCGGGTGTCGGCCTTGCCGGTGGTGACCAGCTCCGGCGGCAGGTAGGACACGGTTCCGATCAGCAGGCCCTGGGTCGCGGTCGAGGACTGCGCGGTGACCGCCCGGGCCAGGCCGAAGTCGGCCACCTTGAGTTGGCCCCGATGGGAGATCAGCACGTTCTCCGGCTTCACGTCACGGTGGACCAGGCCGGATTCGTGCGCGGCCACCAGGGCCGACAGGATCTGGTCGGTGATCTCCAGGGCGCGCAGCGGGTCCAGCGGTGCCTCGCGGGAGATGAGGTTGCGCAGCGTACGCCCGGCCACATACTCCATCACGATGTAGGGGCGGCCCAGGTCGACTCCCTGGTCGAACACCGAGACGATGTTGGGGTGGGACAGCTTGGCCGCCGCGCGCGCCTCGCGGTCGAACTTGCGGGCGAAATCCTGATCGTCGCCCAGGCCCTCGTGCATCACCTTGATCGCGACCTCACGGGTCAATCGGCGATCCATCGCTCGGTAGACGGTGGCCATGCCGCCCCGAGCAACACGGGCCCGGATCTCGTACCGTCCGTCGAGGAGGGTACCGACCAAGGGGTCGCTCACGCTGGTCATCGTCACGAGAATGCTCCGTCACGGTTCGGGGAAGAAGGGGAAGGCCGTGCTGGCTGGTGTCGATTCTAGGGAGCGGGCCGCAACCGGCTCGTTACCGACGCGCCGTGTGCCCGGTTTGCCTGTGTGACGGATCAGGCTGGTGTGACAGATGTGGCGATGTGACGGCTGGGGCGAGAGGGTCAGTCGTGCCGGCAGTGCAGAATCTCGACGATCGAACCGTCGTCCAGCAGGTGCTTGGCGCACTCCCGCGGCTCCAGTGACCGCCCGTCGACCAGCACGCGGTAGTTCCCGTCGGAGATAGTGGTCACCAGGTCGGCCACCGTGGTGCCTTCGGGGATGTCGCGGACTTCTCCGTTGACCTTGATCAGCATCGTCGCTCCTTTTGTTCCACGGTACCGATCCCGCTGGGGCTGGGCAATGCTCTGCAACCCCGCCGTGGTGCGGTACTGCTCACATCCGCCCGCGGCGGCCCGGCCCGGGGGCCCGTCGATCGACGCCCGCGCGGCAGCGGTTCGGTAGGCTGGATGGGTGACTGTTCTGATGGGCCTCGATGTGCGGCTGCGGCTTGCCCGCCTGTATATGTGCACCGATCTGCGGGAACGCCAGGGCGACTTCATCGAGTTCGTCTCTGCCTGCCTGAACGGTGGGGTCGACGTCATCCAGATTCGCCAGCCCGGGCTGACCGAGCGCCAGGAGCTGGCGGCGCTGGAGAAGTTGCGGGAACTCTCCTTCCCGTTCGAGGGGTTGGTGGTGGTCAACGACTCCCCGACGGTGGCCCGGGCGTTCCAGGCCGATGTGCTGCATCTGCGCCCCGGGGGGATCGCCCCGAAGCAGGCCCGCCCGTCCCTGCATCAGTGGGGGCTGATCGGTCAGGGCGCCCGGACCCCGAAGCAGATCGACGCCGCCCTGGCCGATCCCGACGTGGACTACCTCACCGTCGGCCCGGTCTATCCGACCCCGGACTTCCCCGATGCGTCCGGCGGGACGGACCTGGTGCGATACGCCGCGACCGTGGCCCCACCCGGGGACATCGAATCCCGACCCTGGTTCGCCGGCGGCGGAGTCAGTGAGGACAACCTGGAGGAGGTGCTGGCCGCCGGGGCCCGGCGGATCGCCGTGATCCGCGCTCTGGCCGAGTCCACCGATCCGCAGGCCACCGCCGAACGATTGGCGAACCGGCTGCGCCGCGCCTGGAACGAGGATCCGGCGATGCAGGACTATCTGGCCAAGGCCTTCCGGGGCCCGCAGCGCAAGCGTGGGGGTCGCCGGTGAAGTTGTCGCGTCGCACCCTGTCCTGGGCCGCGGCCGTGGTCGTGGCGATCGCGGTGGTGGTGGCCCTGCTGCTCCAGCCGGGGTCGGGCACCTCCGGTCGGGCCGGCTCCGCGAACCCGGCCACCCACGCCGACAGCGCTGCCACCAAGACAGCCGGGGCGGCTCCCTCCGCGGCCGCCTCGCGCAGCTCGGGCACGGACCAACAGAAGAGCAAGCAGGGCAGTGCGCAGCAGGCGACCGATCCGGAGACCGGGCTGCGCTGGATCGATGCCTCCGCCCTGCCTGCCCAGGCCCGGGACACGCTGACCCTGATCGACCGGGGTGGCCCCTATCCCTATGACAAGGACGGCGCCACCTTCGGGAATTTCGAGCGCGTCCTGCCCGACCAGCCGCGCGGCTACTACCGGGAGTACACCGTGGTGACCCCGGGCGAGAACGACCGCGGGGCGCGCCGCATCGTCACCGGCAACAACAACAAGGTCTACTTCTGGACCGACGACCACTACGCCACCTTCGCCCGGATCCGCCGATGACCACCCCGGCGCACCACAACACCGCCGACCTGTACGCCGGGCGCGGCGGGATCTACCGGGGCAGTGTCGATCCCGACAATCTCCCCGGCTGGCACACGTACGCGGTGACCGCTTCGGACAAGGCGGGGCTGTTGGCCGCCCTGGCCCGGGAGATGAGCCTGCCGAGCTACTTCGGCCGCAACCTCGACGCACTGTGGGACGTGCTGACCGACCTCACCGAACCGACCGCGGTGCTGTGGACCGGCTGGGCCGACCTGGCGATCGCCCAGCCCCGGGACTGGGCGATCGTGCTGGACCTGTTCAGCGAACGCACCCGGCTCACCCCACCGTTCGCCCTGGTACTGGTCTGAGCCGGTGCTGGTCTGAGCCGGTGCGGGCTGAGGAGCGGGCTCAGTGGGCCCGGCGTACGGTGGCCTCGGCCAGGCCGATCAGGCCGGCCCGGCCCAGGTCGGTGAACTCGGCGGCATCCAGCGCGGCGACGGCGGTGTCGAACGCCTCGGCGATCAGCGCCTCCACCCGCTGCTCGGCCCCGGACTCGGCGATGATGGTGCGGGCCTCGGCGACCCCGTCGGCGGTCAGGTCCGGATTGCCGACCAGCTCATCCAGCCGGGCCGCGGCGGCGGTGCCGAGGTGGGCGTACGCCTCGGCCAGCAGCACCGTGCGCTTGCCCTCCCGCAGATCGTCCCCGGCGGGTTTTCCGGTGATCGCGGAGTCCCCGAACACCCCCAGCAGGTCGTCGCGGAATTGGAAGGCCCGCCCCAGCGGTGATCCGTACGCCGCCAGCGCCGCCTGCTGCGCGGCCGAACCGGCCGCCAGGGCGGCGCCGATCTGGACCGGGCGCTGCACGGAGTACTTGGCCGTCTTGTACTCCACCACCCGGTTGACCTCGGCCAATGCCGCCGCCGCATCCGCGGAGCGGGGCCGGTGCTGGGCCAGCACATCGAGGTACTGCCCACAGGTCACCTCGGTGCGCACCGCATGCACCAGCGGATGGACCCGCGCCCGGGCCGATTCACTCAGCCCCGCGGTGTCCAGCATCTCCATCGACCAGACCAGCAGCAGGTCGCCGAGCAGGATCGCGCCGGCGCGCCCGAAGTCGGCCCCCGAGCCGAGCAGGCCGCGCGCGGTGTGCCGGGCCTCCAACTGCCGATGCGCCGAGGGCATCCCGCGCCGGGTGTCGGAGGCGTCCATCACGTCGTCGTGCATCAACGCCGAGACGTGCAGCAGGTCCAGACTGGCGGCCGCCTGCAGCAGTGACGCGGCGGCGGTGTCGTCGGGCTCCCCGGCGACCGCGGCGTACCCCCACACGGCGAAGGCCGGCCGCAGCCGCTTGCCGCCGGCGGTGAAGGCCGCGGCCAGCTCGGCCAGATCCGACATCTCCGGACCCATCGCCTCCAGCACCGGCTGCTGGCGGGCCAGGAAATCGGTGATCTGGGCACCGATGGCCGCTCGGAGCGCGGGCGAGACGGGAACGGCGGGATCAAGGAACTGGACCATACCCTGAGCCTAGGGGGCCCGATCCAGTGGCGTCGCCTATCTTTGCGGCATGCCCGCACCCCGAACCGCCTCGCGGACCGCCACCATTGCCGACCTGCTCGCCGAGGGCGGCGAGCCGCTGTTCTCCTTCGAGTTCTTCCCGCCGAAGGACGAGGCCGCCGAACAGCAGCTGTGGCAGACCCTGCGCGAGCTGCAGCGGCTGCGGCCGGACTTCGTGTCGGTCACCTACGGCGCGAACGGCTCGAACCGGGACCGCACGATCCGGATCACCCGCGACATCGAGCGGGAGACCGGCCTGCGCACGATGGCCCATCTGACCTGTGTGTCGCAACCGGTGAGCCAGCTGCGGCACGTCCTGGGGTCCTATGCCGAGGCCGGGATCCGGCACATTCTGGCGGTCCGCGGCGATATGCCCGGTGGGCCGACGGTGCCGTGGCAGGCACATCCCGACGGGCTGCAGAACGCCACCGAGCTGGTCCGGCTGGTGAAGAGCCTGGGCAACTTCTGTGTCGGGGTGGGGGCGTTCCCCGATGCCCATCCCGAGCACTACGACTTCGACCTGGATGCCCGGATCCTGGTGGACAAGGCCGAGGCGGGCGCCGATTTTGCCATCACCCAGCTGTTCTTCGATCCGGACGCGTACTTCCGCCTGGTCGAGCGGGTCCGGGCCCTGGGCTGCGACCTGCCGATCATTCCCGGCATCCAGCCGGTCACCAACATCAAGCAGATCGAGCGGTTCGCGGCCCTGTCCGGCGCCGAACTGCCGGCCCGGGTGACCGACCGGCTGCACGCGGTCGCCGACAACCCCGAGGACGTCCGCAAGGTCGGCGTGGACATCGCCACCGAGCTCTCCCAGGCCCTGCTGGCCGGGGGAGCGCCGGGGCTGCACTACTACACGCTCAATCGGTCCCGCGCGACCCGAGAGATCGCCGCCACCGTCCGCCCCCGGTCAGGTCGAGGGTGACCAGCCGCTGGGTGGGCCGGGTCAGCGCCACATAGAGGACGCGGACCCCGCCGGGCGACTCGGCCACGATCTCGTCGGGGGAGACGACCAGCACCGCGTCATACTCCAGCCCCTTGGCCTCCAGCGGGCCGATCACGACCAGCCGTTCGGCGATCTCGGCGGGCAGTGGCGAGCCGGCGGTCCGGGCTGCCTCGCCGGATCCGTTCGCCCCGGCTGCCTCGCCGGATCCGTTCGCCGCGGCGGGCAGCAGGGCCGCGGTCACCGCGGCGATCCGGCTGGGCGGGCAGATCACTCCGATGCTGCCCTCGACCACCTCGCCCAGCTCGGTGACCTGTTCGATGATCGTGTCGATGAGATCGGCGGGGGTGGTGGTCAGCAGGGCCGGTTCGACCCCGGTCGAGCGGACCGCGGTGGGCAGGTCGGCGTCCGGGTACGCCTCGACGACCACCTTGGCCGCCAGGTTGAACACCTCCGCCGGGGACCGGTAGTTGGTGCTCATCCGGAACCGGCGTACCGGTGCCTTGCCGACCAGATCGGTCATCGCCCGGTCGGTCTCGGCGGCATCGGGCCAGGAACTCTGGGCCGGATCGCCGACCACGGTCCAGGAGGCCTGGGCGCCGCGGCGGCGCAACATCCGCCAGGCCATCGGCGTGACGTCCTGCGCCTCGTCGACCAGGACGTGGGCGTAGGTGCGGAAGTCGTCGTCGTACTCCTCCCGCTCGGTGACCCGGGCCTGCACCCGCTCCATCGTGGTCACCACCTCGGTGACGTCGGTGCCGTCGGCCAGGAACAGCGGAACCTCGGTCTCGGTCTCCTCGGTGACCGGGCCCAGCCGGTACGCCAGTTCGTCCAGCAGTGCGGAATCGTCGATCGACCAGTCGGTGTGTTCGGCGTACGAATCGGCCAGGATCCGGATCTGTTCGGGGGAGAGCTGATCGGCGGCGACCCGGCGGACCAACTCCGGATCGGCCAGCCGACGCAGCACCCGGGTGGCGCGCAGCGACGGCCACCACTGCGGCAGGAAGTCCTGCCAGGCCTGGGACTCGGTGACGTACTCCTCGAACTCCGCCCGCTCCAGGTCCAGATCGGCCGGCTTCTTCTGCCACAGCGCGGTCAGCAGCGCCGCCTCGGCCGAGGGCCGGGCCTGGTTGACCTTCTGATGGCGCAGTACCTCGGTCCGGATGCGTTCGAGTTGGGCCGCGCCGATGGTGAACACCTCGCCCTTCACGGTGAGCCGCAGCCGCAGCTCGGTGGCCTCGCCGGCGCTGGGGTCGCCGGTGGGCACCGGTTCGTTGATCAACCGGCGCAGCAGCGGCAGCATCCGCAGCGACCCCTTGATCGCATGGGCCTCGGCCGAATCGATCCGTTCGGTGCGGAACCCGAAGACATCGGAGGCGACCGACCCGAGCGCGCGCAGCGTCACCGAGTCCTCGCCCAGGCTGGGCAGCACCCGTTCGATGTAGTTCATGAAGACCCGCGACGGGCCTACCACCAGCACGCCGCCGTTCTCGAAGCGCCGCCGGTTCGAATACAGCAGGTACGCCGCGCGGTGCAGCGCCACCACCGTTTTTCCGGTGCCCGGGCCGCCGGCGATGATGGTGAACCCGTGATAGGGGGCGCGGATCGCTTCGTCCTGCTCGGCCTGGATGGTGGCCACGATGTCCCGCATCCGGGGTCCGCGGGCCCGGCTCAGGGCCGCCATCAGGGCGCCCTCGCCGATCACCACCATGTCCTCGGGAGCGTTCTCGCCGTCGATCAGGTCGTCCTCGATGCCGATCACCCGGTCACTGCGCGAGCGCAGCACCCGGCGCCGGATGACCTCCATCGGTTCGGCGGAGGTCGCCCGGTAGAAGGGCTCGGCGGCGCGGGCGCGCCAGTCGATCACCAGCGGCTCGTAGTCCTCGTCGCGGACGCCGATCCGGCCGATGTAGCGGATCTCCTCGGCCAACAGATCCAGCCGGCCGAACACCAACCCCTCGTGCTCGGCATTCAGCGTGGCCAACCGGCGGGCCGACTGGAAGGCGAACACATCGCGCTCGAACAGCCCGGTCCCGTCCTCCTCGCGGACGAAGTCGGCACGATCGCGCTCGAACAGGGTCTTCCCCTGGGCCGCCACCTGTTCGGCGGAGCGATGGGCGTCCCCGAGGCGGTCGTACACCCGATCGACGTGGCGCTGCTCGATCGCAATTTCCCGGGCCAGGACGGCATCGTGGGAATGGTCGAGGGGTTCCTCGGAGTCCGGCGATCCATTGCGGTCGCTCGACGGACGGTCCAGGGTGCGATCGTGCGAAGTCAAACCGGAGTCCTCCCAGGAGACAGACAACTGAGTCTACGCCGCAGAATCGCTGAGGACGAAAGTCCGGTTTCGCTCCCCGGTTCGGATTCGGTCGCGCTCAGCCCAGCCGGCTGATGCTGAGCTCCCGGTTGCTGGGGTGCACGTTCACCCCGGTCAGGTCCAGATGCACCGCATAGGTGGCCAGCGCGGCCGACAGCAACTGCCCGGTAACGTTCGACCCGGCTGTGGTGTGCCGCCCGCAGGTGTAGCGCCCCTCGAACCGGGGCCCGGTGCGCTGATGCCAGGGGACCGGCCGGCGCCGGCCGAGCAGCCCCTTGCGACGCGGAATCTCCCCGTACGCCACCACCGTGGCATCCGCGTGGGCCGGCGGCTCGTCGGCGCGGCGTACCCCGCGGGTCTCCAGCCGGGTCCGCAGGGCGGTGATCAACGCCTGGTTGCCGACCGGGATCCCGACCGAATCGGTGACCTGCCACAGCCCGAAGGTCCGCTCCACATTCAGCCACATGGTGTCGGCGGCCGGGGAGTGCTCGGGGTCGTCGTCCTGGGCGCTGGCCAGCACCAGCGGGGACAGCACCCGGTGGTCGACGGCGGTGGCCACCTCGGCGACGGTGGTGTGCCACCACCAGGTGCTGCTCATCTCCGCAAGGTGTTCCGGCTGGAGTTCGGCCTCCATCCCGGACAGCCGTCGGGCCTGCCAGATCTGGCCCAGGCCGTCGAGCAGGTCGCGCCAGGAGGTGGCGTACTCGGTGCCGAAGGCCTCCCGGATCGCGACGAACTGTTCGCCCCGATCGGTCGGCAGGACGAAGGTGCCGTGGCTGGTCGGCACCTCGCGGGAGGGCACCGCGCGCAACTGCCACCCGGCCCGGGCCAGTTCGGCCTCCAACGGGCGGCCCGACTTCTTGAACAGGTCCCGCCAGGCGGCGGGGAGCATCAGCAGTTCCGGCAGGGGCGGGGTGCATGCCAACTCCGCTTCGGCAGCGGGGTCGCTGATCAGGGTGACCTCATGGCCCAGTTTGGCCAACCGCGCCGCGGCAGCCATTCCGGCGAGGGTCTCGCCCAATACGTTGATCCGGCTCATGAACACGAGCGTAGGCCTGATTCGGCCCAGAAACCGAGTCGGTTCGCGTCCCGAACATAACCGACCCGCGGTTCGGTGGCCGGAACGGACCGGTCGGCAGGACTCGCCGCAATGAGGCATACTGTGTAGCACGTGCTCCGGGGTCGGTGTAATTCCGAACCGGCGGTGATAGTCCGCGAACCGGTCACCCCGCAACGGGTGGTCGGCTGACTCGGTGAAATTCCGAGACCGACGGTGAAAGTCCGGATGGGAGGCAGCGCGTACGTGGCCGGCAGGCCCCGGCGCAATGGGTGGGTGCCCATTGTGGTGGGTCCACTCGGTGTTGGTGGCATCCTCGTGATGCCGTCGGTCACGCCCGTGTTTCCTCCCTCGATCCCCTGCGTACGGCGGGGCATGACTGCGTGTCCCGCGGAAGTGTTCGAGGAGGATCGGATGACGCCACTGCCGGCCCGGGACCGGGATCTGCTGCAGCGCGCGCTGACACTGGCCGCGCTGGGGCCGCTCGCCGACCCCAATCCCCGGGTGGGGGCGGTGATCACCGACCCGACCGGGGCGATCGTGGGGGAGGGATTCCACCACGGTGCGGGTACGCCGCACGCCGAGGTCGAGGCCCTGCGGGCGGCCGGGGCGGCTGCCGCCGGGGGAACGGCGTACGTCAGCCTGGAGCCGTGCAACCACACCGGCCGGACCGGACCCTGCGCCCAGGCATTGCTGGCCGCCGGCATCGTCCGGGTCGTCCACGCCGCGAGCGATCCGAACCCGAGTGCCCGCGGCGGGGCGGCCACCCTGCGCGCCGCCGGGGTCGAGGTGGCGTCCGGGGAGACGGTCGCGCCCGATCTGGCCGCGGCGGCCGAGGCGCTGAACGAGGCCTGGGGCTTCGCGGTCACCCGGCACCGGCCCCAGGTGATCTGGAAGTACGCCGCCACTCTGGACGGGCGCAGCGCGGCCGCCGACGGCACCTCGCAATGGATCACCGGCCCCGCCGCTCGCGCCGACGTCCATGACCTGCGCGCCACGGCCGGGGCGATCCTGGTCGGCACCGGAACCGTCCTCGCCGACGATCCGCAGTTGACCGTACGCTGGCCCGACGGCACCCTGCGCGACCGGCAGCCGCTGCGGGTCGTCGTCGGGCGGACCGAGATCCCCGCCGACGCCCGGGTCCGCGACACCGCCGCCGAAACCCTGCAGCTGAGCGGATCCCCGGCTGACGTGCTCGCCGAACTGCAGCGCCGCGACATCCGCCGGGTCTGGCTCGAGGGTGGCCCGCGGCTGGCCGCGGCCTTCTGGCGCGCCGGACTGGTCGATCGCACCTACGCCTACCTCGCCCCCGCCCTGCTCGGCGCCGGCGCGACCGCGATCGGCGACCTCGGCATCACCACGATCACCGGGATCACCCGACTGCAGTTCGGCGACGTCCGCCGCATCGGCGCGGATCTGCGCCTGACCCTGGAGCCGACCCCGTCGGCTCCCGCCCAGCCCGGATCAACCACCCACCCCATCGGATCTGCCCAGGAGGAAGCCCATGTTCACCGGAATCGTTGAAGAATTGGGGGAGGTCGCCGCGATCGAGCCGGCGACCGACTCCGCGGTACTACGGCTGCGCGGCCCCCTGGTGGTCTCCGACGCCACCCACGGCGCCTCGATCAGCGTCAACGGCGTGTGCCTGACCGTGGTCGACTCCGATGCCGAGAGCTTCAGCGTGGACGTGATGGCCGAAACCCTGCACCGCTCGAGCCTGGGCTCGCTCGCGGTGGGCGATCCGGTGAACCTGGAACGCGCGATGCCCGCCGACGGCCGCTTCGGTGGGCACATCGTGCAGGGGCACGTGGACGGCACCGCCGTCCTGCTCACCCGCGAACCCGGCGACCGCTGGGAAGTGCTGACCTTCGATCTGCCGCCGGCGCTGGCCCGCTATGTGGTGGAGAAGGGCTCGATCACCGTGGACGGGGTGTCGCTGACGGTGTCGGCGGTCACCGACGACACGTTCAGCGTCTCGCTGATCCCGACCACCCTGGCGCTGACCACGCTGGGGCGGCGCCGGCCCGGGGACCGGGTGAATCTGGAGGTCGATGTGATCGCCAAATATGTCGAACGCCTGAATCGGGCGTCACAGGAGGAGGACAAGACCGATGAGTGAGTTTGCCGCGATCGAGGAGGCGCTGGCGGCACTGCGCGTCGGCAAGCCGGTGCTGGTCCTCGACGATGCCGACCGGGAGAACGAGGGGGATGTGATCCTCGCCGGCGAGGGCCTGTCCAGCGAATGGCTGGGCTGGGCGATCCGGTACAGCTCGGGCTATCTGTGTGCGCCGATGCCCGAGGAGTGGGCCGACCGGCTGGAGCTCCCGCTGATGGTCGAGCAGTCCACCGACCTGTTGCGCACCGCGTACACCATCACCGTCGACGCGGCGGTCGGCACGACCACCGGGATCAGTGCCCACGACCGGGCGCTGACCGTACGCCTGCTCGCCGACCCGGACGCCACCCCCGGTGACTTCCGCCGCCCCGGCCATGTGGTGCCGCTGCGCGCGCGTACCGGTGGGGTGCTGGTCCGCCGTGGGCACACCGAGGCCACCGTCGACCTGTGCCGGTTGGCCGGGATGCAGCCGGTCGGGGTGATCGGGGAACTCGTCCACGATGACGGGTCGATGATGCGGACTCCCGACGTGCTGCGGCTGGGGGAGAAGTTCGACCTGCCGGTGATCACCATCGAGGAACTGGCCCAGTGGCGCCGCACCCACGATCCGATCGACGCGGCCGCCAGCATCGCGCCCCGGCCGCGGATCGAACGGACCGCGACCACCCGGCTCCCGACCGAATGGGGCACCTTCACCGTCCACGGGTACCGCGACCTGCGGACCGGGGCCGAACACATGGCGTTGATCTCCCCGCTCGGGCTGATCGGGGATCCGCCCGCGGTGCGGCTGCATTCGGAATGCCTGACCGGGGACGTGTTCGGGTCGATGCGCTGCGACTGCGGTCCGCAACTGAACCACGGCCTGGCCCATGTCGCCCAGCACGGCGGCGCGGTGGTCTATCTGCGCGGCCACGAGGGTCGGGGGATCGGGCTGCTGCAGAAGCTGGCCGCCTATGAACTGCAGGACGGCGGCTTCGACACCGTGGACGCCCAGGTCGAACTGGGGCTGCCGATCGATGCGCGTGAGTACGGCGCGGCGGCGGCGATCCTGACCGACCTCGGCATCGACCGGGTGAAGCTGCTGACCAACAATCCCGCCAAGGTCAACGCACTGCGGGAGTTCGGGGTCGAGGTCAGCGAGGTGATCCCCTCACTGACCGGATCGAACCCGCACAACGCCCGCTACCTGGGCACCAAGCGGGACCGGATGGGACACCGGATCCCGGTGCTGCCCGTCGATCCGGACCACACCAACCTCGAACACACCCAGAAAGGCGCCTGAATCATGGCCGGACACGGAGCTCCCACCCTCGACGTCGCTGCCCCCGACCTGAAGGTCGCGATCGTCGCCGCCTCCTGGCACACCGAGGTGATGGACGGACTGATCGGCGGCGCCCGGCGTGGCCTGGCCGATGCCGGGATCACCGACCCGGACCTGATCCGGGTCCCGGGCGCCTTCGAACTGCCGGTGGTGTGCGGTCGGCTCGCCGAACGCTACGACGCACTGGTCGCGCTGGGCGTGGTGATCCGGGGCGGTACGCCGCACTTCGAGTACGTCTGCCAGGCGGCCACGATGGGGCTGACCGACGTCTCGGTGACCTCGGGGACCCCGGTCGGGTTCGGGGTGCTCACCTGTGACAACGAGCAGCAGGCCCGGGACCGGGCCGGGCTACCCGGATCGGCGGAGGACAAGGGACACGAGGCGGCCACCGCGGCGGTGGCGACGGCCCTGGTGCTGGCCGCGGCGGTCTGAGCGCTCAGTCCTCGGCGTGCGCCTCGAGGAAGGCGTACACCGCCATCTCGTCCACCCCGGGGAAGGCACCCGGCGGCAGCGCGGCGAGCAGGTGCGAGTGGGCGCGGGCGCTCGGCCAGGCCCGCTTCTCCCACTGGCGCGCCATCCGCTCCGGCGGGCGGCGGCAGCACCGCTCATCGGGGCAGCTGGAGGTGTCGCGGTACTTGGTGATCCGGCCGCGGAACCACTTGGCGTGCACGTACGGCACTCCCAGGCTGGTCGCGAAATCGCCGCCGGAGGCATGCTCGACCCGGGCGGTGCACCAGAAGGTGCCGCTGGGGGTATCGGTGTAGGAGTCGAAGGAGTTGAACTGGTCGGCCACCTCGAACACCTGCCGGGCGGTCCAGAACCGGCACACCGGCTGCCCCTCGATCGCGCCGGTGTGATCGGCGGGGAAACACACCCCGTCGTTCTCGTAGGCCTTGTAGATCGTGCCGGATTCGTGCACCCGCAGGAAGTGCACCGGTAGTTCCAGGTGGTGGGTGAGCAGGTTCGTCATCCGGTGGGCAGCCGACTCGTAGGAGACCGCGAACGAGTCCCGCAGGTCCTCCACGGCCAACTGCTTGTTCTTCTTGGCCGTGCGCAGGTGCAGCACCGTCGAGGATTCCGGCATCTGCAGCGCCGCGGCGAAGTAGTTGGTCTCCACCCGTTGGCGCAGGAAGTCGCCGTAGTTGGTCGGCGCCCGGTGGCCCAGGACGTAGTGGCCCAGTGCCTGCAGCAGCACCGTGCGCGGATCGTGGTCGGAGTTGCGCGCCTGCGGCAGGTAGATCCGCATCTGGTCCAGGTCGGTCACCGACCGGGTCGAGTGGGGCAGGTCGGTCACGTGGTGCAGGGTGAAACCCAGGTGTTCGGTGATCGCGCCGATCGCGTGCTGGGACAGCGGACCCTGGTGATAGTCCACCTTCGCCAGCAGCTTGCCGGCCTCGGCCTCGAGCTCGGGGAAGTAGTTGTTGCGGGCCCGCATCTCGGCCCGCAGGTCGACATTGGCCCGCCGGGCCTCCTCGGGCGTAGCGGCGGTCTGATCGGCCTGATGCTCGATCTCGCGGTAGAGACCGACCAGCGCCTCCAGCACCTCGGTCGACATCCGCGGGGAGATGCGCACCTGGGGCAGATTTCGCTGCTGCGCCAGCGGGGAGTTCATCGCCCGGTCCAGCTCGATCTCCAGCGCGGTGCGCCGGTCGGGGGTGCCGGAGGTCAGCGTGTCGAGGCTCACGGCGTACAACTGGGCGAGCTTGTGCAACTGGGACACCTTGGCCTCCCGCTTGCCGTTCTCCAGCATCGAGAGCTGGGAGGACGCCATGCCGGTGGCGGTGGAGACCTGGGCGAGGGTCAGGTTGTGCTGCTTGCGCAGCTGGCGCAGGTGGCGGCCGACGGAGAAACTGTCGAGAAGATCGGCGGCGGGAGTCTGCCGGACGGGCAGAGCCGAGGCGGGAGCGGTCACCTTTTCAGTGTAGAGAAGATTTCAAAATCTTTCGTTCGGTTTCGTGCACCGACGGCGCCCTTTTCCAGCATTGTTGTTCGCGAGTGGCGCAGGAAGCGCCCCAGCGCCAGGACCGACCCGGTCGTCCTACCCCGCGGACCGGCCGGTCGGCGAGCAGGGAAGACTTGGGTCCGGTCGTCTGTCGAGGTTGCAACGAAAGGACCCAATTGTGAACTCCCGCATTGAGATCAACGGCGCTCCGGTCGAGGGCCAGGAGCGGATCCTGACCCCCGAGGCGCTGGACTTTCTGGTCGAACTGCACGACATCGCCGCCGGCCGCCGCGCCGAACTGCTGCAGGCGCGGCAGGAACTGCGCGACAAGATCGGCGCCGGCTTCAACCCCACCTTCCTGGAGGAGACCAAGCACATCCGCGAGGACGACTCCTGGCGGGTCGCCCCGATCGGGCCGGGCCTGGCCGATCGTCGCGTCGAGATCACCGGTCCGACCGACAAGAAGATGACGATCAACGCGCTGAACTCCGGCGCCAAGGTGTGGCTGGCCGACCAGGAGGACGCCAACACCCCGAACTGGCAGAACGTGATCGGCGGCCAGGTCAGCCTGTACGACGCCAACCGCGACCAGATCGAGTACACCTCGCCGGAGGGCAAGGAGTACCGCCTGCAGGTGCCCTACGAGCAGACCCCGACGATCGTGATGCGGCCGCGGGGGTGGCACCTGGAGGAGAAGCACATCACCGTGGACGGTGAGCGGATGTCCGGCGGCGTGGTCGATTTCGGGCTCTACTTCTTCCACAACGCCGAGCACCTGCTGTCGGTGGGGCGCGGGCCGTACTTCTACCTGCCGAAGACCGAGTCCTACCTCGAGGCGCGGCTGTGGAACGACCTGTTCAACCACGCCGAGCAGAAGTTCGGGATCCCCGGCACCATCCGGGCGACCGTGCTGATCGAGACGATCACCGCCTCGTTCCAGTTGGAGGAGATCATCTACGAGCTGCGCGACCACATGGGTGGCCTGAACGCGGGTCGGTGGGACTACATCTTCTCGATCATCAAGAATTTCCGGCTGCGCGGGGAGGAGTTCGTGCTTCCCGACCGAAAGCAGGTCACGATGACCACTCCGTTCATGCGCTCCTACACCGAGCAGCTGGTCCGGGCGTGTCACCGGCGGGGCGTGCACGCGATCGGTGGCATGGCCGCGTTCATCCCGAACCGGCGCGATCCGCAGGTGACCGAGAAGGCACTGGCCGCAGTGCACGAGGACAAGAAGCGCGAGGCCAATGATGGCTTCGACGGGTCCTGGGTCGCACACCCGGACCTGGTGCCGATCTGCCGCGAGGAGTTCGACGCGGTGCTCGGGGACAAGCCGAACCAGATCGACCGGTTGCGTGAGGACGTCGTGCCCGACGACAAGTCGCTGATCGACCTGAAGATCGAGGGCGGACAGATCACCGAGGCCGGGGTGCGGACCAACGTCGAGGTCGGCATCCGCTACCTCGAGGCTTGGCTGCGGGGCAACGGTG
Source organism: Granulicoccus phenolivorans DSM 17626 = NBRC 107789 = JCM 15570 (assembly GCF_000423085.1). GTDB lineage: Bacteria > Actinomycetota > Actinomycetes > Propionibacteriales > Propionibacteriaceae > Granulicoccus > Granulicoccus phenolivorans. The sequence goes on along the minus strand of NZ_AUHH01000014.1, from coordinate 964 downwards.
CCGCGGGCATCAACAACCTGATGGAGGACGTGGCCACCGCCGAGATCTCGCGCTCGCAGATCTGGCAGTGGATCCACTGCGGATCGAAGACCGCCGAGGGGCAGACGGTGACCCGGGACTGGATCGAGCAGTTGATCGAGGAGGAGTTCACCAAGCTGCCGCGCACCGAGGGGGACAAGTTCGACAACGCCCGCAAGTTGTTCGAAGAGGTGGCGCTGGCCGATGAGTACCCGGCCTTCCTGACCATCCCCGGGTACGACCACTACCTGGAGAACTGACTCGGTTCCTCCCGGTCGGGAAACGACCGGGAGGTACGGCATACCGGGGCCGGTCCGCGTGAGGCGCGGACCGGCCCCGGTGGCGTTTTCGGCTGGGCTTGACCGCGAAACCGTCGCTTTCGGTGCAGCAGATTTTTCCCGGTTGGGGTGGATTTTTCTCTGACTGGGGGAAATGTCGTTCGGGGCGTGTGGGTTCGGGATTTTGGTGCACCGAAAGTGACGGTTGGTCGGGGTTCCGGGGTCGGGTTGGTCATGGTGTGTTCACGCAATGTTGGGTGTGGATAGGTCGGTGGCCGGGTGTTCTGGGGGCCTGGGGTGGGGCAGGATCGGCGGGAGTGCTCGCCCCCGAGTTTGCCGAGGTTGTCATGCGTGTGGCTGGTGTTGTTGTTGCGTTGGGTGTGTTATTGGTGACCGCATGTGGTGGGGGTGAGCCGGAGGGGGCGGAGGAGTCAGCTCTGACGGTGGCACCCAGTTGTACCCTGGGAACGGTCGCCTGCACTGCGGAGGAGGCGGAGACCCAGCGGCTTCAGGCGGAGTTCGTGGAGGCCTACTGGACCTATCTGCGTGAAGAGGATCGGATTACCGCCGAAGGCGGGGTCGACGAGCCAACTTCGATCCTGAAGCAGACGACCGCGGAGGCCTTTCTCGAGGAGAGGATGAGCTCGTTTCGCGGGTGGAAGTCGCAG
>NZ_AUHH01000013.1 GCF_000423085.1 Granulicoccus phenolivorans DSM 17626 = NBRC 107789 = JCM 15570 | reverse complement strand
GAGTTCGGTCACGCGGCCCCTGCAGGGCCCGCGCACCACATCCGGGCCCGCGACCCGGCACGAGCACCCGCGGACAGCCACCCGACCCCGCCTCCCCAGTAGACCGGGCACCGGGAGCAGGCCCCAACTGCAGCGGAACCCGGCCGGACCGCGGGCTGACTTCCGGTGCGCGGGCCGAGTTCGGTCACGCGGCCCCTGCAGGGCCCGCGCACCACATCCGGGCCCGCGACCCGGCACGAGCACCCGTGACCCAGCACGAGTACTCGCGGGAACCACCCGACCCCGCTAGGAGCAACCAGCACCCGCGGGCAGCCAGACCACGCATCGCCGGGGGCGTCAGCGTCACAGCCGCTGGTAGATCTCCCGAGTCACTTCCCGCACATCGACCTCGTCGCCGGCGGACCGGGTGATCCCGACCAGCAGGGTGCCCCCGTCGAGTTCCTTCACACAGGCCTGCGGCAGGTCGGGGGTAGCTCCGCAATAGGTGGAGCCATCCACCCGGGACAGCCCGTCCTTGTTCGCCGCGGCGAAGCTCTCGCGTCGGATCACCGCGACCGCCACCCCGGACTCGCCGAGGTAGACCCGGTCGCGCGGGCCGCCACCGGATTGCTCGAACCCGGTGATCGCATGCGGCAGAACGGAGTCCGCGCTCTTCAACCAGAACTTCGGCCCGACGGCCAGCAGCGCCACCACGATCCCGGCGATCAGCACCGTGGCGACCGCGATGATGGTCACCGACCACACCCTCTCCGTACGCCGGATCCGGCCTGCCGCGGCGGCAGGCTGCGCAGGCTGTGCGGACATGGTCGTCTCCACTCGTTCGCCGGGTCTCAGAGTGCGTCGTAGAGCTGCTTGGTGACCTGCGCGAGTTCCTCGGAGCCGGTGAAGCCGGAGATCGCGGAGACCTGCAGGTAGCCTCCGTTGAGTTCGCGGAAACAGGACCGGTAGCCCTGGATCTGTCCGCAGAGCATCGTGGCATCGACCGTGGTCACGTCGGTGATCTGCCCGGAGTCCGCGGCCGCTTTGATCGCCGAGTACGGCAGGTTCGTCGCCACCGCGCCGATCTGCTTGCTGCCGGCGGAATAGGCGAGCACGTTCCCGGACTCACCGATCTTGGAGTAGCTGCCGAAGGACGCCGGCAGGCTGCCCGGCACACTCTTGGAGTTGTTGCCGCCCGAGGAGGTCTGGCCCCCGGTCGGCTTCTGGCTGGTCGAGGAGGAGGTCGGCCGCGGGCTCCGGGTCGTTTCGGTGGGCCGGTTCGCCGTGGAACTGCTGGGCGGCACCGGGGGCGGGGCCACCCCGTCGCTGCTCTTGTTGCTGTTCACCACGACCGCGGTGATGATGCCGCCGACCAGCAGGACGCCGACGATGATGAGGACCGGAAGCAGCCAGCCCTTCTTCTTCTTCGGCGGCTGCTGCCCCTGGGAGTATCCGCCGGGCCCCCCGGGGCCGCCCGTTCCGCCACCCATACCGCCGCCGGGCGCGGTCTGCGGGCCCTGGCCCCAGCCACCCTGGTTCGGCAGGGGTTGCGTACCGCCGGGGCCCTGCTGCCCGAAGCCACCACCGGGATTCTGCTGCCCGAAGCCACCACCCGGATTCTGCTGCCCGAAGCCACCACCCGGATTCTGCTGCCCGTACCCACCGCCGGAGCCTTGGCCGGGCTGGCCGCCCCATCCCTGGTTCGGTACGCCACCACCGGGATTCTGCTGTCCGTAGCCGCCGCCGGAGCCCTGGCCGGGCTGGCCGCCCCATCCCTGGTTCGGTACGCCACCACCGGGCTGCTGTCCGAATCCACCGCCGGGGTTGTTGCCCCAACCCTGCTGTCCGCTCATCGCGTTCTCCTCGAGTCTCAGCGTCTGTGTGGTCTGTTGTGCCGACGGCGGATCCGGGTCAGGCCCCGGGCCCGAGCTTGGTCAGGATGAGTTCCCGCACCTTCGCCGCGTCCGCTTTCCCGCCCAGCTGCTTCATGACGTCCCCGATCAGGGCTCCGGCGGCCTGCACCCTGCCGGCCCGGATCTTGTCGGCAACAGCCGGATTGTTCCCGATGGCCGCGTCCACCGCATGCGACAACGCCCCGTCGTCGGAGACCACGGCCAGGCCCCGAGCGGCGACGACTTCGGCAGGCGTACCTTCCCCGGCCAGCACCCCGTCGATCACCTGACGGGCGAGCTTGTCGTTGATGGTGCCCGCCTCAACAAGCTGTTGGATGTCGGCCACCGCCTTCGGACGCATCCCGAGCTCGCTGAGTTCCGTCCCGGCCTCATTTGCCCGTCGAGCGAGTTCGGTCAGCCACCACTTGCGCGCCGCCGCCGGGGAGCAGCCCTCGGCAACGGTCTCCTCGATCAGACCGGTGGCCTCGGCGTTCACCACGTCCCGCAGTTCGGCGTCGGTGAAGCCCCACTCCTTCTGCAGGCGGCGCAGCCGCTGGGCCGGGGGCTCGGGCAGTGTGGCCCGCAGGCGCTCGACCCAGTCGGCATCCGGCGCGATTGGCACCAGATCGGGTTCGGGGAAATACCGATAGTCCTCGGCGGTCTCCTTCGAGCGCCCCGGGGTGGTGATCCCGGTGGACTCCTGCCACATCCGGGTTTCCTGGTGCACCGCCTGTCCGTCGTCCAGAACGGCGGCCTGCCGGGAGATCTCGTAGCGCACCGACCCCTCGACCGAACGCAGCGAGTTCACGTTCTTGGTCTCGGTCCGCGTGCCGAGTTCGTGCTCCGGAGACGGCCGCAGCGACACGTTCACATCGCAGCGCAGGTTGCCCTGCTCCATCCGCGCCTCGGAGACCCCGAGCGCCTTGATCAGGTCCCGCAGGGCCGCCACGTACGCCCGGGCGATCTGCGGAGCCCGCTCCCCGGCACCGACGATCGGGCGGGTCACGATCTCGATCAGCGGCACCCCGGCCCGGTTGAAGTCGAGCAGGGAGTAATCGGCGCCGTGGATCCGGCCGGTGGCGCCCCCGACATGGGTGGACTTGCCGGTGTCCTCCTCCATGTGCGCGCGCTCGATCTCGATCCGGAAGGTTTCCCCGTCCACCTCGACGTCCAGCCAGCCGTCGTGCGCGATGGGCTCGTCGTACTGGGAGATCTGGTAGTTCTTCGGCATGTCCGGATAGAAGTAGTTCTTCCGCGCGAACCGGCACCACGGCGCGATCGAGCAGTTCAGCGCCAGCCCGATCCGGATCGCGGACTCGATCGCCTTGGCGTTCACCGTCGGCATCGCCCCGGGCAGACCGAGGCAGACCGGGCACACGTTGGTGTTGGGCGCCGCACCGAAGGCGGTCGAGCAGCCACAGAACATCTTCGAGGCGGTGTTCAGCTCGACGTGGACCTCCAGACCCATCACCGGGTCCCACTGCGCCACCGCGGTGTCGTAGTCGACCAACGTCTCACTCATCGCTGCTCCTGCTTTCCGTTCAGCGCCGGCACCCGATCCAACAGGGGCCCGCCCCACTGAGCCCGGAGCTCCCGCTCCAGAACCGCGCCGACGCGGTAGATCCGTTCGTCGGCCAGGGGCGGCGCGATCACCTGGAACCCGATCGGCAGCCCGTCGGCCAGCCCGACCGGGAACGAACCCGCGGCATTCCCGGCGAGGTTGGTCGGCAGCGTGCACAGGTCGTACTTGTACATCGCCAGCGGGTCATCCACCCGTTCGCCGAGCCGGAAGGCCGTGGTCGGGGTGGTCGGGGAAACCAGCACGTCCACCTGCTCGAACGCGGCGTCGAAGTCGCGGATGATCAGCGTACGGACCTTCTGGGCGGTGCCGTAGTACGCGTCGTAGTAGCCGGCCGACAGGGCGTACGTGCCGATCATGATGCGCCGCTTGACCTCGGCCCCGAACCCGGCCCCACGGGTGGCGTTCATCACCTGCTCGGCGGAGTGCTCGCCGTCGTCACCGACCCGCAGGCCGTAGCGCATCGCGTCGAACCGGGACAGGTTCGAGGACGCCTCGGCCGGCAGGATCAGGTAGTAGGCACTCAGGGCATGGTCGAAGCTCGGGCAGGAGACCTCCACGACCTCCGCGCCCTGGGCCGACAGCAGCTCGACGGTGTCGTGGAAGGCCTGCTCGACCGCGGGCAGGTAGCCCTCGCCGCCGAGTTCACGGATCACCCCGATCCGCATCCCGCGTACGTCGCCGTGCCGGGCCGCCCCCACCACATCGGGCACCGCGGCAGCCGCGGAGGTCGAGTCGCGCGGGTCGTGGCCGGCGATGACCCGGTGCAGCAGTGCGGCGTCCAGCACGTTGCGCGCGCACGGACCGACCTGGTCCAGCGAGGACGCCAGGGCGATCAGGCCGTAGCGGGAGACCCCGCCGTAGGTGGGCTTGACCCCGACGGTGCCGGTCACCGCGGCGGGTTGGCGAATGGAGCCGCCGGTGTCGGTTCCGATCGCCAGCGGCGCCTCGAAGGCGGCCAGCGCCGCGGCCGAACCGCCGCCGGACCCGCCCGGGGTCCGGTCCAGATCCCACGGGTTGTGGGTGGGGCCGTAGGCGGAGTTCTCCGTGGAGGAGCCCATCGCGAACTCGTCCATGTTGGTCTTGCCGAGGATCACGATCCCGGCCTCGCGCAGCCTGCTGACCACGGTGGCGTCGTAGGGCGGCAGGTAGCCTTCGAGCATCTTCGACCCGGCGGTAGTGGGGACCCCGCGCTGGGTCAGCACGTCCTTCAGCGCCAGGGGTACGCCGGCCAGCGGGCCGAGTTCCTTCCCGGCGGCCCGATCGGCGTCGACGGCGGCGGCCTGGGCGAGCGCGCCCTCGGTGTCCACGTGCAGGAAGGCGTGCACCCGGTCATCGACCTCGGCGATCCGGTCCAGGTGTGCCCGGGTGACCTCCACCGAGGACAGTTCACCGGCGGCGATGGCGGCGGCCAGGTCGGTGGCGGCGGCCCGCAGAATCTCGGTCACTGCTCCTCCCCCAGGATCCGCGGGACGCGGAATCGCTCGTCCTCGGCCACCGGGGCCATCGCCAGTGCCTCGGCGTTGGTCAGCGAGGGCTGGACCACATCGGGCCGGAACACATTGCGCAGGGGCAGCGGATGCGAGGTCGGCTCGACCCCCTCGGTGTCCAGTTCGGACACCCGGGCCACCGCCTCGAGGATGACCTCCAACTGCGGAGCCAGGTGCTCCAACTCCTGAGGGGACAGATCGATGCGGGCCAGGTCGGACAACCTGGCCACATCCTCCACGCTCAACGCCACGAGGGACTCTCCATTCCTGGGATGCATCACACGATCGGATGGCCGAGCCCCCGGCGAGGTGACCCCATCGGTCACATGTGACACGACCGCAACACAGCCCCGGGCGCAGCGACACCTGACCGCAACACTTGTCCGCAATCCTAGTCAAGGATGCCGCTACCCAATATTTCATGCCCGACCCCGGACCACTGTCCCCCCGATAGCGGACCCCCGGCTTTCGTCGCAGGTCCCCTACACTGACCCTGCTACCCCCGAGCACCTGAAGGAACTGCCCCGTGTACTTGATCCGGATCTCCCTGCCCAACCGCGCGGGCATGCTCGGCCAGGTGGCGTCCGCACTGGGCGCGATCGGCGCCGACATCCATGCGGTCGAGGTCGTCAGCCGGGAGGAGGACCGCGCGGTCGACGACTTCATCGTGGCGTTGCCCGACGGGATGATGCCGGACAATGCGGTCAGCGCCTGTACGCAGATCGACCAGGTCCATGTGCTGTGGTGTTCGCGGTACCCCAGCGGTGGCGGGCTGGAAACCGACATGGAGACCCTGGAACTGATGGTCGACGATCCCGACCACGCGGCCGAGGCATTGCTCGAGTCCGCTCCGGTTGCCTTCCATTCGCAGTGGGCCGCGCTGGTCGACCGACGGACGCACGCCTGTCTGGCGGCCACCGCCCTCGCACCCGATCTGCAACCCGAACACGTGGCCAAGCTGGCTCCCAGCGAGGACGCCGGCTCGCTCGAACTGCCGCACGGCTGGTACCCGGACTGGGTCGAGACGGTGGTGGCGAGCGCCCCGGTCCGCGGCGACCGGGCGATCGTGGTCGGCCGTTCCGGTGGTCCGCCGTACGTGCGCGCCGAGGTGGCGCGGCTGCGCTACCTGGCCTCGATGGTTCCCGAGGCGGACTGAGCCGGCCCCGGCCGGTCGCCGTGGCTCACATACCGAAGAACGGCTTGCCGAGCAGCACCGAGTAGAACCAGTACATCGACAGCGCCACCACAACCGCGAGCACCCCGAACACCACCGGCACCAGCCACCGCATCCGGCGCTTGGCCCGCGTACTCGGGACCTCCTGCGGACCCCACTCCCCGATCCGGGGCCGCACCCGGGCGGCGGCCGGGCCGTTCAGATTCAGATTCGAGAACAGCCGTCCCGAGGCGGTGAGGTCGACCTCCACCGGGGGCGGGGCGTACGCCGGCGGACCGGCACTGGGCACCGCGGCGGGCGCGACCGTGTGGGTGGCCGGGGCTGCGTAGGCGGGCGCCATCGGCCCGGGCGCCACCCGGGCCGGGGACGGCGGCGGCACCGCGGAGGCCTGGGAGTAGGGCTTCTCCGGGGCAAGCAGATCCTCGGCGCGGACCAGCGGGGGCACCGGCTCCATCGTCCGCTCGCCGCGGTCGATGCCCATCCCGACCGAGCTGTTCGGCAGCGCCGGGCGCATCACCGGCCGGCCGCCGTCGGGCTGTCCGCCGGGCTGGCCGACCGGTTGTCCGGACGGGCCCGCCAGCGCCGCGCGGCCGTGGTGCCGCAACAGGTCCAGCGCCTCATCGGCCAGTTGGGCCCGGTGCCGCTGCGCCGGATCGGGGCTGCCGGCGTACCGGAGCAGCAGCTGCATCTGCTCGGCCAGCTGTGCGTCGCTGAGCCGCGGGTCGAGGGCCAGCTCACGGAAGTAGTCGGTCGCCACCGCTTCACCCTACCCGGCCGATCAGGGCGGCGAATTCGTCCTCGCTCACGATCCGCACCCCCAACTGCTCGGCCTTGGCCCGTTTCGATCCGCCTTTCTCGCCGGCCACCAGCAGATCGGTGTTCTTCGACACCGAGCCGGTCGCCCGCCCACCCAGGGACTCGATCAGTTCGTTCATCTCATTGCGGGACAGGTCGGCCAACGGGCCGACCATCGATCCGGTGACCACGACCTTCATCCCCGCCAGCGGCTGGGCTGCCGCGCCGGCAGCGCCGTCCGCGTCCGCCCCCGCTTCCTCGGCGCCCGGCTCCCCGGCGCCGGCGGCGCCGGCGGAGCCGGCGGCGGTGTCGACGCTGTCCGGGGCCACCTCCGCGGCGACCTCGGCAACGGCGGGATCGAGTTCGTCGGCCATGCTGACCCCGAGCTCACTGAGATGATCGATCACCGGCGCGAGCTCGGCGAGCTCCAGCACGATCATCGCGGACTTCTCGGTGCCGATCCCGTCGACCGCCTCGAGTTCGGGGATGCCGGCGGCCCGGAAGGCATCCATCGTCCGGAAGTGCTTGGCGATCCGCCGGCTCATCGCCCGGCCGGTGCCCCGGATGCCGAGGGCGGTGATCGTCCGCGCCAACGGGGAGGTCCGCGCCCGCTCGATCTCGGCGGTGATCTTCGGGGCGTTGGCCGGGGCCACCTTGCCGAACTCGATCAGGTCGGTCTCGGTCAGGGTGAACACGTCATCGACACCGCCCACCCGGCCCGAAGCGACCAGGTTCTCCACCTGCTTCTTGCCCAGGCCCTCGATGTCCCAGGCCTCCCGGGAGACGGCATAGGTGACCGCCTCGGCCAGCCCGCACTGGCGCCCGCGGGAACAGCGCCAGCGCGCCTCGGACTTGTCGATCGGCGACCCGCAGCGGGGGCAGACCTCGGGGAACTCGATCTCGGTCTCCGAGCCGTCGCGCAGGTTCACCACCGGGGCTTCCAGCCGCGGAATCACCTCACCGGCCCGCTTGACGATGACCGTGTCGCCCATCCGGAATCCCTTCCGGGTGATGTCATCGGGGTTGTGCAGCGTGGCGTAGGTGATCGTGGTGCCCGACACCATCACCGGCTCGATCACCGCCCGCGGGGTGATCACCCCGGTACGCCCGACCTGCCAGATGATGTCGATCAGCTTCGACATGCCCTCCTCAGCGGCGTACTTGTACGCGATCGCCCAGTTCGGGGCCTTCGAGGAGGAGCCGATCTTCGCCCGGGCGGCATAGTCGTCGACCTTGATCACCGCGCCGTCGATCGCGAACGGCAGGCTGCCGCGCCGTTCCTCGATCGCGGTCACCGCCGCGGGCACCTCGGCGGCGGCGTAGGTGTCGATGCCCGAGATCGTCTCCACCCCGATGGTGATGCCCAGGTCGTGGGCGCGCTGCAGCGCGGTCACGTAGCGGCCGGCACCGGCGCCCTCGGGGGACGTCGTCTCGGGGGTGATCACGTCGTAGCAGAAGAACGACATCGCGATCGGATACTTGCGGTCGGCAGCACCGCGCAGGGCTCCGGCGGCCCCGTTGCGGGCGTTGATGAAGGGTCGGTCCCCGTGCGTCATCCGGGCCTCGTTGGCGGCCTCGAACTGGGCGGTGGTCAGCATCACCTCCCCGCGCACCTCGATCGCGACGGGCTCGGTCAGCCGCGGCGGCAGACCGACGATGTTCGGGGCGGCGTAGCTGACGTCCTCGCCGTGGTAGCCGTCGCCGCGGGTGACCAGTCGGGTCAGCCGGCCCTCCTCGTAGCGGGCGCTGAGGGCGAGGCCGTCGAACTTCGGCTCGACGGTGAACACCAGGTCCTCGGTTCCGGCCCGTTTGGCGACCCCGGCCAGCCAGTCGCCCAGTTCGTCGGGATCGAATACGTTGCCCAGGCTCAACATCGGGACGGTGTGGGCGACATCGCCGGCCACCGCGGCCCCCGCCGCGACCTGATCGGTCGCGGAGTCCCCGGCGGCCCACTGCGGATGGGCCGCCTCGATCGCGGCGAGCTGTCGGCTCAGTGCGTCGAAGGTGGCATCGTCCAGCAGCAGGTCGGTGCCGTTGTAGTAGGCCTCGGCGGCCTCGCGCAGGCGCTGTTTGTCCGCCTCGTACTGGGTCCGATCCACTTCGGCCATCGTCGACTCCCATTGATCGCTGGTGCAGGGGCGGACCCGAATCTAGCGCCCGCCGGGGACAAAAATCGCGGTCAGCTCTCGGTGAGGCGGTCGGTCACCTCGTCGCAGGCTCGGGTGAGGGCGCGTACCGCCGCGATCGCCCGGGGCATCGGCCAGCCGGCCAGGCCGCAGTCGGGGGTCAGCACCAGGCGTTCGGTCACCGTGGGGCCCAGTTCGAGCGGGCGTACGCCGGCCAGCGCCGCCGCGACGATCGGCCGGACCGCCGGCTCGGGCGGGTTCGCCCGATCGGTCCGCAGCACCCCCAGCCACAGCTCGCGGCCCCGATCCAACCAGCCGGCCAGATGGTCCCAGTCCGCGCTGCGCTGCAGGTACGCCGGCACCGACAGGCCGGTCAGCGGAGCCTGCTCCACCGCCTCCCAGGGCAGTCCGGCACCACAGCAGTGCAGGGTGATCGGGACCTCCCCGGCGCCGTGGCGGGTCAGCTGCTCCCCGAACGCGGTCCAGGCCGCCGACAGCTCGGCCCGGTCGATTCCCCGGTGGCGGTGCAGACCACTGGCGGTGCGGATCGCGCCGGAGGCCACCTGGGGCAGCAACGGTTCATCGAGCTGCAGGCGCAGGGCCAGACCGGGCAGTCGGCGCCGCAGTTCGCGCAGTTGGGCTGCCACACCGTCGGCCAGCGCCTGGCCCAGTTCGCGCCGGGCGCCCGGATCGGCGAGGACCTTGTCCCCGCGCGGCTTCTCCACCAGGGCCGCCATCGTCCAGGGACCGGCCACGGCGACGGTGAACGCGCCGGCGTACCCCTGGGCCAGTTCTTCGAGCCGGTCGAGGTCGTTGCGCCACAACGCCCGAGCCCGGGACTGATCGATCCCCGGGGAACCGGCCAGCCGCCAGCCGGCCGGTTGCAGGTCCAGCCCGATCTCGGTGACCATGGCGGTGGCCCGGCCGATCAGTTGGGCCCCGACGCCGCGGGCGGGGAGCTCGACCAGGTGCGGCAGCTCGGTGAGTTCGCCGAGGACCATCCGCTGGGTCGCCGCAAAATCGGTCCCCGGCCAGGACCCGAGCGCCGAGGCGCGGACCCCGGACATCAGGCGACGTCGGCGTCGGCGGCGGCGCTGCCGGTGGAATCGATCGTGGCCGAGGCAACGACCTCGGTGCCGCGGTAGCAGACCACGGCCTGACCGGGCGCGATGCCGACCGCGGGGGTGTCCAACTCGACCTCGAGGGTGTCGGCAGTGAGCGTCCAGGTCGCCGGCAGCGGCTCCCCGTGCGCCCGGACCTGGACCAGGCCACGCGCGGTGCCCGCGGGCAGCTCGGCGGCGGTCCAGCGCGGCCGGATCGCCCGGATCCGGTCCACGGCGAGGGCAGCCTTCGGCCCGACGGTCACGGTGTTGCTGACCGGGGTGATGCCCAGCACATACCGCGGCTGCCCGTCGGCGGCCGGGGTCCCCAGTTGCAGGCCGCGGCGCTGCCCGACGGTGAACCGGTGCGCACCGGCATGGTGGCCGACCACCGCGCCGGCCTCGTCGACGATGTCCCCGGGTCGCTCCCCCAACTGCCGGGCCAGGAAGCCCGCGGTGTCCCCGTCGGGGATGAAGCAGATGTCGTGGGAGTCCGGCTTGGTCGCCACCGCCAGGCCCAGCCGGGCGGCCTCGGCGCGTACCTCGTCCTTGGGGGTGTCCCCCAGCGGGAACGCCGAATACCGCAACTGCTCCTGGGTCAGCACGCCCAGCACATAGGACTGGTCCTTTGCCGGATCAACGGCCCGGTGCAGCCGGACCTCGCACTCCCCGTTCGTGGTGGTCTCGGTCAGCCGGGCGTAGTGCCCGGTCGCGACCAGATCGAAGCCGAGCGCGCGGCCCCGCTCCAGGACGGCGGAGAACTTGATCTTCTCGTTGCAGCGCAGGCACGGGTTCGGGGTCCGGCCGGCGGCGTACTCGGCGACGAAGTCCTCGACCACGTCATCGCGGAAGCGATCGGACAGATCCCACACGTAGAAGGGGATCCCGAGCACGTCGGCGGCGCGCCGGGCGTCGTGGGAATCCTCCCGCGAACAACAGCCGCGGGAGCCGGTGCGGAAGGATTGCGGATTCTTCGACAGGGCCAGGTGGACTCCGGTCACGTCGTGGCCGGCGGCCACCATCCGTGCCGCGGCGACGGCGGAATCGACCCCGCCCGACATTGCGGCCAGTACGCGCATCCGGCCCTCCTGTCCTGGTTCGAGCTGTGCTGGAAAATCGGCCCGCTCAAGAATACGCGAGTTGCGCCCGGGCGACCGATTCCGGCAGTGCGGCGAGCAGCGCGGTGATGTCGGCGTCGGTGGTGGTCCAGCCCATCGAGATCCGCAGCGACTGGCGTGCCTGCTCGTCGGTACGCCCCATCGCCGCGAGCACCGGACTCGGCTGATGCACCCCGGCGGTGCAGGCCGAGCCGGTGGAGACGTCGATCCCGGCCCGGTCCAGCAGCAACAACACATCATCGGCGCGACAGTCGGCGAAGGACACATTCACGATCGCCGGGGACCCCGGTGCGCCGTTCACGCGCCCGCCGGGAATCTCCGTGACCGCCGCGGCGATCCGGCTCCGCCACCGGGTCTGGGCCGCCCGGTCGGCTTCCCGGGCCGTCGTGGCAGCCCGTACCGCGGCGGCGAAGGCGGCGGCCAGGGCCGGGGCGAGCGTGCCGGAGCGTAGGTCGCGCTCCTGTCCCCCGCCGTGCCCGATCGGCCGCGGGCTGCGGTCCTTGCGGGCCAGCAGGGCGCCGATCCCGATCGGACCGCCGACCTTGTGCGCCGAGACCGACAGCAGGTCCAGCCCGCTCGCGGCGAAGTCGATCGGCAGGTGGCCCAGGGCCTGGACCGCGTCGGCATGCATCCAGGCGCCGGCGGCCTGCGCCCGGCGGGTCACCTCGGCCAGGTCCTGCGCGGTCCCGGTCTCGTTGTTGACCGCCATCACCGACACCACCGCGGTCGGCTCGGTCAGCAGGTCGTTCAGCGCGGTCAGGTCGAGCAGCCCGGCGGCGTCGACCGGGATCTCCCGGGCGTCCGCCCCCGCCGTACGCAGGGCCCCCACCGTCTCGGCCACGGCGGGATGCTCGATCGCCGAGGCCAGCACCCGATTGCGGCCGGGGCGGCGGGCCAGCCAGCTCCCCTGCACCGCGAGGTTGTCCGCCTCGGTGCCGCCGGAGGTGAAGATGACCTCGGCCGGGGCCGCGCCGAGATCGGCGGCCAGGGATTCCCGGGCCTCCTCCAGCACCTGCCGGGCCCGGCGCCCGGAGGTGTGCAGGCTCGACGCATTTCCGACCAGCCCGGCGTACTCGGTCAGGGCCGCCCGGGCCTGCGGGCGCAGCGGCGAGGTCGCGGCATGGTCGAGGTAGACCCGGGCTGTTGCGCTGGACACCCGACCACGCTAGCGCGCCGGCCCACCGCGGTCGGCCGGGGCATCGCTGCGCGGGTGCCCGGTAGACTGGGTCCCCACGTCAGCGGGCCCGGACCAGTGCCGGCCGGGCTCATGCCAGCCGCGAGGGGCCACCGTGGATTCCACCGGGAAACGCGTCCGGAGCACCACCGCCGACCGGGCACTGCCGCCCGGAGTGCTCATCGTGATGGCCCTGACGGCGAGCCTGCTCCTGCTGGTGGCGGCGCGCTACGGCTGGCATCGCGACGAGTTGTACTTTCTGGAGGCGGGACGGCACCTGGCCTGGGGCTACGTGGACCAGCCGCCGTTCACCCCGCTGCTGGCCCGGCTCGCCGACACGATCGCGCCGGGCAATCTCCTCGTGCTGCGGATCGCGCCGGCACTGGCGACCGCCGGGACGGTCGCGACCGGCTCGCTGTTCGTCCGCGAGCTCGGCGGCGATCGGCGCCGCCAGGTCCTCGGGGCCGTCGCCGTGGCGGCCGGGGCGTTCACGCTCGGGATCGGGCATCTGCTGTCCACCGCCACCTTCGACCTGCTCGCCTGGAGTGTGGTGCTGTGGCTGACCGCGCGGCTGCTGCGAACCGGCGATTGTCGACTGTGGCCGGTGATCGGTGCCGTGGCCGGCCTGGCCCTGCTCAACAAGAATCTCATCGTGGTGCTGTTCATCGCCCTCGCGGTGGGCGTCCTCCTGGAACGCCGCTGGGATCTGTTGCGCACCTGGTGGCTGCCGGTCGGAATTGCGCTGACCCTGGCGATCGCCGCGCCCCATCTGCTCTGGCAGGCCGCGAACGGCTGGCCCCAGTTCGCAATGGCCCAAGCACTGGCGGAGCGGATCGGCACGGAGAACCGGGCACTGCTGCTGCCCATGCAGGTCCTGCTGCTGGGGCCGCTGTTGGTGCCCGCCCTGGTCCGCGGGGTCCGCTGGCTGGCCACCGCTGCCGACGGACGGATCTTCCGACCGCTGCTGTGGGCGTGGCCGGTCGGTCTGGTGCTGGTACTGGTGACCGGCGGCCGCCCCTATTACGTACTGCCGCTGACGGTCGCGGTCGCGTTGGCCGGGATCGCCGCGACCGGGGTCCGCCGGATCACCCTGGCGCTGACCGCCGCGGTTGCCCTGCCGATCGCCCTTCCCCTGCTGCCGGTGGCCGCGATCCCGGTCGTCGCGCGGGCCAATGCGTCCGGCGCGGAAAGCGTGGGCTGGCCGGAACTGGCCGATCAGGTCACCGCGGTCGTGCGCGAACTCCCGGCCGACGAACGCGAGCGGGTCATCCTGCTCAGTGCCAGCTACGGCGAGGCCGGGGCGATCGACCGCTTCGGCCCCGACCGGGGCCTGCCGCCGGCGTACTCACCGCACAATGCGTACGCCGACTTCCGTCGGCCGACCGACCCGGACGCCACCGTGGTGGCCATTCGCTTCGCCCGGGACGGCCGACTGCCCCAGCACTTCGCGGAGTGCAGCCAGGTCGCCACCATCGACAACCGGCTGGGGATCGACAACGAGGCCCAGGGGCAACCGATCCTGGTCTGTCGCGGTCTGCGCGGCACCTGGCCCGAGGTGTGGGAGCAGCTGCGCCACATCTCGTGACCGCGGCAACCGGAGATCACCGGGGGAAGGTTCCCGGTTCCCGCCGCTGTCCGGGGACCGTGCCGGCGCCTAGGTTGCCGGTGTCGCACCGTCCCACCCGGATCGACCCCACCCCCGGTCGATCGCTGTCGCCGACCCCAGGAGACATCATGCCCACGCTTCCCCGTCTGTCCCGTCGCACCCTGTTCGGCGCCGGTCTCGGCGCCGGCGCTCTCGCGGTCGGCGGTCTGGCCGTCCCGACCCTGGCCCGGGCCGCCGGCCCCGGCACGATCGTGAACTGGTTCACCGGGTACCGGATCACCGGTACCTGGGCCGACCACATGTCCTACTCCGAAGGCGGGATCGACTACGGCATGGACGTGGGCACCGGGCTCAGGTCGGCCGTCGCCGGGCGCCTGGCGATCAACAAGAACTACGGCACCGGCGGCTGGGCCGCCATCGTCGCGATGGACAACGGCTGGGGGTCGTACTACCTGCACTGCTCCGGTTTCGCCGCCGAACACGGGGCGCGGGTGAACAGCGGCGACGTGATCGCCCGGTCCGGCGGCCGGCCCGGTGCCCCCGGCGCCGGGAGCAGCACCGGCCCGCACCTGCACTGGCACCTCTACGATCCCAACGGGGTCCGGCGCAATCCGCTGGACTACGCGCAGGCTCCCGGCGGCGCCGCACCGAGTGGGTCCGCGCCGAGTACGTCCCCGGGCGGCACCATCCCGAAGAGCGCTACGGCCAGTGACGGCGTACCGGGCCCCATCTTCTACCAGCGGATGCAGAACTGGCTGAAGCAGAGCCACGGGTACGCCGGGCCCGTCGACGGCAAACCGGGCAGCAACACCTACGCGGCCCTCCAGCGCGCCCTGCGCAACCACGGCTACACCGGCCCGATCGACGGCAGGCCCGGCGTCAACACCTACCGCGCGCTCCAGCGCCTGGCGGCCCAACACGGGTACACCGGCCCGATCGACGGGCAGCCCGGCCCGAACACCTACCGAGCCGTGGCGAGGTTCCTCAACGCCGACACGTACGCGAAGCTCTGAGCCCTCCCGGGAGACCGAACAACGACAGCGCCGACCGGGAAACCGGTCGGCGCTGTCAGTATCTGCGCAAGCGCTGGGAGATCAGCGGTTCTTGAGGATCTCCGTGGCGGCCGGGAGGACCTTGTGCAGGTCACCCACGACGCCCAGATCGGCGATCTCGAACAGCGGAGCTTCCTCGTCCTTGTTCACGACCACGATGTTCTTCGAGGTCTGCATCCCGGCGCGGTGCTGGATCGCACCGGAGATGCCGGCGGCGACGTACACCTGCGGGGACACGGTCTTACCGGTCTGCCCCACCTGGAAGCTGTGCGGGTACCACCCGGCGTCGACGGCGGCGCGGGAGGCACCGACGGCGGCCTTGATGGTGTCGGCGAAGGCCTCCACCTCGGAGAAGTCGCCCCCGGTACCGCGGCCACCGGAGACCACGATCGCGGCCTCGGTCAGCTCCGGACGCCCGGACGCGGCCTTCTCCTGGGTGCTGGTGATCCGCGCACCCTTGGCGGCATCGGAGATCGTCACCGAGGCCTGCTCGACCGCGCCGGCGGCCGGGGCGGCCTCGGGGGCCACCGAGTTCGGCTTCAGGGTGACGATCGGGCATCCCTTGGTGACCTTCGCCTGCACGGTGAAGTTACCGGCGAACACCGACTGGGTGGTGGTGCCATCGGCGGCGATGTCCACGGCATCGGTGATCACCCCGCAGTCCAACTTGACCGCCAGGCGACCGGCGATCTCCTTGTTGTCCAGCGAGGACGCCAGCAGGATCGCGGCGGGAGACTCGGCCCCGGCCAGTTGAGCCAGCGCCTCGGCCTGCGGCGCGACCAGGTACTCCGCGAACGCGGGGTCATTCACCTCGACGACGCGGGTGGCGCCGTACTCGCCCAGGGTGGCGGCACCCTCGCCGGCGGCACCGAACACCACGGCGACGGGCTCACCGATCCGCCGGGCGGCGGTCAGCAGTTCCAGGGTCGGCTTGCTGACAACCCCACCGGAAACTTCAGCAACAACGAGAACATTCGACATCTACGTAACTCCTTCGAAACCGGTCGATCAGATGAACTTGCCGTTGACCAGGAAGTCCGCGAGGGCCTTGCCACCGGACCCGTCCTCGTCGACGACCTTGGTGCCGGCGGCCTTGGGCGGGCGCGGCGAGGTCGACTCGACCTTGCTGTACGCGGCCTCCAACCCGAAGTCGTCGCCGTCCAGATCCAGATCGTCGAGTTCCCAGTCCTCGACCTTCTTCTTCTTGGCGGCCATGATCCCCTTCATCGAGGGGTAGCGGGCCTCACCGGACTGGTCGGTGACCGAGACCACCGCCGGCAGTTGGGCGGAGATGGTCTGCGAGGCGGTGTCGCCGTCGCGGCGGATCGAGACCTCCGACCCCTCGACCTTGAGGTCGACGCCGTAGGTGACCGCCGGCCAGCCCAGGCGCTCGGCGAGCATCGCCGGGACCACGCCCATGCTGCCGTCGGTGGAGGCCATGCCGCAGATCACCAGATCGGGCTCGATCTTCTGCACCGCGGCGGCGAGGATCTTGCTGGTGCCCAGCGCGTCGGTGCCGTGGATGTCGTCGTCGTTGATGTGCACCGCCGACCCGGCCCCCATCTGCAGAGCCTTCTTCAGGGCGTCGCTGGCGTCGTCGGGGCCGACGGTGACCGCGATCACCTCGGCGTCATCCGCGTTCTCGGCGATCTGCAGGGCCTGCTCCACCGCGTACTCATCGAGTTCGGACAGCAGACCGGCAACCTCGCGGTCGACGGTGCCGTCATCGGAGAACTCGCGATCCCCGGTGGCGTCGGGCACGTACTTCACTAGCGCGACGATCTTCATCTCTCTCCACTCTGAAAGGGCGCAGGCGGACCTGCGCAACACATTTCGGTACGCCCGGGCGGTCGTGGCCGCCGGGGGCACCGGGCTTGTTGGGGGCCACACTACACAACAGGTAGTGAACATAGATTCACCCCGCCCCAAGTTTCTTGGGACGGGGTGTTATCAGCGCAACCTATGGCACCGGGCGGACCGGGCCGCGGCGCCGGATCAGCGGCCGGTGAACGTGGGCTTCTCCTTGGCGACGAAGGCCCGCATCCCGATCTTCTGATCCTCGGTGTCGAACAGGCCGGAGAACTCCGCCACCTCCAGCGCGATGCCTTCGGCCAGCGACCGGTCCAGGCCCCCGTTGACCGCACGCTTGGCCGCGGCGTACGCCAGCGCGGCACCCCCGACGAAGCGCGAGGCCCACTTGTAGGCGGCCGCCTCGACCTCGGCAGCCGGCAGGACCTGGTCGACCAGGCCGAGCGCCAGGGCCTCCTCGGCGCCGACCATCCGGCCGGTGAAGATCATGTCCTTGGCCTTGGCCGGGCCGATCAGCCGGGCCAGCCGCTGCGTACCACCCAGCCCGGGGACGACGCCCAGGGTAACCTCGGGAACGCCGACCTTGGCGTCGTCGGCCATGATCCGGATGTCGGCGCACAGGGCGAGTTCCAGACCGCCGCCCAGGGCGTACCCGTTCACCGCCGCAACGACCGGCTTGGGCAGGTCGACCAGCTTGTTGTAGCCCTCGTGCCCCGCGGTGATCGCCGCACGGATGGTGGCCGAATCCATGTCGACCATTTCCTTGATGTCCGCGCCGGCGGCGAAGACCGGGCCACCGGTCAGCACCACCGCGGCGATGTCGGCGGACTCCGCAGCCAGATCCGCGGCCCGCCCGACGGCGACCTGGATCTCGTTGTTGAGCGGGTTCATCTTCTTGCCGGTGTCGACCTTGATCGTGCCGACCCCGTCGGCGGCACTCAGGCGAAGCAGCTGCGATCCGGTGTCGAAGGTGGCCTCGGTCATTGAATCCCCTTTGGTTCAGTGCATCGGACGGCCCCGCAGGTGGGGTCCACGGGCACTCTAGCGGTCAGCGAGCCGCCCTGCGCACCAGCCCCCGGGGTGTAGTGTGTGCGCTGCCCACGGCGCCGACCGGCCCGGGCATGCCGTCCCTGACTTCACGTCCGAGACCCCAGGAGACCCCATGACCGAAGCTCTGCCGGCCCCCGGTGACACCTCCGTGCTGGGCGCCAAGCTGCGGGGCAGCGGCTGTCACTTCGCGCTGTGGGCCCCCCGGGCGACCGCGGTCGAGCTGGCCCTGGTCGAGGAGGACCGCACCCAGATCAACCACGACATGGTGCTGGGCGCCGATGGGGTCTGGAGCATCGAGGTCCCCGACATCCTGCCCGGCCAGCTGTACGGCTACCGCGTCCACGGCGCCTGGGATCCGCACACCGGGGCCCGGTTCAACCCGGCCCGACTGCTGCTCGATCCGTACGCCCGGGCGATCACCGCCGGCGTCGACTACTCCGGCCCGATCCTGGACCACCCGGCCGACGACAACTACGTCCCCGACATCACCGACTCCGCCTTCGCAGTGCCGCTGTCGGTCGTGGTGGCCGACTCCCCCGCGCCGACCCCGATCGCCCGCCGGCGCCCGCTGCACGAATCGGTGATCTACGAGACCCACCTGAAGGGCTTCACCCGGCTGCACCCGATGGTCCCCGAACACCTGCGCGGTACCTTCCAGGGCCTGGCCTACCCCGCGGTGATCGATCACCTCAAGGAACTGGGCGTGACCGCGATCGAGTTGCTGCCGATCCAGCACTTCGTCTCCGAGCCGTTCATCATCGGCCGCGGCCTGTCGAACTACTGGGGCTACAACACCCTGGGCTTCTTCGCGCCGCATTCGGCGTACGCCTCGATCGGCACCCTGGGCCAGCAGGTGACCGAGTTCAAGGAAATGGTCTCCGCGTTCCACGAGGCCGGGATCGAGGTGATCCTCGATGTCGTCTACAACCACACCGGCGAGGGCGGCCACCAGGGCCCCACGCTGAGCTTCCGGGGCATCGACCACGGCGGCTATTACCGGCTCACCGACGATCTGCACAACGACTATGACGTGACCGGCTGCGGCAACTCGGTGGACACCTCCGAGCCCGGCGTACTCAACATGGTGCTGGACTCGATGCGCTACTGGGTCACCGAGATGGGGGTCGACGGATTCCGGTTCGATCTGGCCACCGAACTCATCCGCGACGAGAACCACCACGTCACCCAGGACCATCCGTTCAAGCAGCGGATCGCCCAGGATCCCGCCTTCGCCGACATCAAGATGATCGCCGAGCCCTGGGACATGGGCCCCTACGGCTACCAGGTGGGCGCCTGGGGCAGCCGCTGGAGCGAATGGAACGACCGTTTCCGCAACTACATGCGGGACTTCTGGCGGGGCCAGGTGGCCGGGGTGAGCGAGCTGGCGACCCGGATGTCCGGTTCCCCGGACGTGTTCGACCACAGCGACCGGCTGATGCGCAGCTCGGTCAACTTCATCACCGCCCATGACGGCTTCACCCTGCGCGACCTGGTCACCTACGACGGCAAGCACAACGAGGCCAACGGGGAGGACAACCGCGACGGGGCCGATGACAACCGGTCCTGGAACTGTGGCTTCGAGGGCGAGACCGACGATCCCGGGGTGCGGGCGCTGCGCCACCGGCAGGTCCGCAACCTGATGGCCACCCTGTGCCTGGCCAACGGCGTCCCGATGCTGACCGCCGGGGACGAGATGGGCCGGACCCAGGACGGCAACAACAACGCCTACTGCCAGGACTCGCCGATCTCCTGGGTGCACTGGACCACCCGCGAGGAGTGGAACGACGTCTTCGAACTCACCGCCACGCTGCTGCGGCTGCGGGCGGAGAACCCGGCGCTGAGCCCGGACCGGTTCCGGCACGAGACCGAACTGCGCGATGTCGACGGCAACCCGCTGGGCCGGCCGGATCTGACCTGGTTCCACGAGTCGGGCAACCAGATGGACGAGGGCGCCTGGAACGATCCGGGCCGCAAGTCGCTGGCGATGTACACCTCCGATCCGGACAGCGCCTTCCTGATCTGGATGCACGCCCATCACGAGCCGATCGAGGTCACCCTGCCCGGTGGGGCGTACGCCAGGAACTGGACGCTGCTCGCCCACACCGCCGAGAACGACGAACTGCCCGCGGTGGCGGAGACCTTCGAGCCCGGGGCGGTGCTCACCCTTCCGCCGCGGTGTGTGGTGCTGCTGCGCGCCGAGGTCGACGCGCTCGCCCCGCAGCCGGTCGAGGCCGAGCAGACCGAGCCGGATCAGACCGAGCAGCCGGATCAGACCGATCAGCCGGGTCAGAACGACCAGCCGGATCAGCACGACCAGCACAACAGCGAGGGGCAGCCGGAGGACGGGCCCGACCGGGCCGAATCGGAGCACGCCGAGGGCTGACGCCCGGTCCGCGCCCGGCCGCTGATCCGGGTGGATCGGGGTCGGTCAGCGCCACCCGGCCCGGGGCACCTCGGCCCGGTCCACCGGAGCGAGCGGCCGCAACGGTTTCGGCTCCAGCCGGACCAGATGCAGCCCGGACAGCCAGGTACCCCCGCGGCGCGGATCGGTGGTGGTCACCGGCAGCGGTACGGCCTCGCTCACCGACAGCACCGCGGCGAACGGACCGCCGAACTGCGTCTGGTAGGTCATCGATCCCGGTGCCAGGCCGGTCGACAACAGATAGGGAGAGATCGTGGCCTGCCCGGCTGCGAGCACCGGTTGCTGCAGACACGGCGCCACGAAGGCCAGCGTCCACGAGGCCGCGGTCCGGTCGGCCAGGTCGAGCAACGGGGTCCGGATCGGCTGCCGCGGGGCCGCCACGGCAAACCCGCGACCGGGGTCGGTCGCCTCGGCACTCACCCGGACCCGGCTCGCTCCCGCCGGAATCGCCACGCTCAGATCGCTCACCGCCTCGGTGATGCCGGTCGCGGCCCGCTCCCCCGCGCCGTCGGCCCGGCCGTCCAGCACCAACTCCTGCCCGGTGTCGAAGCTCACGCGGACCCGACCCGCCGTCGCCGCGGTGACGCTGACCACAAGATCGCCGGGTCGCCCGGTCAGCCGATAGTCCGGGGACCGCCAGGTCGGCTCGGCCGCGGTCGCGGTCCAGGTCGGCAACTGCCAGGGCCCGCCCGCCGGCAGGTCGATCGCCGATTCCGGCGTCAGCACCCCGGCGGCGGGATCGAGTTCGACGGCCAGCGCGGACTCGATACCGCACCGGCCGGTCAGCCCCAGGTTCGCCGCGCCGAGCGACCAGCCGCCCCGCACCGCGGCCTGACCGAAGTTCCCCAGTTGACCGACCAGCAGCAGCAAGAGCGCGACCGGTGCGATCAGCGCGACCACGGGCCGCAAGCCCCGCCGGCCGGCCACCACGATCACGCCCGCAACGAGCAGCCCGAGCACGACGACCAACCAGCCGACCGCGATCCCGCCGAGGGTCTGCGGCCGGCCGTTGCCGAGCAGCCCCAGCCCGGTGTACTCCCACCATTTCGCCGGCGCGGTGAGCCCCAGCCCGACCGCGACCAGGACCCCACCGCCGAGCAGCCCCGCCACCCACCGATCGAACCGCGCCCGGTCCACCGCCAGCACCAGCAGCAGCGGGTACACCCCCATCCCGGCGCCGAAGTGATGCGGAATCTTCGTCGGCGACAGGATCAGCACCACTCCGAGCCCGACCGCCAGCCAGGGCAGCAGGCCGGTCAGCGGCGCCGCGGCCCCGCCCGACCGGTGCCCCCGCGCCCGGCGTCGGCGCCACGCCGCCACGAGGACGGCGGCCAGGACCGCGACCGCGGCGTACACCACGATCTGGCGGACCGCCTGGTTGTTGCGCAGGTTGGTCCAGCGCACCCCTTCCTGCCACGGGGCGAACACCGGCCCGAAATCGGTCCGGACCCGGTTCGCCGCCGCCATCCCCGCCCAGCTCTGATCGGCGAACATCAGCAGCACCACCGAGCCGTACGCCGCCAGGCACACCGTGCCCAGCGCGAGCGCGATCCGCCGGTCGGCAACCCCCAGCCGGCGTACGCCCAGCAGCACCGGCACCAGCGCCACCAGCCCGACCGGCCCGACGCCGACGGTCAGTCCGGCGATCAGCACCGCCAGCAGCAGCGGCCCGGCCTGCCGGCGCTCGACCGCGCGCAGGGTGAGCCAGGTGCTCAGGGCCAGGCCGAGCGCGAACAGATTCTCCGGCCGCAGCGTGTTCCCGAATACCCACCAGCCGACCCCGAAGCCGACCGCGAGTA
The DNA here is from genome assembly GCF_000423085.1 of Granulicoccus phenolivorans DSM 17626 = NBRC 107789 = JCM 15570. GTDB lineage: Bacteria > Actinomycetota > Actinomycetes > Propionibacteriales > Propionibacteriaceae > Granulicoccus > Granulicoccus phenolivorans. Next base: position 75,023 of record NZ_AUHH01000013.1, on the reverse strand, counting down.
CCCCCAGGTGCCACCGGCACGGCGACAGTTCGGCCCGCAACCGGGGCAACAGCCCGTAGCGCAGCACCGCCCACAGTCCGCCGCCGAGCAGCAGCGCGGGCAGCCGCAGCCAGCGCGGATCCAGCGACACCTGCGCCCACCAGGCGTACGGTCGGTAGAACCAGCCGAAGGGAGCCTCCGGAGCGTTCAGCCAGCGCACATAGTTGCCGACGAAGCCGGTGTCCCCGGCCTGCCGGATGATCTGGATCAGGAACCCGTCGTCATCGGTGCCGGGCCCGATCAGCCACGCCAGCACCAGCAGCACCGGAACCGCCACGTCCCAGCCCCGGATCCGCCGCCGGTCGGTCGACCGCCCGGCCGGGGATCCGCCCGCCGCGTCCGGGCTCGTCGGGTTCGGGCTCGTCGGGTTCGGGCTCGTCGGGTTCGGGCTCGTCGGGTTCGGGGCCCGCGCCCCCAGTCCGGCTCGGGCCGCCAGCGTCACCGCCGCGACCACCAGCAGCAGTGCGACCACCCCGACCGCGATCTTGGTCACCGAGGCCCGGGTTTCCCAGCGGGTGTCGGCGACCAGGTCCACCCGTACGCCGGCCCCGGGCGCGGCGATCAGCGCATCGACCACCGGCAACGGCAGGTCCGCGGCCGGGTCGATCCGGATCGGGCCGCAGTCGGCGAGCGGGCGGGTCCGGCTGGTTCCGCCCACGCTGACCTCGAGTCGGTCCCCGGCCCGGGTGACCTGCAACGCCTGCGCCCGGACGCCGGGCTCGGTGCTCGCGGTCGTGGCGAACACCTCCCCCTCGGGCAGGGTGGCGCAGTCCAGGGTGAGGGTGAGCGCGGCCGGTCGGTAGCTGCTCAGCGGCAGCGCGGCCGACCCCTGGCCGGACTCCCAGGTGTAGCGCGCGGTCTGCTCGGTGACCGGCAGGAAGGGGTAGGCGAGCAGCAGCAGGCCGGCTGCCAGGGCGAAGGCCCAGGCAGCCAGCCAGGAGAATCTGCTGTTCAGGTGCTCAGTTGGTCGGGGCCAGGGTGGCCACGCCGAGCTCGGTGGAGTTGACCAGCAGGTCGTTGCGCGGGACCACCCGCAGGGTGTACCCGACCGCCCCGGTCTGGCTGGCGGTCCGCTCCACGGTGTAGTGCTGGGAACCGTCGCCGTTGTCCCGCTGCGGGGTCATCGGCGTGATCTCCAGGTCGTGCAACTGGTCCAGGTCGTCGACGTGGCCGGAGACGATCTGCACCTCGACATCGTCGGTGGACAGCTCGCCCAGCCGGATGTCGGCGGCCACGCTGATCACCTGGTTGACCTCGACCACCCCGGTGACGTTCGCCTCCACATGCTGGATCTGGATCTGCGGCCAGGCGTCCCGGACCCGGTGCTTCCAGGCGCCGAGTTCCTCCGCAGTGCCGGCCGGGGCCAGCTTGCTCGCCGAGACCGACGCCGGGGCGTACAACTCGGTCACGTAGTCGCGGACCATCCGCGAGGCGAGCACCTTCGGGCCGAGGCCGGACAGGGTGTCGCGGATCATCTGCACCCAGCGCTGCGGGATCCCGGCGGCGTCCTTCTCGTAGAACTTCGGCACGATCTCGCCCTCGATCAGCTCATAGAGCGCGCGGGCCTCGGCGGCATCGCGCTGACCGGGATCGTGGATGTCCTCCAGCGAGGGAATGGCCCACCCCCAGGCGGGGTCGTACCACTCGTCCCACCAGCCGTCCTTGACCGACAGGTTCGCCGCACCGTTCAGTGCCGCCTTCATCCCGGAGGTGCCACAGGCCTCCTGCGGCCGCAGCGGGTTGTTGATCCACACATCGCAGCCCGGGTAGAGCCGACGCGCCATCGAGATGTCGTAGTCGGGCAGGAAGACGATCCGATGCCGCACGTCCTCGGCGTCGGCGAAGCGGACCATCCGCTGGATCAGCGACTTGCCCATGTTGTCGGCCGGGTGCGCCTTGCCGGCGATCACGATCTGGATCGGACGCTCGGGGTCCAGCAGCAGGCGCTTGAGGCGCTCGGGCTCGGACAGCATCAGGGTGAGCCGCTTGTACGAGGCGGCCCGGCGGGCGAAGCCGAAGGTGAGCACATTCGGATCCAGCGCGCCCTCCACCCAGTCGGCGGACATCCCCCGGCGGCGACAGGTCTCCACCAGCCGCTCTCGCGCCATCGTGACCAGCTCGCCGCGCATCTGCCGCTTCAGCGCCCAGATGGTGTTGGAATCGACGCGCTCCAACGCGGACCAGTTGTACCCGTCGATCACGGTGTCCACGTCGTCGGTGGGCCACTCCAGCAGCTCGAGCAGCTCGGGGTGGATCCAGGTGCGGTGGTGGACGCCGTTGGTCACCGACCCGATCGGCACCTCGGTGGTGTCGAAAGCCGGCCACAGGCCCTGGAACATCTCCCGGGACACCTCGCCGTGCAGCTCGGAGACCCCGTTGGAGCGGGCCCCCAGCCGCAGGCCCATCACCGCCATGTTGAACCGGCCGGCATCGCCGCCCTCGTAGTCCTCGGCGCCGAGCGCGAGAATCCGGTCCAGCGGCAGGTCCCCGAAGTCCCCGAACTGTTCCTCGATCAGTTCGCGGGGGAACCGGTCGATGCCGGCCGGCACCGGGGTGTGGGTGGTGAACACGCTGCCGGCGCGGGTGAGTTCCAGGGCCGTGTCGAAGTCGCGGCCCGCGGCCATGTACTCGCGGATCCGTTCCAGCCCGAGGAAGCCGGCGTGGCCCTCGTTGCAGTGGTAGACGTCGGGGGCTTCATGACCGGTGATCCGGCAGTACTCGCGGACCGCCCGGACCCCGCCGATGCCCAGCAGCACCTCCTGGGACAGCCGGTGCTGCTCGTTGCCGCCGTACAGCTTGTCGGTGACCCGGCGCAGATCCTCGGGGTTGGCGTCGATATCGGTGTCCAGCAGCACCAGCGGGACCCGGCCCACGTCGGCCACCCACACGGTCGCGCGCAGCGGCTGGCCGCGCAGCGGGACCTCGATCACGACCTGGGTCCCGTCGGCCTCGGTCAGCGGCCGGATCGGCATGTCGGAGGGGTCGAGCAGCGGGTAGTGCTCCTCCTGCCAGCCCTCGGCGTTCAGCGTCTGCCGGAAGTAGCCGTGGCGATAGGACAGGCCCACCCCGATGATCGGGACGCCGAGATCGGAGGCGCCCTTGAGGTGGTCCCCGGCGAGGATGCCGAGGCCGCCGGAGTAGATCGGCAGCACCTGGGCGATGCCGAACTCGGCGGAGAAGTACGCGATGGCCTTCGGCGCCGGATGCTGCGCGGCGTACTGCTGGTACCACAGGTCGGCGCTGCGGTACTCGTCGAAGTCGGCCTTGGCGCGCTCCAGGTTCCGCACATACTTGCGGTCGCCGGCCAGCGCGGCCAGCCGTTCGGCCGGGACCTGGGACAGCAGCGCCACCGGGTCGTGGCGGCTGGTCCCCCACTTGTCCGGGTCGATCGCGCGGAAGAGTTCCTTGGTCTCCTGATGCCAGGACCACCGCAAATTGTGGGCCAACTCGCCCAGCGCGGTCAGCGGTTCGGGAAGGACGGGCTGCACCGTGAATCGTCTGATTGCTCGCACGGGTTCACGCTATCGGTTGGGCTGCCCCCCTGTGGCACCGGGGCGGCTGACCGCTAGCGTGTTGCTCGTGACTGAGCAGACACCCGGCAGCCCCGCCCGGCCCGCGTCCGACACCCACCTGCACAGCGATCTCGGCACGATCATCGGCCGGATCCCCGTGACCAAGGTGTCGCCGGTGATCGAGGGGGGTGCGTACGCCGCCAAGGCCACCGTCGGCGAGGAGTTCCCGATCCGCGCCACGGTCTTCCGGGAGGGTCATGACGCGGTCGGCGCCTCGGTGATTCTGACCGGCCCCGACGGCTCGCAGCGGCGCGTCGATATGCGCCCGTGCCCGCCGGAGGGCTGGAATCGCTGGGAGGCCCTGGTCCGGCTGGACGAGCCGGGCGCCTGGACGTTCCGGATCGAGGCCTGGGACGATCCGTACCACACCTGGGTGCACCACGCCGAGATCAAGCTGCCGGCCGGCATCGACCTGAATCTGGTCTGCCTGGAGGGCCAGGCCCTGTTCGCCGAGACCGCCGACAACGCCCGGGCCGCCGGGGACCATTCCGCCGCCCACCGACTGGAGAGCATCGGCTGGGCGCTGGACCCCAACCGCGATGTGCCCGGTCGGCTGGACCACCTGATGCACCCCGACGTGCCCAACATCTTCGCCCTGTTCGGGCCGCGGCGCTTCGTCTCCCCCACCCCGGACTACCCGTTGTTCGTCGACCGGCGCCGGGCGCTGTTCTCGGCCTGGTACGAGTTCTTCCCGCGCTCCCAGGGGGCCCACCACGACGAGGCAACCGGACGCTGGGTCTCGGGCACCTTCGACTCCAGCCACGAGCGCCTCGAGGCGGCCGCGGCGATGGGCTTCGATGTGGTCTATCTGCCCCCGATCCACCCGATCGGCGAACAGTTCCGCAAGGGCCCGAACAACACACTGACCCCGGCCCCGGGCGACCCCGGGTCGCCGTGGGCGATCGGGGGCGCCGCCGGCGGGCACGACGCGATCCATCCCGACCTCGGTGATCTGGCCGCCTTCGACCGGTTCGTGCACAAGGCGCATTCGCTCGGCCTGGAGGTCGCCCTCGACTTCGCGCTGCAGGCCTCGCCGGATCATCCCTGGGTCCGCGAGCACCCGGAATGGTTCTCCGAGCGCCCCGACGGGACCATCGCGTACGCGGAGAACCCACCGAAGAAGTATCAGGACATCTATCCGATCAACTTCGACCGGGACCGCGCCGGCATCTACCACGAGTGCCTGCGGATCCTGCGGTTCTGGATGGAGCACGGCGTCCGGATCTTCCGGGTGGACAACCCGCACACCAAGCCGGTGGAGTTCTGGGCCTGGCTGCTGGCCGAGGTACGCCGCACCGACCCCGACGTGCTGTTCCTGGCCGAGGCGTTCACCAAGCCGGAAATGATGCACCTGCTCGGCAAGGTCGGGTTCCAGCAGTCCTACACCTACTTCACCTGGCGCAACGAGAAATGGGAGCTCCAGCAGTACCTGCACGAGTTGAGCCAGGAGATGGACGGGTTCTACCGGCCGAACTTCTTCGTCAACACCCCCGACATCAACCCGCGCTTCCTGCAGCACTCCGGGCCGGCCGGGTTCACCATCCGCGCCGTGCTGGCCGCGACGATGTCACCCACCTGGGGGGTCTACTCCGGCTTCGAACTGTTCGAGGCCGCCCCCCTCAAGCCCGGCGGCGAGGAGTACCTGGACTCCGAGAAGTACCAGTACCGGCCGCGGGACTGGTCCGGGGGCGCGCAGGGCAACCTGAGCATGCTGCTCGGCAAGCTGAACTGGATCCGCAATCAGCAGCCGGCGCTGCAGCAGTTGCGCCGGATCCGGTTCCACAGCGTCAGCAACGACCAGATCATCGCCTACTCCAAGCGCGACGGTGACTCGGTGGTGCTCACCGTGGTCAGCCTGGACCCGCACCACACCCAGGAGGGCGAGGTCTTCATCGACCTGCCCGCGGTGGGGCTGGCGAGCAATGCGGTGCTGTCCTTCCACGACGAACTCACCGAGCAGTCGTTCTCCTGGGGCGCGAAGAACTTCGTCCGGCTCACCCCGGCCAACCCGGCACACATTCTCGTCCTGCAATGAGAGGACCGGGCTGCTGATGGAATGGTTTCGCACAGCCGTCTTCTACGAGGTCATGGTGCGCAGTTTCCATGACTCCAACGGCGACGGCATCGGCGATTTCGCCGGCCTGAACAGCAAGCTCGACTACCTGCAGTGGTTGGGCGTGGACTGCCTGTGGCTGCCGCCGTTCTTCCCCAGTCCGCTGGCCGACGGCGGGTACGACGTGTCGAACTACACCGACGTACTGCCGGAGTTGGGCACCCTCGAGGAGTTCGCCCGCTTCGTCGAGGGCGCCCACGAGCGCGGGATCCGGCTCATCATCGACTTCGTGATGAATCACACCTCCGATCAGCATCCGTGGTTCCAGGCCTCCCGCAGCGATCCCGAGGGGCCGTACGGGGACTACTACGTGTGGGCCGATTCCGATGCCGCGTACGCCGATGCGCGGATCATCTTCGTCGACACCGAGCAGTCGAACTGGACCTTCGACGAGGTCCGCGGGCAGTACTTCTGGCACCGGTTCTACTCCCACCAGCCCGATCTGAACTTCGAGAACCCGCGGGTGCTGACCGAGATGCTCGATGCGATCCGGTTCTGGCTGGACCTGGGGATCGACGGGTTCCGGCTGGATGCGGTGCCGTACCTGATCGAGCAGGACGGGACGAACTGCGAGAACCTGACCGGGACCCATCACATCCTCAAGGCGGTCCGCCGGATGGTCGATCAGGAGTATCCGGGCCGGGTGCTGCTGTGCGAGGCGAACCAGTGGCCGCACGAGGTGGTGGAGTACTTCGGCGAGGGCGACGAGTGCCACATGGCATTCCACTTCCCGGTGATGCCGCGGCTGTACATGGGCCTGCGCCAGGAATCGCGCCACGCGATCTCGGAGATTCTCGCCGACACCCCGGAGATTCCGGCGGGTTGCCAGTGGGGCACGTTCCTGCGCAACCACGACGAGCTGACCCTGGAGATGGTCTCCGAGACTGATCGGGACTACATGTGGCAGGAGTACGCCCCGGATCCGCGGATGAAGTGCAACATCGGGATCCGGCGTCGGCTGGCTCCGCTGGTCGACGGGGAACTCCCCCGGGTCCATCTGCTGCATGCCCTGTTGCTGGCCCTGCCCGGCTCGCCGGTGCTCTACTACGGCGATGAGATCGGGATGGGCGACAACATCTGGTTGCACGACCGCGACGGCGTACGCACCCCGATGCAGTGGAACGACGGGGTCGGGGCCGGCTTCTCCGAGGCCGAGGAGTCCGATTTCTACCTGCCGCTGGTGCAGGATCCCGGGTACGCCAAGGAGCGGGTCAACGTCGAGCAGCAGATGCTGGATCCCGGCTCGTTGCTGGTCTGGCTGCGGGCGATGTTGGTGATCCGGCGTCGGCATCCGGTCTTCGGGCTGGGCACCTTCGAGGATCTGGGCGGGGAGAACGAGGCGGTGTTCGCGTTCCTGCGAACCATGCCGTTCGGCTCGGGCGCCAGTCACCGCGGGGACCTGACCGGGGCGATGGCGGTGCTGTGTGTGAACAACCTGTCGGCCAGCCCGCAGACGATCACCCTGGACCTGTCCCGCTTCCGGGGCCTGATCCCGTACAACCTGCTCAAGGACGAACGGCATCCGATGGTCGGCGCGGAGCCCTACGAGCTGCACGTGGCGCCGCACGGGTTCCACTGGCTGCGGCTGATGGAGGGCGACCCGGACCTGATCGAGCCGATCGGTGACCTGTCGGCCGTCCATGCCGCCGCGAGCGCGTCGGCCGAGGAAGATGCGGTGGTGTGGTGATGTCGGCGAGCTACCCCGATCACGACCTGCGCTGGGCACACCTGTCCAGCGCCCGCTGGTTCGCCGCCAAGGGCCGCGACGCGACCCTCACCGCGATCCATCCGTTGGGCCGGCTGACCCCGCCCGGCGACTTCCCCACCCTGGGGCTGGAGATCGCCGAGGTGGCGATCCCCGGCGGCCCGACCGAGTACTACCTGCTCACCCTGCTGTGGCGTCGCCTCGACGGGGTCGGCGATCCGACGGCGGCTCCGGTGCTGGGGACCGAGTGGAGCGAGACCTACGGCGAGGTGACGGTCCACGATGCCTCGCTCGACCCGGCCGGCCAGCGGCTGTTGCTGCAGTGGCTGCTGCGGGCCGGGGCCCTGAGCGCCGGTGGGGACGCCGTCCGCGCCGAGGTGGCCGCCGCGCTGCCGCCGGAGCTGACCGCGGAGCTGCCGCCGCGGCGCTTCGGTGGGGAGCAGTCGAACACCTCGGTGCTGTACGGCGATGTCGCTTTGCTGAAGCTGTTCCGGCGGCTGGAGGTCGGCGCGAACCTGGACATCGAGGTGCACCGCGAACTCGCCCGCACCGGTGCGGTGGTCGACCTGTACGGCTCGGCGCACGCGGTCTGGTCCAGCGCCTCCGGGGCCCGGCTCAGTGCCGATGTGGCGATGCTGGTGCAGCAGTTGCGCGAGGCCCGGGACGGTTGGGAGCTGGCGGTGGCCGCAGCGAGCTCGGGGGCCGACTTCACCGGGCACGCCGCCGATCTGGGCCGGGCCCTCGCCGAGGTGCACAGTGCGCTGGCCGAACGGTTCGGGACCGCCTCGGTCGAGGGTGCGCCGTTGGCCGAACGAATGGTCGGTCGGCTCACCGACACCGCGGCCGAGGTGCCGGCCCTGCAGCCGCTGGTGGATCGGCTGCGGGACCGGTTCGCGGTGCTGGGCCGCTCCCGGGTGACGGTGCAGCGGGTGCACGGCGACTTCCATCTGGGCCAGACCCTGTACGCCGCCGCCGATGCGGACAATCTGGCCCGCAGCGCCGGGTCCGCCGGGGCGTCCGGGCCGGCTGCGGCGCAGGGGGCGGCTGCGGCGCACGGGGCGGACCCGGCGGAGGAAGGCGCCGGGCCGGCGAAGGCCTGGTACATCATCGACTTCGAGGGCGAGCCGCTGAAGACGCTCGCCCAACGCCGCGAGCCCGACACGAGGTGGCGCGATATCGCCGGGATGGTGCGCTCGATCGACTATGCCGGCGCAGCGGCCGGCGCGGCCGGGCGTACCCCCGAACAGGCCGAAGCCTGGGTCCGGGAAACGACCGCGGCGTTCCTGGCCGGGTACGCCGGCCCGGGCAGTGCGGAGGAGGCCGACGCCGCCGAGCTCGTACCCGACGCCGACCTGATCGAGGCCTACGTGGCCGACAAGGCGATCTACGAGGTGCTCTACGAGGCCCGCAACCGGCCCGACTGGCTGCACATCCCCCTCGACGCGCTGCGTCGGCTGACCACAGATCCGTTCACCATTGGAGGGCACACCATGACCGACAACTTCTTCGGCGATATCCACGGGTGGGATTTCGAGGGATTCCACACCGGGGGCGACACCGAGGCCTGGAAGCGGCTCGGCGCCCACCTGGTGACGGTCACCGACGAGTCCGGCACCGAGATCAGCGGCACCCGGTTCACCGTGTGGGCGCCCAACGCCAAGGAGGTCCGGGTCTTCGGCGACTTCTGCGACTGGGACGGCGACGCCCACCCCATGCGGTTGATCCCGCACACCGGAGTCTGGGGCATCTTCCTGCCCGGGGTCGGAGCCGGGGCGGTCTACAAGTTCAAGGTCCGGGGCGCCGACGACCGCTGGATCGACCGCGCCGACCCGTACGCCCGCTACGCCGAACAGCCCCCGGCGACCGCCTCGGTGGTGATCGCCGACAGCGACTACGAGTGGAACGACGATGCCTGGCTGGAGCACCGGCGCAACTCGAAGCTGTACCAGGAACCGATGGCCATCTACGAGGTGCATCTGGGCGGCTGGCGGCGCGGGAAGTCGTACCAGGATCTGGCCACCGAACTGGTCGAGTACGTCAGCTGGCAGGGCTACACCCACGTGGAGTTCATGCCGGTGGCCCAGCATCCGTACGAGCCGTCGTGGGGCTATCAGGTCACCGGCTACTTCGCGCCGCAGTCGGCCTGGGGCACCCCGGACGAGTTGCGCTACCTGATCGACAAGCTGCACGAGGCCGGCATCGGGGTGCTGCTGGACTGGGTGCCCGGCCACTTCCCCAAGGACGAGTGGGCGCTGGGCCGCTTCGACGGGACCGCACTGTACGAGCATGCCGACCCGCGCCAGGGCGAGCAGCCGGACTGGGGCACCTATGTGTTCAACTTCGGGCGCAACGAGGTGAAGAGCTTCCTGGTCTCCAACGCCCTGTACTGGATCCAGGAGTTCCACTTCGACGGTCTGCGGATCGACGCGGTCGCCTCGATGCTGTACCTGGACTACTCCCGTGGCGACAACTGGGTGCCCAACATCTACGGCGGCCGGGAGAACCTCGAGGCGATCGATCTGCTGCGCTATGTGAACAAGCATCTCTATGAGCGCCAGCCCGGGGTGGTGCTGATCGCGGAGGAGTCGACCTCCTTCCCCGGGATCACCAAGCCGGTGCACCACGGCGGGCTCGGATTCGGGTTCAAGTGGAACATGGGCTGGATGAACGACTCGCTGGGTTATCTGAGCCTGGACCCGATCTATCGGCAGTACCACCACAACGAAATGACCTTCGCGATGGTCTATTCGTTCTCGGAGAACTTCATCCTGCCGATCAGTCACGACGAGGTGGTCCACGGCAAGGGCGCGATGGTCACCAAGATTCCCGGCGATGACTGGCAGAAGTTCGCCACGCTGCGGGCGTTCTACGCCTTCATGTGGTCCCACCCGGGCAAGCAGCTGCTGTTCATGGGCTCGGAGTTCGGGCAGCGCTCGGAGTTCAACGAATCCGCCGGCCTGGAGTGGTGGGTCAGCGATCTGTGGGGCCACCGCGGGGTGCAGTTGCTGATGCGGCGGCTGAACGAGGTGTACCGCCACGTCCCGGCGCTGTGGAAGCTGGACACCGATCCGGCCGGCTTCCGCTGGATCGATGCCGATGACGCCGGCGGCAACGTGTTCTCCTACCTGCGCAACGACGGGGCCGGGGACCAGGTCGCGGTGGTGGTGAACTTCTCGCCGGCGCCGCGGGAGGACTACCGGATCGGGCTGCCCACCGAGGGGGTCTGGACCGAGATCCTGAACACCGATCTGCCGGAGTTCAACGGGACCGGCGGGTACGTGAACCACCAGGTGGTGGCCACCGAGATCCCGAGCAACCATCTGCCCGCCTCGGCATCGGTGCTGGTGCCGCCGCTGGGTGCGGTGTGGCTGCGCTTCGACCCGCACGGCGTACGCGACGACCAGTCGACCAACTGAGTCGAGCCGGCACACCACGAACGCCGGGCCCCCGTGGGCCCGGCGTTCTGCGTACCTGAACCGGCTCAGCGCAGGCGGTCGGCGAGAAAGGCGAGCACCGCATCCACCGCGGCCTGCTGCCGGTCGGTGGTCAGGGTGCCGTGCTTGGCGCCGGGGAACTCCACCGCGGTGAAGCGGTCGCCGAGAAGTGCTTTCAGGGTCGCGAAGCGGGTTCCGGTGAGCCGATCGTCGGCGTACCGCAGACCCAGGACGGGACACCCGGCTTCGGCGCGGGCCACCACCCGGGCGGTGTCGGCCGGCGACAGGTTGAGATCGGCGGCACGCTTCTTCCCCAGCGGGAACGGCGCCGACGGCTGGGCCAGGATCGGCGCGGACACCGAGTCGTCCACCATCATCGCCAGGGCGAAGCCGCCGGTGAAGCACATCCCGAGGGCGCCGACGCCGGGACCGCCCAGTTCGGTGTGCAGGGTGCGGGCCAGACTCCGCAGCCAGTCGGCCATCGGGGTGGTCACCCCGGTGGCCAGCAGCGTGAAGCGGCCCGACAGGCACTGGCGGGCCAACCGGACGTAGTCGCCCGGGCCGGCGAGATCGGCACCCGCCGGTCCGAACAGGTGCGGCAGCACGACGGTGAACCCGGCGTCCACCACCTCATCGGCGAATCGGAGCACCGCCGGGGTCAGCCCGGGAATCTCGTGGATCACGATCACCCCGGGGCCGGTGCCCCGGCGATAGGTGGGGTACCCGATCCCGGCGTGGGTGTGCTCCCCCGGCGTCCAGTCCGTCAGTGTCGTCATCGTGGGCCCCCGGTCGGAAAGTCCCGGACCGCTCAGAACAGGGCGGCCGACAGGGCGCGGCGCGCCTTGAGGACCGCCGGGTCGGTGGCGCCGACGGTTTCGAACAGCTCCAGCAGCCGCTCGCGCAGCGCGTCCCGCTCGTCGCCGGAGCTGGTCCGGATCAGGGTGATGATCCGGTCGAAGGCGCCCGACGGATTCCCGGTGACCACTTCGACATCGGCGGCGGCCAGTTGCGCGGTGTGGTCGTCGGGGTGCGCGGCGGCGTACGCCAGCGCCTGGCCGGGCTCGAGGGTGGTGGACCGGGCCAGCAGGCCGGCCTGCGCCTTGCCCGCCTTCGCCTCGGCGTCGTTCGGATTGGCCGCCAGGAGCTTGTCGAACTCGTCGCGGGCACCGGCGTAGTCGCCACGGGCCAGGGCCTCGTCGGCGGCGGCGAACCGGGGGTCGGACACCGGCTGGGCCCCGTCGCCGTCGGGCGCCGCGGCCTGGGCGACCGGTTCGGTCTTGCCCATGATCCCGTTGGCGGCCGCGGTCTGCAGCACCTGGTCCAGCACCTGGCGGATCGCCTCCTTGGGCTGTACCCCCTGGAACAGCGGGGCGAGCTGGCCCCCGATCATCGCCACCACCGTCGGGACCGCCTGGATCCCGACCGCCTGCGGGAGCTCGGGGTGGGCATCGCAATCGGCGCGCGCCAGCAGCCATTTGCCCTGGGCCTCGGTGGACAGGGCGATCAGGTCGTCGCTGAGCTGCTGGCCACCCTGGGCCCGCGCGGAGTAGAACTCCAGCACCACCACGTGCTGCAGGGACTTGCTGACCAGGGCCTGCAGGTCGTTCGGGGTGGCCACCTCGGTGACGTACGCCCCCCGGGAGCCGCCGGAACTGCCCGGCGCGGGCTTCTTGAGGGCCGACAGATCGAGGATTCCGGGGTCATTGAAGCGTCCTGAGGTCATGGCTGCATTCTTGCAGGTACCCACAACGCAGGCCCGGTGACCGTGGATTTCGGGCCGCCGCGCGGCTCCTGCGGGCTCCCCGCGACAGATCCTGCCGGGCCTCGGCCTCCCGCGACAGATCCTGCCGGGCCTCGGCCTCCCGCGATAGATCCTGCCGGGCCTCGGCCTCCCGCGTTGGCTGAAGACACCCAGCGATCGCAACAGTGACCTCGTGGGTGGTGCAGCAATCGCGGAATGCGCCTGCTATCGCCCGATCGCCGGAGCCATCGCCCGGCGCGGGAGCCATCCCCCGGTGCTGGAGTCATCGCCCCGGTACCGGGAGCCACCGTGCCGGAGCCATGGCCCCTTGCCGGGAGTCGCTGCCAGCGGGTTGGTCAAGTCCGGTGGGTTGCCCACGGACCCTGGCCCTGGCCATCGCTCGATGGCCGGTGCCGCCGGGCGGCCATCGGCCGACTCGCGGAGGCATGATCCCCGGCAGCGGCCAGAGTTGGTTCCGAATCTCGATGGCCGCAGTCGATCCCGCGCCGGTTCGAGCCACCCGGCGATAGCACCCCCTTCCCGCAGCTGCTGCAGGGCCAGCTGGTACGCGGTTCCCGTCGCGGGGTCAAGGTGACTATCGCCAGAAGTGGGAGGCCGTCAGATTCCATCGCGGGAAGACCGACGCCGTCAGATTCCATCGCAGGAAGACCGACGCCGTCACATTCCGTCGCAGGAAGCCCGAGGCCCTCAGATTCCATCGCACACCACCGCCCCGCCGACCGGTCAACCCAGCGCAATCGCCGGTCCACCCCTCCCCGCCGCCGAGGCCCCCACGGCCTAGGATTCAGGCATGGCTCGTCATCCTCGCGCAGGGCAGCCTGCGCTCGCAGAAGACCTGATCGACGTCGACGCCGTGGTGGGTGCCTACTACGACATCACGCCCGACCCCGACAACATCGACCAACAAGTGGTGTTCGGCACCTCGGGCCACCGCGGCTCCAGCCTGGACGGCAAGTTCAACGAGCTGCACATCGCCGCCACCACCCAGGCCATCGTGGAATATCGCGCCGGCCAGGGCATCGCCGGGCCGCTGTACCTGGGCAAGGACACCCACGCGCTGTCCCTGCCGGCCTGGCAGACCGCGATCGAGGTGCTGGTGGCCAACGGGGTCCACGTCCGCTGCGAGAACGAGCACGACTACACCCCGACCCCGGCGGTCTCCCGGGCGATCATCGTGTTCAACGCCGCCGGTCCGTCCAGTCCGGCCGACGGCATCGTGGTCACCCCCTCGCACAACCCGCCCCGCGACGGCGGCTTCAAGTACAACCCGCCGCACGGTGGCCCCGCCGACACCGACGCGACCAGCTGGATCGCCGACCGGGCCAACGAGCTGATGAAGCAGCCGACCGGGATCCGGCGTACGCCCTATGCGCAGGCGAAGTCGCAGGTGACCGAGCACGACTATCTGACCGCCTACTGCACCGACCTCGGCAAGGCCCTCGACCTGGACGCGATCCGCGGGGCCATTCTGAACATCGGGGCCGATCCGATGGGCGGCGCCTCGGTGCAGTACTGGGGCTACATCGCCGACCAGCTCGGGCTCGGCCTGCACGTGGTCAACCCGACGGTGGATCCGACCTGGTCGTTCATGACCCTGGACACCGACGGCAAGATCCGGATGGACTGCTCCTCCCCCGACGCGATGGCCTCGCTGATCCACAACCGGGACAAGTACCAGATCGCCACCGGCAACGACGCCGACTCCGACCGGCACGGCATCGTCACCCCCGACGCGGGCCTGATGAACCCGAACGCCTACCTGGCCACCGCGATCGAGTACCTGTTCTCCCACCGCGACGGCTGGGCGCCGGACTGCGGAGTCGGCAAGACGCTGGTGTCCTCCAGCCTGATCGACAAGGTGACCGCCGATCTGGGCCGCCGGCTGGTGGAGGTACCGGTCGGTTTCAAGTGGTTCGTCCCGGGCCTGTCCGACGGCTCGGTCGGCTTCGGCGGCGAGGAGTCGGCCGGGGCGTCCTTCCTCACCCGGGACGGGAAGACCTGGACCACTGACAAGGACGGTCTGCTGCTGTGCCTGCTGGCCTCGGAGATCCTCGCGGTCACCGGCGAGACCCCCTCCCAGCGGTACGCGAAGATCGAGGAACGCTTCGGCAAGTCCTACTACGCCCGGATCGACGCCGAGGCGAACCGGGAGCAGAAGGCCCGGCTCAAGGCGCTGTCCCCCGCCGATGTGGCCGCGACCGAACTGGCCGGGGAGAAGATCAGTGCGATCCTCACCGAGGCGCCCGGCAACGGAGCCGCGATCGGCGGTCTCAAGGTGGTCACCGAGTCGGCCTGGTTCGCCGCCCGGCCCTCCGGCACCGAGGACAAGTACAAGATCTACGCCGAGTCGCTGAAGAGTCCGGAGCATCTGGCCCAGGTGCAGGAGGCCGCCAAGGAGGTCGTCAGCGCGGTTCTGACCAGCTGAGGTGGCCCAGTCGCCCGGATCAGCTGCCACGCCGTCGGCGGCACCGGAGCCCGAGGAACGGGAGCCGGTGCCGTTGCGGCGGCTGCGACCGTCGTCGTGGGCGTACGCCGGGCGCCGCGCGATCCACGGTTTCGTGGTGAACAACGCGCTGGACTCCGCGGCCACGCTGACCTATTACGCGGTGCTGGCGGTCGCGCCGTCCCTGCTGGTCGTATTGTCGCTGCTGGGGTTGGTCGGGGCGTCGGCGCCCTCGGCGGATCTGCTGCGGGAGCTGCTGCACGGGTTGGTGCCCGAGGAATCGATCCAGTTGCTGACTCCGCTGATGGTGAGCCTGGCCCGCAGCCCGCGCTCGGGGTGGCCGCTGGTCATCGGCGCGGCCGGCGCGATCTGGTCGGTGTCGAACTACATCAGCGCCTTCTCCCGCGCCACCAACCGGATCTACCAGGTCGCCGAGGGCCGGCGGACCGGGTGGCTGCGGGTCCAGCACATGCTGTTCGCCGTGGCGGCCCTGACGCTGCTCTCCCTGGTGCTGCTCGCGGTGGTCTCCGGTACCCCGCTGGCCGCCCGCGCCATGCAGGTGGCCGATCTCAGCCCGGCGCTGACCCGGCAGTTGCTCGGCTTCCAGGCCCCGGTCCTGATTGCCGCGGTGCTGATGCTGGTGAACCTGCTGTTCTTCGCCACCCCGAACGTACGCAAGTTCCAATTCCGGGTGCTCTCCCCCGGATCGCTGGTGGCGATCGCGGCCTGGGCCCTGAGTTCCTGGGCCCTGGCGGAGTACCTGTCCAGCTTCTTCGTCCTCGATCCGACCTACGGCACCCTGGGTGGCGTGGTGCTGTTCCTGCTGTGGGGCTATGTCGGCAACTGCGCGATGCTCTTCGGTGCCGAACTCGACGCCGGACTGGAACGCGCCCAGGAACTCCAGGCCGGACTGCCGGCCGAGGTGCAGTTGCAGGTGCCGCCCCGCCACAGCGAGCAGATCGTCATCAACCGCTGGTCCGAACGCCGGCTGGAGAAGCGGGGCCGGGCGATCCGCGAGGCCGCCGAACGTCGCCGGCGCGAGGAGCCGGACTGACCGTCGCACGCACGTCGGTGCCGCAGCGGGCCGGCGGCCGCCCCACGGCGCGATACCCTCGGGCGGTGATCAGCTCCGACGGCGACCTCAGTTACACCTATCAACTCGACGCGAAGCAACAGGCCGACATGGCCCTGCGCTCCCTGCCCGCACCCGCCCTGCTGGTGCTGGGCAGTCTGGTGATCGGCATCGGGTTGCTCATCTTCGCCGGGGTCACCGGGGCTCCCCTCTACATCTGGTTGATCGCGGCGGCCCTGGTCCTCGCGCCGGTGGTCGGGGTGATCGCGTACGCCGGGGCGCTGCGCTCCCACTTCAAGAACTGGCACGGTCAGTACCTCACCCAGAACCTGACCGACCGGGGCCTGGAGGTGAACTACGGCGAGGCCGACGACGTCATCGAATGGAGTTCGATGATGAAGTGGCGGGAGAACGCCATTTCCTTCCTGATGATCCTGCCGGCGGCCAAGGTGCTGATGGTGCCCAAATCGGCGGTCCCGGCCGAGGAGCAGAACGAGTTGCGCACGCTGCTGACCACCCACCTGGGCCCGGCCCGCGGATGGTGGCAGCGCTGACCGGGTTCCGGCGCCGCGTCCCCTGATTCGTACTGTTCATTACTACTTATCGTCCGACCCATCGGGACGGAAAATCTCGGCAATCTCTGGTCAAGCGCATTTGCGCTCCCCGATAGTGAATTTCACGACCATGGCCGGTCGGGGGAGGAAGCAGAACATGACCACTGACGAGACCACCACACAGGACGACTTCGACGTCGAGCACATCGACAAAGGAACCCGAATCAAAGCCCTGATCGGCTCGGCCATCGGCTCGACCGTGGAGTGGTACGACTTCTTTCTCTACGGAACGATGGCCAGCGTCGTGTTCGGCCCGCTGTTCTTCCCCGACCAGGACAGATTCACCGCGACCCTGCTGTCGCTGGCCTCCTTCGCCCTCGCCTTCGTCGTCCGCCCGATCGGCGGCATCATCTTCAGCCATATCGGCGACCGGATCGGGCGCAAGAAGACCCTGGTGTTCACCCTGTCCCTGATGGGCATCTCCACCGCGGCCATGGGCCTGCTGCCCACCGCGTACCAGGTCGGCGCGCTGGCGCCGGTGCTGCTCACCCTGCTCCGACTGATCCAGGGCCTGGCCCTGGGTGGGGAATGGGGCGGCGGCATTCTGCTCGCCGTGGAGTACTCCCCGCGCAAACAGCGTGGCTTCTACGGTGCCGTCCCGCAGACCGGCGCCCTGTTCGGCCTGGCGCTGGGCAACCTCACTCTGTGGTTCATCGACTGGCTGCTGCCCGAGGATGCCTTCATGGCCTGGGGCTGGCGGATCCCGTTCCTGCTGTCGGCGCTGCTGGTGCTGTTCGGGCTGTGGATCCGGGCCCGGATCGATGAGACCCCGGCCTTCCGCAAGGTGAAGTCCGAGCGCAAGGAGGCCAAGATCCCGATCGTGGAGATCTTCCGGACCCAGTGGCCGAGCGTACTCAAGGCGATCGGCGCGAAGTTCATCGAGACCTCCACCTTCTTCATCTTCGCCACCTACTCGATCACCTACGCCGTCGAGCGCGGCTTCACCCGCGGTGAAGCCCTAATGGCGGTCCTGGTGGCGGCCATCGTCGCGGTCCCCTGCATGCTGGCCATCGGGGCGTGGTCGGACCGGGTCGGACGCAAGAAGCTGTATCTGGTCGGCATCGTGCTGGCGGTGATCTACATCGTGCCGTACTTCTGGATCCTGAATCAGCACAACGTGGCGCTGCTGGTCGTGGCCACCGTCGTCGGCTTCGGCGCGATCTGGTCGGTCTACGGCGCCCTGATGGGCACCTTCCTCGCCGAGAGTTTCACCGCCGACGTGCGCTACACCGGCATCTCGCTGGGCTATCAGGTGGGCGCGGCGCTGGTCGGTGGCACCGCTCCGCTGATCGCCACCGCGCTCGTCGGCGGCGAGGCGAACCGGTACCCGCTGGTGGGCCTGTTCGTCGCCTTCTGTGCGGTGGTCTCGTTCATCTCGGTGGCGCTGACCCGCGACCGGTCGGGCGAGGTGCTGGACTGACGCCCACCAGGAGCGTCGACCCGACGCGGCCGCTGCGGGCCGGGCATGATGGGGCGCATGAGTGTGGTCGCGATCATCCCTGCCCGGGGCGGCTCCCAGGGCGTACCCGGCAAGAACCTCCGGCTGATCGGCGGGATCCCGCTGGTCGCCCGGGCGGTCCGGGCCTGCCGCGCGGCCCGCACGATCGACCAGGTGTTCGTGTCCACCGACGACGAGGCGATCGCCGCCGCCGCCCGCGAGGCCGGCGCCGAGATCATCCTGCGCCCGGCCGAGTTGTCCGGCCCGACAGCCACCTCCGAATCGGCGCTGGTGCACGGCCTGGAGGAGATCGCCGCCCGCGGGATCGATCCGCGGGTGCTGGTGTTCGTCCAGTGCACCTCGCCGTTCATCCGCAGCCAGGACCTCGATCGCGGGGTCGGGATGATCACCGCCGGGGAGGCCGACTCGGTGTTCTCCGCGGTGGAGACCTACGAGTTCCTGTGGCGCGACGCCGATGACACCATCGCCCCGGGCACCGGGGTGATGACCGGCCAGAACCACGACGCCGGCTACCGGCCCCGGCGCCAGGACCGCCGCCCGGACTATCGCGAGACCGGCGCGTTCTACGTGATGGCGGTTCCCGGCTTCCTCGCGGCCCGGCACCGCTTCTTCGGCCGGACCCGGGTCGTGCCGGTGTCCGAACTGGCCTCCCTGGAGATCGACACCGCCGAGGAACTCGCGCTGGCCGACGCGTTCGCGGGGGTGGTGGATCGTCCGGCGACCGCGGTCGGGCCCCGACCCATCGACGTGGACGCGGTGGTCACCGATTTCGACGGCGTGCACACCCCCGACACCCTCTATCTGGACCAGTACGGACAGGAGTCGGTACGCCTGTCCCGCGCCGACGGCATGGGGGTGCAGCGACTGCGGGAGGCCGGGATCCCGCTGCTGATCCTGTCCAAGGAGCGCAATGCCGTGGTCAGCGCTCGGGCCGGCAAACTGAAGGTGGAGGTGGCCCAGGCGATCGACGACAAGGCGAGCGCGCTGCGGTCCTGGATCGCCGAGCGAGGGCTGGACCCGCAGCGGATCGCGTACGTGGGCAACGATGTGAACGACCTCGGCCCGATGGACGTGGTCGGCTGGCCCATCGCGGTCGCCGACGCCCGCCCGGAGGTGCTCGCCGCGGCCCGGGTCGTACTCACCCGCCCGGGTGGTGCGGGTGCGGTCCGAGAGGTCTGCGACCGGGTGCTCGCCGCCCGCACGGAGTCGGCTCACGGCGGGCCGGATACGAGCGGGCCGGATCGGAGCGGGAAGGGCGAACAGGCGTAGGGCGGCGGGCTCAGCGCCGCCACAGCGCCGGCGGCGGCACCACCCGCAGCAGCCGCCGGGCCCGGGCGAGCACCGATCCCGTGCCGGCCCGACCGACCGTTGCGACCCGATCCAGCGCGCCGAGCCGACCGGCCCGGCGGTCGGCGATCAGCTCCTCGATCCGCGGGATCCAGGTATCGGCCTGCGGCGGATGGAAATAGTTCGCGTCCAACCAGGCCGGATCGGGGTGGGCGAAGTTCCCCGAGGCCAGCCGGTCCAGCCCGCCGAGCAGGCCGGAGTCGGCGAAAACCAGGTTGATCAACTCGCGATTCACCCCGAACTCGTCGAGCACCAGGCTCGGTACGCCCAACGCGATCGCCTCCAGCACCGCGGTCGAGGACACCGTCGCGAACCCGTGGGCCCGCTCCAGCGCCGCCGCCATCGACCCGGCCCGGAACTCCACCGCCCCGGTGTCCGGCTGCTCCCGGCGCAGTTCGGCGTACAGGTCGGCGTACGGGGCGGCCTCGTTGTGCGCCTGCCGCTCCCCGGCCAGCGCCCGTACCTTGACCACCGGCTGCAGCGGCGCCGGCACCCGGCTCAGCGCGGCCAGGATCCGGGTCCGCTCGGTCGGTCGGGCCGGAACCAGGGACTGGGCGGCGAACACCACCTCGGTCCCACCCTCGGCCCGGCCGGTCGGCAGGAACGGCAGCCGCGCCAGCACCGGCCGCACCCGGGCCCCCAGTTGCTGCGCCACCCAGTCGTACGCCGCGACCTCGCGTCGGGAATGCAGCACCATCAGGTCGAAGGGCGCCCGGAACTCCACCGCCAGATCATTGGCCGGCCAGGAGATCCCCGGCAGCCCGGTGACCAGGACCGGTCGACCCGCACCGAACAGCCCGGCCGCCGTCCCCAGGGTCAGCACCGCGTCCAGGGCCGGGCCGGTGCAGGCGACCAGCAGCACGTCCGGCCGCTGCCGACGCAGCCGGGCGATCAGCGCGGGCGCCCAGTCCCGGGTGACCGCCGCCCCGCCGCCCGGCGCCGACGCACCCACCGCCGCCTCGCCCGCCGCCGGGAGCCCGGTGGCTGCCGCGATCTGCGCGGCCGAGGGAGCGATCGGATTCGCCAGCACCACATGCTCGACCCGCCAGTGCGCCGGCGCGCCGCGCAGCAGGGCGTACGCCCACTTCAGATAGGAATCGGCATCGCTGATCGCGACCACCCGCACCGGCCCGTTCACCAGGACTCCCCCGCCCGGGCCGCCTTGCGGATCCCGGCCCGCTGGATCACCCGCTGGATGGTCAGATCCCGCTCGGTCGGATGACCCACGAAGCGGATCTCCCGCAGCCCCTGGTCGCGGGCCGCGGACTCGAAGACGAAGTGCCCGTAGCCGAACAGGCGTCCGATGAAACTCTGCCGCACCGAAATGTCCAGGATCCGCTGCATCGGCATGGTCGCAACCGTCTGGGAGAAGACCCCGGTCACCCGGAAGACCCGCATATTGGTGACCACGAACCGGTTCATGTGCCGCTCATGGATCTTGAACAGGCACACCCCGAACAGCACCAGCCCGAGCACCAGCGCGACCCAGAAGAACTGGCCGAGGAACGGCATGACCAGGAACAGCACGATGGTCACCAGCAGCCCGAGGACCGACGGTAGGATCGCCATCGGATGCGCGACCACCTCGTCGATGACGACCTCGCCCTCGTCGCTGATCAGGTGCGTCTCGACCTGTGGGTCGAGGAAGCGGGTGAACGGATTACCCATGACCGCGGCCTACGGTGCTGCCAGCGACCCGAAGAAGGTGAAGATCGACCCGATCCCGTCGGCGATCGAGCGGACGAACGCGGCCGCCGCGGCCGGCTGGGTGATCAGGTAGTAGAGCACGAAGCCGATGAGCAGCAGCCACAGAACCTTCTTGCCGATGTCCTTCATCGTCGGGGACCTCCGATCGGGCCGGGCACCGAAGTGGGGGAAGAGGACCCGGCGGGGTGTCGACCCATGACCGCGCACCCGCGATCACACATCACGACATTGGTACCGCACGACCCCGACATTTCGCGGAGGCCGCGCCGCAACCCGGCCGAGTGTACGCGCTGCCGATCGCGTCACATCCGACTCACCCGCCGATTTTCCGGCCGATGCCGGCCCTAGGCTGGCCCCATGGAGAATCTCACGGACCTGTTTGTCTGCATCGATCACGTCGGCCTGGCGGTCCCGGACCTGGACGAGGCGATCAAGTTCCACACCGAAGTCATGGGCTTCCGGCTGCTGCACCGCGAGAGCAACCTCGACCAGGGGGTGGAGGAGGCGATGATCGGCACCGGCGCGCAGCTGCCCGAGAGTGCCCAGATCCAGCTGCTGGCGCCGCTGAACGAGGACTCCACGATCGCGAAGTTCCTGGACAAGAAGGGGCCGGGGATGCAGCAGCTGTGCTACCGGGTCGCCGACCTGGACGCCGTCTCGGCGACGCTGCGGGAGCGGGGCGTACGCCTGCTCTACCCCGAGGCGCGGCGCGGCACCGGCGGTGCCCGGATCAACTTCTGCCACCCCAAGGATGTCGGCGGGGTGCTGCTGGAACTGACCGAACCGCCGGTCGACGCGGCTCACTGAGCGCGGTTCCCGCATCTGCTGCACGGTGCGGGTACTGTGGTCACGCAGTCCATCGCGGATTGCGGCACCCGACTGCCGTCCTGCCCCGAGGAGGAGCCATCGTGGCCGATGAATCCGGTCTGAATCTCTTTGATTCCGCAGCCAGCCGAGCGGGGAGTTTTCCCACCGCGCCCTTCCGTGGATACGACCGGCAGGCGGTCGATGAGTACGTGCTGCAGCTGGAGAACGACCGACGCCAGTTGCGCGAGCGCGTGGCGATGCTGGACCAGCGGGTACGCGAACTGCAGAACCGCCCGGCGCCGGTGCCGCAGAATCCCGACTACACCCACCTCGGCTCCAATGCCACCGAGATGCTCCGGCTGGCCCAGGTGCAGGCCCGGGAACTGACCGACCGGGCCGCCACCGAGGCCGAGCGGGTCAAGGAAGAGGGCCGTCGGCAGGGGCAGCAGGCCCGCGAGGCCGGTGAGAAGGAAGCCGCCGACATGAAGACGGCGGCCACCAAGGAAATGGCCCAGACCCGCGCCGACCTCGAACGCCAGGCGATGGAGCAGGTGACCCTGGCCAAGGCCGAGGCCGAGAAGCTGGTCACCGGTGCCCAGAAGGAGTCGGCCGCGGCCCACGCCGAGGGTCAGCGCAAGGCCGCCTCGCTGCTGGAAACCGCCCGCCTGGAGGCCGCTCAGGTCCGGCAGGCCGCCGAGAAGCAGGCCGCCGACATCCGTGCCGCCTCGGCCAGCGAGCGCGAGCAGTTGCTCAGCCGACTCAAGGTCGAGCACGATCAGGCCGCCGAGCAGAGCAACAAGCTGCTCAGCGATGCCACCCGGAACCACACCGAGGCCCAGAAGCTGCTGGCCCAGGAGGTCGCCAACGCGGCCCGGGTCCGGGCCGAGGCCCATCAGGAGGCCGAGGCCACCAAGCTGCGGGCCACCCGCGAGGCCGAGATGACCCTGGCCAACGCGCAGAAGTCCGCCGCGGAAACCACCCGGAAGGCCGACGAGCGGGCCAACTTCCGCTCCGAGGAACTGCACCGGGAGATGGAGATGCTCGGGCAGCGCAAGCAGGCGATCTTGGCCCAGCTGGCCAACCTGTCCAGCTTCGCCACGCAGACCGCAACCGACTTCCCGGACTACCCGGCGCTGGAGGACATGGCCGCCGAACCGGGCCCCGGGTCCGACCCCGAACAGACCGCGCAGCGGCCGGTGGTCCCGGCGGCCGGGCGGGAATCCCAGCCCAAGCATCTGGCCGGCAACGACGGCGAGGCCACCGCGCTGTTGCCGCACAACGCCCCCAAGCAGGCGGCGCACAGCCCGTCGCGCGCCGAGGCGAACCGTAAGCCGTCGGCGCAGGGCACCCCGACGAAATGAGCAACCGCTCGGAGGAGGCAGCGCCCCGGCCGGGCGAGGAGGGGTCGCGCGAACCGACCCGGGCCGAACGGATCGCGGCCGGACCGGCGTCGGCGAGCGATTCCGCCGCGGTCGCTGACGAGACCTCGGCCGAGAGCACTCCGGTCGTGGGCGAGGCGGCCCCGTCGGCTTCCTCCGGCACCGGACCCGTCCCCGAGGCTGCCCCAGCGGCCACCGAGCCGGCCGGCCGCCCCTCGCTGCTGGCCCGCCTGCGCCGGATCACCAAACGCCCCGACCGGCACCCGGACCGACTCCCCGATCCCGAAATGACTGCCGCCCCGGCCCCGGCCGATGGCACCGAGCAGGCCCCACCCACCCCCGACCGCGGGATCCCGACGCGGCTGCTGCAGATGTCGCCGTTCGCGATCGGCTTCACCGGCGCCCTCGGGGTCATCCTGGCCGTGGCCCTGGCCGACATGGCCACCCAGGTGAAGAACATCCTGATCGTGGTGGTCTTCTCGCTGTTCCTCGCACTCGGCCTGAATCCGATCGTCGAATGGCTCGTCCGCCGTGGCGTGAAACGGGGCCTCGCGCTGATCCTGGTCATCCTGGTCGGACTCGGCGTCCTGGTCCTGGCCGGCTGGGCGATCGTCCCCGTCTTCGTGGACCAGATCACCCGGCTGGTGACCAATGCCCCGGCCTTCCTGAGCAGCTTCCGCAGTTCGGACACCTTTGCCCGACTGGACGCCCAGTACAAGATCATCGACAGCCTCACCGGCCTGCTCTCCCCCGACGCCGTGCTCAACAACGTCTACGGCGGCTTCGTGGTGGTGGCCAACGCGGTGGTCTCGATCGTCCTGACGGTGGTCCTCACCCTGTACTTCCTGGCCTCCCTGCCGCAGATCAAGAATGTGATCTACCGGCTGGCACCGGCCTCGAGCCGGCCGCGGGCGAAGTACCTGGCCGATGAGATGTTCGAACGGATCGGCGGCTACCTGAGCGGCATGTTCGTGGTGGTGACCCTGTCGGGTACCTGCTCGTTCATTTTCATGATGATCCTCGGCCTGGGCCAGTACGCCCTGGCGCTCGCGGTGATGGTGGCCATGTTCGCCTTCATCCCGCTGGTGGGCACCAACATCTCGATGGTGCTGGTGGCCCTGGTCGCGCTGGCGAACCTCGGGCCCACCCAGGCGATCATCACGGTGGTGTACTTCCTGGTCTACCAGCAGTTCGAGGCGTACTTCGTGCAGCCGAACGTGATGAAGCGCTCGGTCGAGGTGCCCGGGGCGGTGGTGATCGTCGCGGCGGTCATCGGTGGGCTGCTGTTCGGTATCGTCGGCGCGCTGCTGGCCATCCCGACCGCGGCCTCGCTGCTGCTGCTCTACCGCGAGGTGTTGATCCCCAAGCTCGACCGAAGCTGAGCCTCGGCGTACGTTGACCGGCCGTCGTCGGCAGGTTTCCCGCCGCGTAATGCCGCGGCACCCGGGGGTCAGAACAACCGGTCCTGCGGATCGTCGAGTCCGCGCAGGGCGTCGTAGTCGACGGTGACGCACCGGATCCCGCGATCGTGGGCGAGGACCTTGGCCTGCGGCTTGATCTGCTGGGCGGCGAAGACCCCCTCGACCTCCCCGAGCAGGCTGTCGCGACGCAACAGTTCCAGGTAGCGGGTGAGTTGCTCCACGCCGTCGATCTCGCCGCGCCGCTTGACCTCGATCGCGACATAGCCGCCGGCGTCGTTGCGGCACATCAGATCCACCGGACCGATCGCGGTGGGGTACTCCCGGCGGACCAGGGTGAGGCCGGCGCCCAGCGCTGCGGGGTTCTCGGCGAGCAGTTGCTGCAGGTGGGCCTCGACCCCGTCCTTCTGCAGCCCCGGATCCACCCCGAGTTCGTGGGTGTGGTCGTGCAGGATCTCCGCGATCGAGATCTGCAGTCGATCCTCCTCGCGGCCCTTGACCTCCCACACCTCCTGAATCCGGTCCTCCAGCTCGGCGGTGACGGCGGCCTCGTCGGCACTGGGCGGGCGTACGGTCAGCCGGCACGGCGCGCTCATCCAGTTCAGCGGCTTGTACGCCCGGTCATCGGCATGCACCGACACCGCCCCATCGGCCTTCACCATGATCAACCGGGTGGCCATCGGAAGATGGGCCGAGAGCCTTCCGGCATAGTCGACCTGACAGCGAGCAATCACCAAACGCACCGGGCAGACTCTACCCCGGCGGCCGCACCGAGCGGTCCCTCGTCAGGGTCCGGTCGGCCGGTCCGCGGGTCAGGACATCAGCACGATGACCCCGAGCAGCCCGAGGGCCAGCGCCAGGCCGATCGTCTGGACCACGCCCAGCATCCAGCCCAGGTTCACCGGCGTGGTGTCGTAGCGGTCCGGCTCCCGCCGAAAGTCCGCCCGCGCCCGACTTCCCCAGTACCAGGCCAGCGGCGCGGTCACCGAGAGCCCCAGACTGAGCCACCCCAGCATCGCCACCCGCTCGGCCAGCGGATGCTGCTCGCGGTCCTCCGGTCGATAGGGCTGGACGCCGGCCGCGGGCCGCACCAGGTCCGTCGACCCCGGCGCGGACGTCGGCAGTTGCTGCGGCAGCGCCCCCGGGGGCAGCAGGTACGCCGGCACGCCGGGTTCGGGGAGATCGGCGTACGGGTCGGTGGGGGGCACCGGGACGGCGGGGGTGGGTCCGCGGCGCTCGGCCGGCCCGGCTCCGGGACCGGCGTACAGGTGCGCCAGCGGATCCGGGCCCTCGGGATCCCACGGCGCGGGCCGGGCCCGCAGTGGCTCCTCGGCGTACTCCGGCTGACTCATGCACCCAGTCTAGGAGGCGGATTTCGGGGCTCGGGCAGAATGGGCCCGGGCCCTCGGATGCGTCCGGGACCCTGGCCGGGTCGTCGAAGGAGCCAGATGCCGAGCACCAGTACAACCGGGTACCGCCTGCCACGACGCTCCGTCCTCGGCGCCGCCGCGGGTCTGGGGGCAGTGCTGGCCGCCGCACCGGTATTCGGTGCGGCCGCGCCCGCCCGGGCCGCCGACGCCCCCGCCGGTGCCGGTCTCCCCGACGGTCCGGAATCCAGCCACCTGATCGTGTTGTTTCTCGACGGGGGCTTCGACGGGCTCGCCGCGGTGGCCCCGTTGGACGACGCTGATTACCGCCGGGCCCGGCCGGACCTCGCCCTGCCCGGGGATCGGTTGACCCCGCTCGGGACCCGCTGGGGCCTGCATCCGGGGCTCGCCGACCTGCTGACGTTGTGGCAGCGACAGGAACTGAGCATCGTGCACGGGGTCGGCCTGCCCGAGCCGTCGAGCTCGCACTTCACCGAACGGGCCCGGCTGGCCGACACGCTGGACCTCGTCGGCGTCCGGGCCGCCGGCGTACACGTGACTTCACTCACCCTGGGCAACTGGGACATGCACCACAGCGCCGGCAACTCCGCCGACCCGCAGGGCTGGTTCAGCCGCCGGGCGACCCGGCTGGCCGCCACGATCGCCGCGTTGCCGGCCGCGCTGGGCGCCCAGTGGCAGCGCACCACCGTGCTGACGGTGACCGAGTTCGGCCGCCAGGTGGCCCAGAACAGCGGCGGCGGCCTCGAGCACGGCCAGGCCAGCGCGATGTTCCTGGCCGGCGGCGGGTTCGGCGACGCGGGTGGTGCCGACCCGGGACCCGGCGAGCCCGAACCCGGTGCGTACCAGCTGCGCACCCGGATCGATTCGCTGCAGCCGGGGGCGCTGACCGCCGAGGGCGGGCTGCCGTGCAGTATTGATCTGCGGGAGGTTCTGGCCCGGGTCGTGGCGCCCCGACTCCGGTTGCCCGACGGCTTCTGGGTCGGGCAATCGACCGCGTGACCGACAGGTGATTCAGGTCACATTCCACCCTCGTCGCGGGTTCCGTGATCCGGCCCGCACTGTGCAAGACTGCCACCCGTGACTAAAGAGATCTCGAAGGTCGCTGTCATCGGTCTGGGCACCATGGGTGCCGGCATTGCCGAGGTATTCGCCAAGGGCGGCTACGCCGTCCGCGGTATCGAGTACAACGATGCTGCCCTCGACCGGGGACGCGCCATCCTGCAGAAGTCGACCGGTCGTGCCGTCAAGCGGGGCAAGATGTCCGAAGAGGACGCCGCCGCGCTGATCGGACGGATCCAGTTCTCCACGGACAACACCGACGTGTCCGACTGCGACCTCGTCATCGAGGCTGTCAACGAGAACCCGGAGCTGAAGGCCAGCATCTTCCGGGTGATCGATGAGGCGGCTCCGGAACATGCCATCCTGGCGACCAACACCTCCTCGCTGTCGATCACCGCGATCGCGGCGGTGACGAAGAATCCCTCCCGCGTGGTGGGGGTGCACTTCTTCAACCCGGCGCCGGTGCAGAAGCTGGTCGAGGTGATCCGGACCCTGCACACCGCAGACGAGCACGTCGATCGCCTCATTGGGCTGCTGCGCTCGCTGGGCAAGGAGCCGATCCTGTGCCGCGACCGGGCCGGCTTCATCGTCAACGCCCTGCTGATCCCCTACCTCAGCAATGCGGTCCGGCTCTACGAGGAGCACTACTGCACCCGCGAGGAACTGGACTCGGCGATGGTCGAGCAGGCCGGGTACCCGATGGGCCCGCTGCAGCTGTGTGACCTGGTCGGCAATGACGTCGCGCTCGCGGTGCTGGAGCGGATGTACGAGGAGACCAAGGACCGCCGCAACGCTCCGCCGGCGCTGCTCACCTCGATGGTCGAGGCCGGTCTGCTGGGCAACAAGTCCGGCCGCGGCTTCTACACCTATGACGAGAAGGGCGCCACCGACGACCCGGGCCCGGTCTCGCTGCCGCGGCAGACCCGCGGTGACGAGCTCCCGCTGCGCCTGGTCGCGCCGTACCTCAACGAGGCGCTGCGGATGGTGCAGACCGGCTACGCCATCCCGAACGACATCGACACCGGCATGCAGCTCGGCTGTCGGATGCCCGGACCGTTCCAGATGCTCGCCGAGATCGGTCCGAAGGAAGTGCTCACCGCGCAGCAGGCCGTCTTCGCCGAGACCGCCGAGCCCGGTGACAAGCCGGTCCGGTTGCTCGAGCAGCTGGCGTACGCCCTGGCCCCGGCCTCGGCCGTCCAGGACATCCGCGACTGGACCTGAGCCGCTCGGGGGTGGTCCGGCACGGCGCCGGTTTCCGCCCCCGGGGCACACTTCTTCCATGGGCCGCAAACGCCCGAGCAAACACACTCGGCCGCATCGACCACTGTCCGGCGGGCACCCTGCAGCGGTGACCCGCTCGGACGGTGAGTGGTTGGTGCGGCCGATTCCCGTCGGCCGATCTGAGAAGGCCTATCTGTGCCCCGGTTGTGGGGGCAATATTGCTCCTGGTCTGGCACACGTGGTCGTGTGGCCCCGGATCCCGCCGATCGGTGCATCTTCGGCCATGGATTACCGCCGCCACTGGCACAGCTGGTGCTGGGACCGCAAGCGCTGAACCATCACCTGCGACGACGGGAGTCGAGTTGATTCACTACACCGAGTACGGGCACGGGACACCCACGGTCGCCTTCCTGCACGGCGTGTTCGGGCAGGGGCGGAACTGGACCTCGCCCGCGCGAGCGCTCAGCCGGCACACCGTCCTGGTCGATGCCCCCAACCACGGCCGCTCGTCCTGGACCGAGGACTTCACCTACATCTCGATGTCCGACCAGATCGCGGAGTTCCTCGAGCAGTGGGCCCCGATCGACCTGGTCGGGCATTCGATGGGTGCCAAGAACGCGATGCTGATCGCCCTGCGCCACCCCGAGATGATCCACAAGCTGGTCCTGGTCGACTCCGAGCCGGTCACCTACCCGCCCGGGCGGGACTTCGATGTGATGATCGCGGCGATGCAGAGCATGGATCTGGACGCGCTGGAACGACGCCGCGACGCCGAGGACTGGCTCGAGAGCCAGGGCGTGCACAGCAATGCGGTCCGGCAGTTCCTGCTGCAGAATCTGCACCGCGACCCCAAGACCGGGACCTGGTCCTGGCACATGAATCTGGACCTGCTCGCGCGCCGGATGAATGTGGTCCGGGCCTTCCCCGAGGTCACTGAGGAGCCCTTCACCAAGCCGACCCTGCTGATCGGCGGCGCCGAGTCGGACTATGTCCTGCCCGAATACGACGAGGCCCTGTACCGGCTGTTCCCGAACGCCGAGAAGATCCTGATCCCGGGTGCCCGGCACTGGGTCCACTCCGATCAGCCGGAGTTGTTCACCAAGGCTCTGAAGGCCTTCCTGGAGGCCTGAGCGGGCATCCTGTACGCCGGGGCCCGGTCAGGGAGGGTCTTGGGCTCTGGACTGGCTCCGTGACCGGGCCGCGAGGATTCCTGCTCGGGCGGCGAGGATTCCTGCTCGGGCGGCGAGGATTTCTGGTCGGCCGGCGAGGGCTCCTGGCCGGGCGGCGGGGGCTCCTGGTCGGGCAGCGGGGGCTCCTGGTCGGGCAGCGACGATTAGTGGGCGGGCGTCGAGGATTCCTGGTCGGGCGGCGAAGCTGGATCAAACGAGCGAAGATTCAGCCCGGGGAGCGATCTCAGCAGTACTCGCTCCCCGACATGGCCCTTCGCTCGTTCCCGGACTGATGGCCCCGCACGCGCTCCCGGACGTGCAGCGAGGGGACCACGCGACGCAGCACCCGGAGCAGGCCCAGCAGCGAAGGCACATAGCCGGCGGCGACGATTCGTGGCTGGGCGGCGACCATCTGTAGTGAGGCAGCGAAAGGGGGAACCGACCAGCGAAGATTCAGCCCGGGGAGCGATCTCAGCAGCACTCGCTCCCCGCTATGACCCTTCGCTCGTCCCCGCTCTGATGGCCCCGCACGCGCTCCAGGACGCGCGGCGAGGGGACCACGCCATGCAGCAGCCGGAGCAGGCCCAGCAGCGAAGCCACGTAGCCGGGCAGCGAGGGTTCCTGGTCGGGCGGCGACGATCTGTGGTCGGGCGGCGACGATCTGTGGTCGGGCAGCGAAGGGGGAACCGACCAGCGAAGATTCAGGCCGGGGAGCGATCTCAGCAGCACTCGCTCCCCGACATGGCCCTTCGCTCGTTCCCGGACTGATGGCCCCGCACGCGCTCCAGGACGTGCAGCGAGGGGACGACGCCAGGCAGCAGCCGGAGCAGGCCCAGCAGCGAAGCCACGTAGCCGGGCAGCGAGGATTCCTGGCTGGGCGGCGACGATCTGTGGTCGGACGGCGAGGATTCCTGGTCGGGCGGCGAAGGGTCAACCAAACGAGCGAAGAGTCAGCCCCAGGAGCGATCTCAGCAGTACTCGCTCCCCGACATGGCCCTTCGCTCGTTCCTTCTGCCGTGCCTCAACCCGCCCCGCCACCCAGCCCACCACAGCGACCCAACCCACCGGACTTGACCGCGCCCAACCCACCACAGTCACCCATCCCCACGGCGACCAGGCCTGCTCGGTGGCCCGGATCGGCGCCCGCACCATCGCGATGGGCCACTGCTGCAGTGGTGCGCTGGGACAGGTGGGCGGATCCTGCCGCCAGATGACCCCACCAGCCCAAAAATGCCGGATTCCGAGCTCCTGGTGGCAGGATCGGCCCACCTACGCGATGACAGAGCCCACGCACCGGTGGAAGTGTCCGATACCCCCGACAACTGCACGGTCGCGCATACCCGGGAGTCCCCGCCGGAACCCAGGCCGCCAGGGACTCCAGCCCCACCGGGACTCCAGCCAGCCCCGCCGGGAGTCGGCCCTACCGCTGATTCCGAATCACAGCGGGGTCTGGGTCGCCCGAATGATCCGCGCCTCGTTGTTCGGTACGCCCTCCCCCGGCTGCCCACCGTGCCCCTCGGCTGCGATCCGGGCCACTACCCCGGTGGACTCGGCGTCCATCCGGCCCAGCACCGTGTAATTGGGCGGCAATACGGAGTCTTCGTACACCAGGAAGAACTGCGAGCCATTGGTGTTCGGCCCCGCGTTGGCCATGGCCACCGTCCCCGCGGGGTAGGTGTCCTCGGGCCGGGTCTCATCGGCGAATCGGTAGCCGGGGCCGCCGGTGCCGGTCCCGGTCGGATCCCCGCACTGCAGCACGAAGATCCCCATGTCGACCAGCCGGTGGCACTGCGTGTCGTCGTAGAAGCCCTGCTGCACCAGCGAGGAGAACGAATTCACCGTGCACGGCGTACGCCCGCGGTCGGCGGTGATCCGCAGATCGCCCTGATTGGTGGTCAGCGTGAACAGCACCTGCCCGCTCGTCGGAACATCCCCGGTCGGCGGCGGATCCACCACCTTGGCCGGGGTCCCTGACGGGTTGTACACGCATCCGGCGGCGTTCTGCGCACCCTCCCCACCCGAACGCCCGGCGCGGGGCGCACAGCCGCTCAGCGACAGCACCAACAGCCCGGCAGCAAACAGCACAGCAACAGAACGCACCGGGCCACTCTAGCGGCCGCCGGGCAGCGACTACTGTTGCCGCCATGGTCGTACTCAACAAGATCTACACCCGCACCGGCGACGGAGGCCTGACCCGCCTGTCCGACATGTCGCTGACCCGCAAGACCGATCCGCGGGTGGAGGCGTACGGCACGGTCGATGAGACCAACTCGGTGATCGGGACGGTCCTGGCGACCGGCGAGCTCGGCCCGGAGATGTTCGCGGCGCTACGGATCGTGCAGAGCGAACTGTTCGACCTCGGCGCCGACCTGTCCAACCCGCTGACCGCCGACCCCAAGTACCCGCCGCTGCGCGTGGTCCAGTCCTCGGTGGACCGGCTGGAGCACTGGTGCGACCAGTTCGGGGAGGGCCTGCCGAAGTTGCGCTCGTTCATCCTGCCCGGGGGTACGCCCGCCGGCGCCGGGCTGCACCTGGCCCGGACGGTCTGCCGACGCGCCGAACGGGCCGCCTGGGTCGCGGTCGAGGCGTACGGCACCGACACCGCCGCGAAGAATTCGGCCACGCCGGGTGGGGTCAATCCGATTGCCGTGACCTACCTGAACCGGCTGTCGGACCTGCTGTTCATCTGCTCGCGGGCGGTCAACGGTACCGCCGCGGAGATTCTCTGGGTGCCCGGCACCGACCGGGCCGCCGACGCGCCCGGATCCCCCGCCGACGCCCCCGCCGACGCCCCCGACTCCGCCGACGCCCCCGACTCCGCCACGCCCGAAACCCCCGCCTGAGCGGAGCCGAACATCAGGACCGGAACCGGTCCAGACTCGGCGGAGCCGCCTCCAGCCAACTGAGCAGGGCGGTCAGGTTGTCCCGCGGCATCGCGAGTTCCCAGATCCGCTCATCGTCGAAATCGGAGGTGGCCCGCAGATCCACCACCCGCTCACCCTGGTACAGCACGACCGCCTCGGCCTGGGTCGGGTCCCGGCTGCCCAACGCAGCGGTGGAGGTACGCCGGAACCGCAGCCGGGGGGTCAGGCTCAGGGAAAACACCCGGAACCACTCGAGGTACTCCCCCTCGATCCGGGCCAGGCCCAGCACCCAGCCACCGCCGGCGGCACCGGGATTCAGCCGCACCGCACACTCGAACGTACTGCCCAGCCGCGACAGCCACCGCCGCCGCCAGAACAGCCAGACCAATGGCGCAAGGGAACAGACCAGCACCACCACGACAACGATCCACGTTGCCCCGATCCATCCCATGAACTGAACCTACCGACACTTGTGCGGACTGTCCAAGAATCGACTCAACCCCGGTGCGCAGCGACCGGCCCGAGCCCCGCCGCGGCCCGAAAATGCAGTACGCCGCCGGAACTCCGGCGGCGTACTGCGGGGCACGAGCGGCGTGCGGGATCAGAAGCCCGCGTGCTCGCTGCCGTGCTTGCGGGCGGCCTTGACCTGGGCATCGGCGCGCAGGAAGCGTCGCCGGGTGGCCTCGTCCTCGGCTCCCGCGTCGAGCAGCTTCACCGCCGCCTCCCGGTCGTTCTCGGCATCGCTCAGCGAGATCTCCCCGGCCATCTGGGCGAACTCGCTGAGGATCCGGACCTGGTTGTGGTCGACGGAGATGAAGCCGCCGTCCACCGCGATGACCTCACGGTTCCCGTCCACGCCGAAGACCTCGATTCCGGCCGGGACCAGCACCGCCAGCAGCGGGGTGTGGTCCGGCAGGATACCGATGTCGCCCTCGGTGGTCCGGGCGATCACCTGGTCGGCCTCTCCCGACCAGAGCAGCCGGTCAGCGGAGACGACTTCCACCTTCAGTGGAGCGGAAGCCATGATCAGCCCTTCTTCATCTTGCTGTGGGCCTCCATGACCATGTCCATGTTGCCGACGTTGAAGAACGCCTGCTCGGGGATGTGGTCGACCTCGCCGTCGCAGATCATCTTGAAGCCCTCGATGCAGTCGGCCATGCTCACCGTCGACCCGACCACGCCTGTGAACTTCTCGGCGGTGTAGGTGTTCTGGGAGAGGAACTGCTGGATCCGACGGGCCCGACCGACGAGGATCTTGTCCTCCTCGGGGAGTTCGTCGATACCGAGGATCGCGATGATGTCCTGCAGTTCCTTGTTGCGCTGCAGGATCTGCTTGACCTGGGTGGCCACGTCGTAGTGCTCCTGACCCACGTACTGCGGGTCGAGGATGCGCGAGGACGAGGTCAGCGGGTCCACCGCGGGGTACAGACCACGCGAGGCGATCGAGCGGGAGAGCTCGGTGGTCGCGTCCAGGTGGGCGAAGGTGGTCGCCGGCGCCGGGTCGGTGTAGTCGTCCGCGGGCACGTAGATGGCCTGCATCGAGGTGATCGAGTGGCCCCGCACCGAGGTGATCCGCTCCTGCAGCGCACCCATCTCGTCGGCCAGGGTGGGCTGGTAACCCACCGCGGACGGCATCCGGCCCAGCAGGGTGGAGACCTCCGAGCCGGCCTGGGTGAACCGGAAGATGTTGTCGATGAACAGCAGCACGTCCTGGTTCTGCACATCGCGGAAGTACTCCGCCATGGTCAGACCGCTCAGCGCCACGCGCAGCCGGGTGCCCGGCGGCTCGTCCATCTGGCCGAAGACCAGGGCGGTGTCCTTGAACACCCCGGCCTCTTCCATCTCGTTGATCAGGTCGTTGCCCTCACGCGTACGCTCCCCCACGCCGGCGAACACCGAGGTGCCCTGGTGGTTGTGCGCGATACGGAAGATCATCTCCTGGATCAGCACGGTCTTGCCCACGCCGGCGCCGCCGAACAGGCCGATCTTGCCGCCCTTCACGTACGGGGTCAGCAGGTCGAGCACCTTGATGCCGGTCTCCAGCATCTCGGTCTTCGACTCCAGCTGGTCGAAGGGGGGCGGATCGCGGTGGATCGGCCAGCGCTCGGTGATCTCCAGGCTGGCCGGATCGGCGTTCAGCACATCGCCGGTCACGTTCCACACGTGGTGCTTGGTGACGTCACCCACCGGGACGGTGATCGGAGATCCGGTGTCGCGGACCTCCTGACCACGCCGCAGGCCGTCGGTCGGCTTCATCGCGATGGCGCGCACGGTGTTGTCACCGATCTGCAGCTCCACCTCGAGGGTCATCGTGCGGACATGGTCGCCCATGTCGACATCGACGTGCAGCGCACTGTAGATCTCGGGGACCTGGTCCGGCGGGAACTCGATGTCGACCACCGGGCCGATGACCCGCGCGACTCGCCCGACGCCGGCCACCTTGTCCTGCTTGTTGTCGTTAACTGTGGCAGTCATATCTCACTCACTCATTCTCAGGCGTCGGCCAGCGCGTCAGCGCCACCCACGATTTCGGTGATTTCCTGGGTGATCTGCGCCTGGCGGGCCTGGTTCGCTTCCCGGCCCAGCTGCTCGATCAGTTGCTGCGCGTTGTCGGTCGCCGACTTCATCGCCCGCTGCCGGCTGGCCAGCTCCGAGGCCGCCGACTGCAGCAGACAGAACTGGATCCGGCTGGCGACGTACAGCGGCAGCAGGGTGTCCAGCACGGTCTGCGCGTCCGGCTCGAACTCGTACAGCGGGAGGATGTCCTCGGCCTCGACCGGCTCATCGGATTCCACGACCTCGATCGGCAGCAGCCGGAAGGCCTCCGCACGCTGGGTCAGCATCGAGTGGAACCGGGTGTAGACGACATGGATCTCGTCGACACCGCCCTCGGCATCAGGATTCAGGAACCGCGGGATCAGCTCGTCGGCGATCTCGCGCGCGTTGGCGTAGCTGGGCGCCTCGGTGAACCCGGACCAGAACCGCTCGATCTGGCGGCCCCGGAACTTGTAGAACGCCCGCGGCCGGTTGCCGACCACGAAGGGGATGACCTCCCGGCCCTGCGCGCGCAGGTGTTCGGTCAGCGCCTCACCCTCCTTGACCACGTTCGACGGGTACGCGCCGGCCAGACCGCGGTCGGGCCCGAGCAGCAGCAGCGCCGAGCGGCGCGGCTGCTCCCGTTCGGTGATCAGCGGGTGCTTGACGTCCCCACCGAAGCTCACCAGGGCGCTCACCGCGCGGGTCAGCTCCCGGGCGTACGGGGTCGCCCGGTTCGC
This sequence comes from Granulicoccus phenolivorans DSM 17626 = NBRC 107789 = JCM 15570, assembly GCF_000423085.1. GTDB lineage: Bacteria > Actinomycetota > Actinomycetes > Propionibacteriales > Propionibacteriaceae > Granulicoccus > Granulicoccus phenolivorans. The sequence goes on along the minus strand of NZ_AUHH01000013.1, from coordinate 39,176 downwards.
CGCCTGCTGGGCCTTGATGATCCGCGAGGCGGCCACCAGTTCCATGGCCCGGGTGATCTTCTGAGTGGTTGCGACGGAGTTTCTGCGCTGCCGCAACTCACGCAATGTGGCAGCCATCGGGTCAGCTCCGCTTCTGCTTGCGGATCTGCTCCTGACCCACTTCGTCGGCCTCCAGCGCCTCGGTCTCCTTGCTGCCCAGCGGCAGCCCCTCGGAGGTCTGGAAGGTCGGCTTGAAGGCCTCGATCGCCGACTTGAGCGCCTGCTGGGTGTCGTCGTCCCAGGCCAGGGTCTCCTCGATCGTGGTCAGGATCGGGGTGTTGTGCTTCAGGTAGTCGATGAACTCCCGCTCGAAGCGCAGCACGTCCTGGACCGGAACCTCGTCCAGCTGACCGGTGGTACCGGCCCAGATGCTCGCGGTCTGCTCGCCCACCGAGTACGGGTGGTACTGCGGCTGGCGCAGCAGCTCGGTGAGCCGGGAGCCCCGCTCCAGCTGCTGCCGGGTGGCGGCATCCAGGTCGGAGGCGAACATCGCGAACGCCTGCATGTCGCGGTACTGGGCCAGGTCGATCTTGAGCGAACCGGAGATCTTCTTGATCGGCTTGGTCTGCGCCGCACCACCCACGCGCGACACCGAGATACCGACGTCGACGGCCGGGCGCTGGTTGGCGTTGAACAGGTCGGACTGCAGGAAGATCTGACCGTCGGTGATCGAGATCACGTTGGTCGGGATGAACGCGGAGACGTCGTTGGCCTTGGTCTCGATGATCGGCAGCCCGGTCATCGAGCCGCCGCCCAATTCGTCGGACAGCTTGGCGCAGCGCTCCAGCAGCCGGGAGTGGAGGTAGAACACGTCACCGGGGTACGCCTCGCGGCCCGGCGGACGACGCAGCAGCAGGGAGATCGCGCGGTACGCCTCGGCCTGCTTCGACAGGTCGTCGAAAATGATCAGGACGTGCTTGCCCTCATACATCCAGTGCTGGCCGATGGCCGAGCCGGCGTACGGGGCGATGTACTTGTAGCCGGCCGGGTCGGAGGCCGGGGAGTGCACGATGGTGGTGTACTCCATGGCGCCGGCCTTCTCCAGGGTGCCCCGCACCTCGGCGATGGTCGACCCCTTCTGACCGACGCCGACGTAGATGCAGCGGACCTGCTTCTTCGGGTCGCCGGACTCCCAGTTCGCCTTCTGGTTGATGATCGTGTCGATCGCGATCGCGGTCTTGCCGGTCTTGCGGTCGCCGATGATCAGCTGACGCTGGCCCCGGCCGATCGGGATCATCGCGTCGATCGCCTTGAGCCCGGTCTGCAGCGGCTCGCGGACCTCCTGGCGATCCATCACGCCGGCGGCCTGGAGCTCCAGGGCGCGGCGTCCGGCGATCGGGGTGATCTCGCCCAGGCCGTCGATCGGCTCGCCCATCGCGTTCACGGTACGCCCGAGGAAGCCGTCGCCGACCGGAACCGACAGCACCTCACCGGTGGCGTGGACGATCGAACCTTCGTCGATGCCCTCGGAGTCCCCGAGAACGACCACGCCGATCTCGCGCTCCTCGAGGTTCTGGGCAATCCCGAGCGTGCCGTTCTCGAACTTCAGCAGCTCGTTGGCCATGCACGACGGCAGGCCCTCAACGCGGGCGATACCGTCACCGGAGGTGACCACGGTGCCGACCTCCGCCCGGGAAGTGGCAGCCGGGGAGTAGTTCTGGACGAACTCGTCCAGTGCGGTCCGGATCTCCTCCGGACGAATCGTGAGTTCCGCCATCGTTGCGTCCCTGCTCTCGTTTTCTAGCTGTTCTGTTCCGGGTTACTGGAACGTGCCGCGGGCATCTTCCAGGCGCCCGGCCACCGTTCCTTCGATCACTTCGTCGCCGATCTGGACCCGCACGCCGCCGATGACCTCGGGGTCGACCACCTCGAGCAGTTCGACCGCACGGCCGGACTGCTTGTTCAGGATCGCCTGCAGGCGGGCCTTCTGCTCGGTGGTGAGCGGACGGGAGACGGTGACGGTGGCCAGAGCGCGGTTCCGCAACTCGGCCGCCATGCTCACGTACTCATCGACGGTGTCGATGTAGTTGCGCTTGCGAGCGGAGACCGCACGCCTGAGCAACGCCGACGTCGCCGCGCCGACCTTTCCATCGGTCAGGCGCGCGATCAGCTGCTGGCGCTGCTCCACGGCCGTGTTGCGGTTCCCCAGAGCTGTGGCCAGCTCCGGGGTGCTCTCGACCGTACGAGCGAACCGGAACAGTTGCTCTGCGGTCGATTCCAGGAGCCCCTGGGTCAGCGCCGCTCGCAGTTGCGCCCGGATGCCCTGCCGCTCGAGCGCGTCGGCCATCGAACGCCCGCTGGTAAAACGCAGCCCAGCGGCCTCCTGGACGATCCGGACGGCCGGGGCGGAGATCTTCCCACCCAGGATCCGACCGACCAGGGTCTTCCGGTCGTCGTCGGACAGGGCCGGGTCGGTGAAGCTGCGACGCAGCGCCGACTGGGCATCCAACGTGTCGACCACTGCGAAGAGTTCGTCGGCCAGTCCCGCGGCCGGCTCCTGGGAATCCAGGACCCGGTCCAGGGAGTTCAGCCGTGCCTCCTGTGTGGCGCTGATTCCCTTGCTCATGAGTGCACCGACCCCTGGGATTCGAGTTCGGACAGGAAGCGATCGACGGTACGCCGCGCCCGGTCGTCATTGTCGAGGGACTCCCCGACGATGCGACCCGACAGGGTCAACGCCATGCCACCGACCTCGTTGCGCAGCTGATGGACGACCTGGCTGCGCTCGGCCTCGACCTGCGCATGTGCCTGGGCGACGATCCGCGCAGCGTCGGCCTCGGCCTGCTCCCGCATATCGGACTTGATCCGGGCGCCTTCGTTCTTGGCGTCCTCCCGAATCTTGGCGGCCTCCTGCCGTGCCTCCGCGAGGAGCTGCTGATACTCCTGCTTGGAAGCCTCGGCCTCGGCCTGGGCCTTCTCCGCCCGCTCGATACCTCCGGCGATCTGGTCGGATCGCTCGGCGTACATCTTCTCGAAGGCGGGGACGACCTTCTTCGCCACCACGATCCAGATGATCAGCATCAGCACTACGCCGACGATGAACTCCGACCATTGGTGGGGCCAAAGGGGGCCCAGCAGTTCTGCCGGGCTCGATGCCAGTGTGACGAGCACGCTGGACTCAGCCCAGGACGAAGGCGAGAGCGATGCCGATGATGGCGAGGGCCTCGACCACGGCGAAGCCGATGAACGCGGTGCTCATCATCGCGCCACGGGTCTCGGGGTTACGAGCGGTTCCGTTGATGACCGAGGCGAAGATCCAGCCCACACCGATGGCCGGGCCCAGGGTGGCGATGCCGTAGCCGATCATGTTGATCGAGCCGTTCAGTTCCATGAGGGTCATGGTGTTTCCTTTCGTGTTCTCCTGCCCCGGTTGAGGGGAAGGTCGCTATGGGTTGTCGGGGAACCGATCAGTGGTCGTCGGCCAGCGACGAGTGCACGTATTGAGCGGTCAGTACGGTGAAGATGTAGGCCTGCAGGGCGCCGATGAACAGCTCCAGCGCCAGGATGGCGAAGCTGAAGACGATCGAGATCACACCGGCGATGTTGTAGCCGAGATTCATCTCGGTCGCCGCCGACTGGGACGGGTAGGTCATCAGGAACCAGCCGCCCACCACGAACACCAGCACCACCAGGTGGCCGGCGAACAGGTTGGCGAACAGACGCAGGGCCAGCGTGATCGGCCGGGTGATGAAGTTCGACAAGAACTCCAGCGGGATGATCAGGATCCACAGGTACGGCGGGACCCCCGGCGGCAACAGCGACTTCTTCATGAACTTGCCGAAGCCGTGCCGGGCGATGCCGGCGCCGATGTAGATGACCCAGGTCATGATGGCCAGGGCGTAGGCGTACCCGATGTTGGAGAACGTCGGGTACATGAAGATGAACGTCTCACCGAACCAGTTGTTGATCAGCAGGAAGCTGAACAGGCCGACCAGGTACCCGGTGTAGCGGCGGTAGTCCGGGCCGAGGATGTCCCGGGCGATGCCGTTGCGGACGAAGTCGTAGACGTACTCGCTGAAGAACTGCCCCTTGGTCGGGACGATCTTGAGCTTGCGCGAGGCGACCAGCCAGAACACGATCACCAGGATCGCGGCGATCAGCGCCTGGAGCGTGGACTTGTTGATCCAGGTGTTCAGCCAGCTACCCTGGGCGAAGAACGTCCAGCCCGGATCCGTGTAGTGGAAGCTCTGGACGCCGGGCGCGTGGTAGCCGACCTCATCGCCCGCCATGGGGATCAGACTCGTCCATCCCATCGTGACTCCTCTCCGCAGTGCTGGCCAGGTGACCGTAGCGCTTGATGATCATGTAGAAAGCCGCCACGGTGCCGACGATGATGCCGACGGGCAGCAGGAAGTTGGTGTGCAGGAAGTGGTCCGCCAGCCAGCCGGCACCGCCGTAGAACAACAGCCCGGCGAGCACGTAGGAGATCACGGCATAGCCGTCCTCTCCCCCGACGTGCCCCATCCGTTGGCTCCTGTCCGTGCGCTCGAACATGCGCGTACCTCGAGTCCGCGTGCTTTGAGCCCGCGTGCTTTGAGTCATGGCGCCACGGACTCTAGCAGTCCCCGAACCGGTCATGCGGTCTCACCGTGCCCCGGAGCCGAGCCGTCGTCGGGGAAATCCCCGGGCTGGTCGTAGTAGGTGATCCGGGCCCGCTTGAAGGCGAACAGCTCGCCGCCGACCCAGGCCAGCGTGCAGGCCACAACGGTGATCACCACCGCCGGGGTGTCCAGCACGTGCCAGGTCGGAGTGGCGAGGTAGACCGCGAGCAGACCGCCCAGCGTCCCGACGCGGGCCACGTAGGAGCCCAGCGCCACGATCAGCAGCCAACGCGGATCGGTCCGCGCATTCGACAGCACCACGACGGTCCCGATGGTGTAGAAGAGCACGACCACCGCGGCGGTCAGCGCCGCCGAGATCGCCGCCAACGGACCACGCACGGCCAGCAGCAGGCCGACGCAGATCAGGGCGACCACGTGACACCAGACGAAGCCCTGCACCAGCATCTGCCGCATGGCCACGACCAGCGGGTTGACCCGCTTTCCCGCACGCGTCGACATGGCGTCGTCGGCGGGTTGCGAGGAGCTCTCGGAACCGGTCACGATCGTCATGGTCTCGCTTCACTCGAGGTGGTTTCGGGGGCTTGCGCGGCCACCCGGCCGCGCTTGTGAAACTTAGCACAAACAGTTCCCCGCCGCGATCCCCGACAGGTGACCCTGATCACGATCCGGTGACAACGCGAACAGGGACATTCGGGCTTGTCAGCCCACGCCGTCGCGCCGGCGGCGACCGGCGTACGCCAGCACCGGTACGCCCGGGCGGCCGGTCAGCCGAGGCGCTCGTGCTGGGCGGCTTCGGTCTCCCGATCGCGCCGCAGCCCCTCGGCCAGGGACCGCTTCCGGGTGCCGGGACCGAAGGTGAACCAGGCGAAGACGAGCGCCAGCACCGCGGCCGCCAACAGCACCCACAGTGACTCGGTCATCCCGAAGGAAACCGCCCCGAAGGAGATCAGGGCGGTCCAGCCGTACATCACCCACACCGCGCGGCGCTGGCTGTGCCCGCGGGCCAGCAGGCGGTGATGCAGGTGGCGCTTGTCGGCGACCCAGAACCACTTCCCGGCCGCGGTCCGCCGCAGGAAGGCCAGGACGAAGTCGGCGATCGGAATCGCCATGATCGCCAGCGGCAGCACCAGGGGCAGCACGGTGGGGATCAGGCTGCGGGCATTGGCCTGCAGCGGGGCGGAGTCGATCTGGCCGGTCAGCGAGATCGTCGAGGTGGCCAGCAACAGGCCGAGCAGCATCGACCCGGAGTCGCCCATGAACATCCGGGCCGGGAACACGTTGTGCGGCAGGAAGCCCAGGCAGACCCCGACGATCGCCACGGTGATCAGCGAGGCCGTGGTGGCCCGGGGCAGGTCCTGGAAGGCCACCAGGGTGTAGGAGTAGACGAAGAAGGCGAAGGCGCCGATCGCCACCACCCCGGCGGCCAGCCCGTCCAGCCCGTCGACGTAGTTGACCGCGTTGGTACACAGCACGATCACGAACACCGTGATCGCGATCGAGGCGGAATCATCCAGCGAGATGATCTGGTTCGGCAGCGGAATCCACAGCATCTTCACCCCGTTGGCCACCACCAGACCGGCGGCCAGGACCTGCCCGGCGAGTTTGGCGATCGCGTTCAGTTCCACGAGGTCGTCCAGGACGCCGACGGCACAGATCACGCCCCCGGCGATCAGCACCGCGGTGAAGTCGTGCTGGATCAGCGGGTTGCGGCCCATGTTCGGCAGGTGGCTGGCGATCAGCATGGCCGCCGCGACCCCGACGAACATGGCGGCACCGCCGAAGTAGGGAATCGGGACCGCGTGCACGTCCCGGTCCCGGACCTGGGCCACCGCCTTCACGCGCAGCGCAATGGTCCGGGCCAGCCCGCACACCAGATAGGTGACGCCGGCGGCGATCCCCAGGACCAGCAGATACTCACGCACGGAGCCAACCTAGCGGCGCGGACCGCGCCGATCCCGCGCGTGCGGCCGGACGGGGTCGCGCACGTACGCATAATCGCCGTCGGGATCCTCCACGACCAGCGGCGCCACCGGGCGGGGGCGGGCGTACGCGTAGTCGCCGCTGGGATCTTCCACCACCTCGGTACCCGGCAGATCGTCGATCGTGGGGTCGCCGGCGGCGGGGTCGCTGCCGATCCCCGTGGTGGCGGTCGCGGTGGCGGAGTTCGCGGTGGCGGAAGTAGCGAGCGAAGCTGCTGCCTCAGGAGCGGCTGTGCCAACAGCGTCGGTGGCGCCGGCCGCAGCCGGCTCCGCGGAAGCGGCATCGTCGGCGGCATCGTCTCCCGGCCCCTGGATCCCGGGCACCACCTCGCGCAGCATCGCCATCGACAGCGCGCCCAGGCGGACCACGGTGCCCTGCTCACTGGCGGTGAAGTCGACGATCGTGGATGGCTGGCCCCCCGGAGTCGGGCCCCCATCGAGATAGACCGAGACCGAGTCACCCAGTTGGGCGTACGCATCCTGCACGTCGCTGGCCGCCGGGGACCCGGACCGGTTCGCGCTGGAGACCGCCATCGGCCCGGTCGCCTGCAGCACGTCGATCGCGATCTCGTGGTCGGGCACCCGGACCGCGATCGTGCCGCGGGTCTCGCCCAGATCCATCCGCAGGCTCTGCTGGGCCCACAGGATCAGCGTGAGCGGGCCGGGCCAGAAGCGTTCGCTGAGGGTCACCGCGGCCTTCGGGACGTCCCGGGCCAGCGCGTCGAGCACGGAACGATCGCTGATCAGCACCGGCGGCGGCATGTCCCGGCCGCGCCCCTTGGCGTCCAGCAGCCGCTGCACCGCCGCGGCGGAGAAGGCGTCGGCGCCGATGCCGTACACCGTGTCGGTCGGCAGCACGATGCATTCCCCGGCGTTGATCGCCGCTCGGGCCGAGACGACCGCCAGTGTTCGATCCTTGCGTCCGTCCACGATCCGTTCAGTCACGGGGCAATCCTGCCACGGTGCCGCGCCCCGACCGGCATACGCGCCTGCGCGGGACACCCGCCGGGGATCACGCGCCGGCCGGACCGGGGCGCCGGGCAGTGACGAACCGGGGCCGTCGGGTCAGGTCCGGATGGTCGCGGACCTGGTCATAGCCGGCCGCGACGAAGATCGCCGGGGCGGACTCCCCCTGGACCTCGGCATGCTCCGAACAGATCCGGCCGCCGGGCCGCAACAGCCGCTGCCCGATCCGGGCGACCTGGCGGGTGGCATCCAGGCCGTCGTCGCCGCTGAACAACGCCAGTTCCGGCTCGTGCCGGCGGACCTCCTCGGCGACCTGCTCGTAGGCGGTCAGCGGGATGTACGGCGGGTTGACCACCACCAGGTCGACCCGGCCGGTGAGGTCGGCGAAGGCGTCGGCCATGTCCCCCTCACGCAGGTCAACGCCGGTGCCGGCCAGGTTGGTGGCGGCATAGGCGTACGCCGTGGGCGACTTCTCCACCGCGTAGTAATGATGCTCGGGGGCCTCGGTGACCAGGGCCAGACTGATCGCCCCGGACCCGGCACACAGCTCGACCACGGTCGCCGGCGCCGGCAGCTCGGCCAGCCGCGCCAGCGCCCAGCCGGTCATCACCTCGGTCTCCGGGCGGGGCACGAACACCCCCGGGCCGACGGTGAGCCGGACGGTGCGGAACCACGCCTCCCGGGTCAGGTGCTGCAGCGGGACTCCTGCGGCGCGTCGGCTGACCAACTCGCGGACCCGACGCAGTTGCGGGCCGGTCGGGTTGCCCGCGGTGAGCAGTTGCGTCGGGGTCAGGCCGAGGACGAGCCCGACCAGAGTCCGCGCATCGGCCACCGGGCTCGGCGCGCCGACCGCGGCCAGCGTACGCACCGACTCCCGGATCAGGTCGGCGGCGCTGACCGTATCGGCGCTGAAGCCGGTCGAGGGATTCGGCACGAACGCCTCGCCCGGGACGGACTCACTCACCCAGGTGCCCCAGCCGCTCGGCCAGGTCGGCCTCCTGCAGGGCAGTGATCACCGGCTGCAGTTCTCCGCCCAGGACCTGGTCCAGATTGTGCGCCTTGAACCCGATCCGGTGGTCGGCGATCCGGTTCTCCGGGAAGTTGTAGGTCCGGATCCGCTCGCTGCGGTCCACCGTCCGCACCTGGGACTTGCGGGCCTGCGAGGCCGCCGAGGCCGCCTGTTCCTCGGCCAGGGCGACCAGCCGGGAGCGCAGCACCCGCATCGCCTGGTCCTTGTTCTGCAGCTGGGATCGCTCGTTCTGCGAGGAGACCACGATTCCGGAGGGGAGGTGGGTCACCCGGACCGCGGAGTCGGTGGTGTTGACCCCCTGGCCGCCGGGCCCCGAGGAGCGGAACACATCGATGCGCAGATCGTTCTCGTCGATCTCGACCTCGGTCGCCTCGACCTCCGGCATCACCAGGACGCCCGCGGCGGAGGTATGCACCCGGCCCTGGGATTCGGTGACCGGGATGCGCTGCACCCGGTGTACGCCACCCTCGAACTTGAGCACCCCGTAGGGCATCGCGTCGGGATCGGCGGCCGCCGGGGCCTTGATCGCGACGGTGACCGACTTGTAGCCGCCCAGATCGGTCTCCTGGGCATCGAGCAGCTCGACCTTCCAGCCGCGGGACTCGGCGTACTTGGTGTACATCCGCAGCAGGTCCCCGGCGAACAGGGCCGATTCCTCCCCGCCCTCGCCGGACTTGATCTCCATCAGCGCGTCGCTGGAATCGTTCGGATCCCGCGGCGCGAGCAGGCGGGTCAGCCGCTGGGTGACGGTGTCGAGTTCGGCGCTGAGCGTCTCGGCCTCGGCAGCGAAGGCGGCGTCCTCGGCCCCCAACTCACGGGCGGCCGCCAGATCCTCGGTCAGCCGGTCGTACTCGTCGAGGGCCTTCACCACACCGGTGAGTTCGGCATAACGACGACCGACCCGACGCGAACGCGCCGGGTCGGCATGAAGGCCGGGGTCGGCCAGGGCTTCTTCCAGCTCCCGGAACTCGGCCCGCAGCGGTGCAGCGGCCTCGAACAATTACTTGTTCTTGTTCTTCTTGTTCTTCTTGGTGCCCCCGGCGCTCATCTGGGCGTACCGCTTCTCGAAGCGGGCGACCCGACCACCGGTGTCGAGAATCTTCTGCCGGCCGGTGTAGAAGGGGTGGCAGTTGGCGCAGACTTCGGCGCGGATGATGCCGCCCTCGGCGGTGCTGTTGGTGACAAAGGTGTTGCCACAGGTGCAGACCACGCGGGTCTGGCCGTAAGCGGGGTGAATACCCTGTTGCATGACGCATCTCCTGATATCTGGTGCCGGGTCGTCCCGCCCTGTTCGCGCTTCCCGCGCACCCGTATCGGGCCAGCCGGCGGTTCGGTTCCGATGACGTGAACCGGCACTGCCCGCCTATTATTCCGCACCCCTCGGCAACGGCCAAATCCGGCCGGCCGAGGTGCCTCGGCAGGCTCGGTGTGCAAAGGTGCAGCTTGTGATGTGGCTGCCTCTGATCCCCGCATTCCTGGTTGCCGTGGCCCTGCTGTATCTCCCCGGGCTGCTGGTCAGCGCGGGCATCCGACTGCGCCCGCAACTGCGCCTGGCCGTTGCCCCGGCGATCTCGCTGTTGGTGCTGTCGGTATCGGCGATCTGGGCCTCGGCGGTGGAACTGCGCTTCAGTCTGCTGCCGGTGGTGGTCTCCACCGTGATCGCCACCGCGGTGACCCTGCTCGGGGCACGCTATCTCACCCGGCTGGTCCGGGGCACCCTGGTCGGTCACTGGGTGGACTCGCCGACGCGGCGGCGCCGCCGTCGGCGCGGCAACCCGTTCGCGGTCGACGGGGCCGGGTGGCCGGTGGTCGCCACCGTGCTCGCGATGGTCCTGATGGTGCGCAATATCGTGCGGGTGATCGGCTCCCCCACCGCGATCGCCCAGGACTTCGACAGCATCTTCCACCTGAATGTGGTGCGCTGGATCCTCGACACCGGCGACGGTTCCACCTTCACCGTGGAATCGATGATCTCCGGCCCGAACCCGCCGCAGCCCTATCCGGCGGCCTGGCACGATCTGGTCGCCCTGGTCGCCCAGCTCACCGGGACGCAGCAACTCCTGATCGCCCAGAACGCGGTGATCCTGGCCGTCGGCGCGGTGGTGTGGAGCGTCGGCTGGGTCCTGGTGATCCGGATCCTCGTCCCGCGCAGCCCGGTCGCCCTGCTCGCGGTGGCGGTGCTCGCCTGCTTCTTCCCCAGCCTGCCGTACCGGCCGATGTCGACCGGACCGCTGTACCCGAGCCTGCTGGCGATGACCCTGCTGCCGACCCTGCTGATCCTGGTGGCGATGTTCTTCAACCGGGTGCCGCGCGGCCCGGAATCGAAGCTGGGCACCGGCGCGGTCCTGCTGCTGGTGATCGCCGGGGTCGGCCTGACCCATCCCAGCGCGCTGCTGTCGGCGATGATCGTGGTGCTGCCGATGCTGTTCGGCTGGGCCCTGGACGCCCGGCTGACCACCACCCCGGTGGAGTCGATGCGGTATCGCTGGATCACCCTCGGGGTGACCACGGTGGCCACGGTCGTGTGCTGGGTGCTGGTCCGCCCGGCACCCGAGGCGACGTTGGCCTTCCCCAAGCTCGGGATGGGCACGGCCCTGATCCAGGGGCTGCTGCTGCGCCCGGACAATCCGGCGGTGCCCTGGACCCTGGTGGTGCTGACCGCGGCCGGCGCGGTCAGCGTGTTCCGGCACCGTCGCTATCGCTGGCTGGTGGTCGCCCATCTGGGCTACCTGTTCTGCTGGGTGGTGGCGATCGCGCTGCCGATCGAGTGGCTGCGCCGACTGATCACCGGAGTCTGGTTCAACGACTACTGGCGCTTGGCCGCGCTGTTGCCGATCACCGCGATTCCGCTGGCCGTGCTGGGCGTACGCGAACTGGTGCACTGGATCCGGCTCGGGCTGCGCCGGTACGCCCCCACCCCCGGCACCCGGCGCGGACGACAACTGCTCGGCTCCGGAATCGCGGTCGGCACCGCCCTGGTCCTGCTGGCCCTGACGCTGCCGATGCCCTGGTGGAACCAGAATGCCCGGCAGATCGCTGCCCCGTACAAGATGAAGGAGCAGGCCCGGCTGGTGGATCCCGACGAGCTGGCGCTGTTCGACGTGGCCGCCCAGCAGGTTCCCGCCGATGAAACGATCGCGGTGAATCCGTGGACCGGCGCCTCCCTGGTGTACGCCTACACCGGCCGCCGGGTCACCCGGCCGCACATCAACGGCACCGACTCCCCGGCCGCCGCGGTGATCCGGGAGCGGCTGCGGGACGCTACCACCGACCCCGCGGTGTGTCCGGCGGTCCACCACCTGCGCGTCGGCTACGTCCTGGACTTCGGCACCCGCGGAGTGTTCGGGGAGAACCACGATTATCCGGGGCTGGAACACCTGGACCGGGCCGAGGGCTTCCGGCTGGTGGAGCGCCGCGGCGAGGCCGCGCTGTACCAGGTCACCGCCTGCCGCTGACGCCCGTCGTCGGACCCCTGGTCTTCCGCACCGGTTGCAGACAAAGCGGCCCCGCGGACGCCGAGCGTCCGCGGGGCCGGTTGACCGGAGCAGTCCGGAGCTCAGTCGCGACCCGGGGTGGTCTTGGAGATCACCATCAGGAACTCCGCATTCGACTTTGTCTTGCGCATCTGCTTGAGCAGCATTTCCAGCGCGCCTTGGCCATCCATGCCCGACAGCGCCCGCCGCAGGCCCCAGATGATGGCGAGTTCGGCCTGGCTGAGCAGCAACTCCTCGCGCCGGGTGCCGGAGGCGTCCACATCGATGGCGGGGAAGATCCGCTTGTCGGCGAACTCCCGCCGCAGCCGCAACTCCATGTTGCCGGTGCCCTTGAACTCCTCGAAGATCACCTCGTCCATCTTCGAGCCGGTCTCGATCAGCGCGGTCGCCAGGATGGTCAGCGAACCACCGTTCTCGATGTTGCGGGCGGCACCGAAGAACTTCTTCGGCGGATAGAGCGCGGCGGAGTCGACACCACCGGACAGGATCCGGCCCGACGCCGGTGCGGCGATGTTGTACGCCCGGCCCAGCCGGGTGATCGAGTCCAGCAGGACCACCACATCCATGCCGAGTTCGACCAGGCGCTTGGCCCGCTCGATCGCCAGCTCGGCGACGGTGGTGTGGTCATCGGCCGGCCGGTCGAAGGTGGAGGCGATCACTTCCCCGTCGACGGTGCGCTGCATGTCGGTGACCTCTTCGGGACGCTCATCGACCAGCACCACCATCAGGTGGACCTCGGGGTTGTTGGTGGTGATGGCGTTGGCGATCGACTGCAGGACCATCGTCTTGCCGGCCTTCGGCGGGGACACGATCAGGCCGCGCTGCCCCTTGCCGATCGGGGAGACGATGTCGATGATCCGGGTGGTCATCTGGTTCGGCGTGGTCTCCAGGCGCAGCCGCTCCTGCGGGTACAGCGGCGTCAGCTTGCCGAATTCCGGCCGGTCCTTGGCCTTCTCCGGCTCGTCGCCGTTGATCGACTCGATCCGGACCAGCGGATTGAACTTCTCCTTGCGTTCGCCCTCGCGCGGCTGGCGGACCACTCCGGCGACGACGTCACCCTTGCGCAGTCCGTACTTCTTCACCATCGACTGGGAGACGTAGACGTCGTTCGGCCCGGGCAGGTAGCCGGTGGTGCGGACGAAGGCGTAGTTGTCCGGGATGTCGAGAATGCCCGACACCTGGAGCAGGACGTCGTCGTCGGCGATGGTCGGCTCGGTCTCCAGGTTGCCCATCCCGCCACTGCGGGGGCGCCGATTCTGCCGGTCCCGGCTGCGCCGGCGACGGTTGCGCCGGTTCCCGGGCCCGTTGTCGTCATCGTCGTAGCGAGCGGAGTTGCGATCGTTCTCCCGCTCGTTCCGGTCGGTGCGCTCATTCCGGTCGTTCCGGTCATTGCGTTCGTTCCGGTCGTTGCGCTCGCCCCGGTCGTTCCGGTTGGCGTCGCGGTCGTTCCGGTTGGCGTCGCGGTCGTTCCGGTTGGTATCGCGGTCGTTCCGGTTGTGGTCGCGCTCGGCGCGGTTGTTGTTCTCGCGATCGAAGCGGTTGTCGCGGCCCTCGCGCCGGTTCCGCTCGCCGGCATCCTCGCCGTGCTGGGACTCGGCGCGGTCGCCGGCGAAGTTGCGGCGCTCGGCCTCCAGCCGACGGCTGATCTCGCGGGCCATGTCGGAATCCACGGCAGGTTCGGCCTCGGCGTCGCGCCGGTCGCGGCGCGGTCGATCGCGGCGGTTGCGCGGTTCGCGGGCCTCGTGCGCCGACTCGCGGTCCCCGGTCCGGGTGGTGCCGCCCGGCGTACCGGTGGACTCCTCGGCGGCACCGGACTCGGCCGCGGCGTGCTGCTCGCCGGCCGGTCGGTCCGCGCGCTCGGGGCGGGTCGCAGCCTCCGGTTCGGGGGCGGAGCCGCTGCCGTTCGTGCCCGCCGCGGCGGGTGCGGGTGACTCGGTGGGCGCGGCGGACCCGGTGGGCAGTTCCGCAGCGCCGGAGGCACGGTCCGGCGCCGCTGCGGGTGCACCCGAGCGCGGGGAGGAACCCGAGGACTGGGCCTGCTTGATGGCCTCGATGAGCTCGCCCTTGCGCATCCCTGCGGTACGCCGCAGCCCCAGCGAGGTCGCCAGCTTGCGCAGATCGGGCAGAACCATGGCGTCCAGGCCCTCACCCCGGCGCCCGGTGCGAGGGGCCGTGCGGTTGTCCGAGTCCGGCGCTGCCGTCGTGGCGTCGGCCGGCTGGCCCGCAGTGGGTTCGGTTACTTCGGTCACGTGTGTCCTTTCGGGGGACCGTTGTTCGAGAGTGCGTGGCAGCGCCCCGGCGCGGCTGCTCGGAACCCCGGTACCGGCGACTCAGCACGAGCGCATCCTCGGAGGTACTCGGATCATTCGGGTCGGTTCTCGAATCGACGGAATGATCTTTGCTGGGAACCGAGCAGGTGAGCAGCGATGTTTGCAGGAAACAGCGGTGCTTGTCTGCAACGAGGCCTGACCACAGTTGGTCGGTGGGCGGGAAGAACTCCACGCACCAACCACCATACCAACCCCGTCCCACAAACGCGCAAATCGACGCGGCGACTCTTCCCGAATGCCCGCGCGGGGTGCCCGGATCCGTCGGCAGGATCGGGCTTCGGTTCGGTCGGGCAGCGTCACCTTTGGGCAGGCAGCTTCGGTGCGCCGGGACGTTCGGTTACCGAAGGTGACGCTGGGTGCGGCGAGCGGCGCTCAGTCGCGCACCAGGGACACCCCGGCGCCGGGCCGCAACCGGTACTCCCGGAAGCCCGGCTCCGGCTCGAGGGCGGCGATCTCGGCCTCGGTCCCCAGCACCAGCACGGTGGGACCGGCGCCGCTGACCACCGCGGCATGCCCGGCGGCCCGCAACCGGCCGATCAACTCGGTGGACTCCGGCATCAGGTCCGCCCGATACCCCTGGTGCAACCATTCCTGGGTGGCCGGCAGCAACAGCTCCGGCGCCGCGGCCAGGGCGTGCACCAACAGCGCGGCGCGCCCGGAGTTGAGCGCCGCCTCAGCGTGCGGGACCAGCTTCGGCAGCGCCCCGCGCGCCGAGCGCGTCGAGACCGGCCGCGCCGGGACGTACGCCATCGCCCGTACGCCCGGATCCACCCGGGCGGTGACGGCGCGGACCCCGGGAACGGTCCAACTGATCACGAACCCCCCGAGCACCGCGGCGGCCACGTTGTCGGCATGCCCCTCGATCGCGGTGGCCTGTTCCAGCAGCCACTGCCGGTCCAGCCCCCGCCGGTCCCCTACCCGCCCAGCGGCGGATTCGTCCCGCCGGGCCAGGGCCCACGCGCCGGCCAGCCCGGCCACGATCGCGGCGGCCGAGGAGCCCAGGCCACGACTGTGCGGGATGGTGTTGTGCGCCCGCAGCACCAGCCCCGGCGCCTCGGCGTGCAGCGCGGCCAGCCCGTTGCGCAGGGTGGACACGATCAGGTGCGACTCGTCACGGGGCAGACTGTCGGCACCCTCGCCGGTCACCTCGACCCGCACCCCGTCCTCGATCACCTCGAACTCGAGCTCGTCGACCCAGTCCAGGGCCAGCCCGAGCGCGTCGAAGCCGGGGCCCAGGTTGGCACTGGTCGCCGGGACCCGGACCCGGACCCTGGTCCCGACCGGCACCGGCACCCCGCCGGGGCGTCCGGACCGCAGCCCGGCCAGGCCGACCATCAGGCTTCGACCCGCATGAAGCTGAGCACCTCATGCACGTCGGGCAGTTCCTTGATCGCCGCCACCGTCGCGGCCAGGGCCGATTCCTTGGCGCGGTGGGTCACCACGACCAGGCGGGCGGTATCGGGCCGGTTGGAGATCGAGGAGACCTGGCGCAGCGTCTGCACCGAGACGCCGTGTTCGGCGAACCGGGTCGCCAGCGCGGCCAGTACGCCGGGCCGGTCGTTGACCTCGACATTGATGAAGTACCGGGTCTCGATGTCGCCGATCGCGATCGCCTGCCGGTTGGAATGGGTGGTCCGTTTCGGCCCGGTCGACCCGGCGATCCGGTGCCGGGCGACGGTGACCAGATCCCCCAGGACCGCCGCCGCGGTCGGTTCGCCCCCGGCGCCGGGCCCGTAGAACATCAGCTCCCCGGCGCTGGCCGATTCGACGAAAACGGCATTGAAGGCGCCGCCGACGGTCGCCAGCGGATGCTCGGCCGGAATCATCGCCGGATGCACCCGGGCCGAGACCCGGTCGCCGGCCAACCGGCAGATCGCCAGCAGTTTCACCACATGGCCCATCTCCTCGGCCGCGGCGATGTCGGAGCTGGTCACCTCGGTGATGCCCTCGCGGTAGACATCCAGGGCGGCAACGTCGGTGTGGAAGGCCAGCCCGGCCAGGATCGCCGCCTTGGCCGCGGCATCGAAGCCCTCCACGTCCGCGGTCGGGTCCGCCTCTGCGTACCCCAGGGCCTGGGCCTCGGCGAGGACGTCGTCGAACCCGGACTTCTCCGCGTGCATCTTGTCCAGGATGAAGTTGGTGGTGCCGTTCACGATGCCGATCACCGCGTTGATCTCGTCGCCGACCAGCGATTCCCGCAGCGGCCGAACGATCGGGATCGCCCCCGCCACCGCCGCCTCGTAGTAGAGGTCGACATTGTTCGCCTCCGCTGCGGCGTACAGCGTGGCGCCGTCCTCGGCGAGCAGGGCCTTGTTGGCGGTGACCACCGATTTGCCCGATTCCAGGGCGGCCAGGATCAGCGTCCGGGCCGGTTCGATCCCGCCGATCACCTCGACCACGATGTCCACATCGTCGCGGGCCACCAGCGCGGGGGCGTCGGTGGTGAACAAGGCAGGATCGATCCCCTCCCGCACCACGTCCGGACGGCGCACCGCGATCCCGACCAGGTCCAGCGGGGCTCCCACCCGGGCGGACAGCTCGTCCCCGCGGGCGACCAGCAGGCGCGCCACCGCGCCGCCGACGACTCCGCAGCCGAGCTGGGCCACCCGGACCGGGGTCCGGTCCCCGGACGCGCGTCGCTGACCAGCAGGATTGGGGGACATGGTCATGGAGCGGAACCTCATCTGTGGGACTGGCTGATCGGTGCGGGACGTGCGCGCCGGGAACTCACGCCGGAGGGACGCGGGCACCCCGCCGCCCCATCCTAGGGGATCGGGGCCGCGGCCCCCGAACACCGTGGCGCCGGGACTACCCCTGGTCGAGCCCGAGCAGGTCCTCGAGGGTCTCCCGCCGGATCAGCGTGCGCCACTTCCCGTCGGCGACCGCGATCACCGGGGGCCGCAGCGCATGGTTGTAGTTGTTCGCCATCGCCCGCGAGTACGCCCCCGAGGCCGGCACCGCGATCAGGTCCCCGGGGGTGACGTCATCGGGCAGGAACTCATCGCGGACCAGGATGTCGCCGGACTCGCAGTGCTTGCCCACCACCCGGGACAGCCGCGGCAGCCCGGCCGACCGCCGATCGGCCAGGGTGGCGGAGTACTCCGCCCCGTACAGCGCGGGCCGGATGTTGTCGCTCATCCCGCCGTCCACGGAGATGTAGCAGCGGTGCGCTCCCCCGTCCAGGGTGACGTCCTTGACCGTGCCGACCTCATACAGCGCCATCCCGGCCGGGCCGCTGATCGAGCGACCCGGTTCGATCGACAGTCCGGGCCGGGTGATCTCCAGCGCCCGGCACTCGTGGTCGACGATCTCGTTGAGCTGGGCGGCCAGCTCCGCCGGCGGGATCGGCTGATCCTGGGCGGTGTAGCGGATGCCGAAGCCGCCGCCGAGGTCCAGTTCCGGCATCTGTTGCCCGGTGGCGCGGGCGAGCTCGGCATGCAGCCCGAGGGTCCGGCGTACGGCCACCTCGAAGCCGGCGGTGTCGAAGATCTGCGAACCGATGTGGGAGTGGATCCCCCGCAGGTCCAGTTCCGGGGCGGCCTGGCAGCGCTCCAGCGCGATCAGCGCCTCCCCGGTCGCGATCGACAGGCCGAACTTCTGGTCCTCGTGGGCGGTGGCGATGTACTCATGGGTGTGCGCCTCCACCCCGGCGGTCACCCGGACCATCACCGGCACGGTGCGCCCATGGGTCCGGGCCAGCTCGATGATCCGATCGATCTCGATGAAGGAGTCGATCACGATCCGGCCGACCCCGGCGGTGATCGCCAGTTCGAGTTCCTCGATCGTCTTGTTGTTGCCGTGCAGGCCGATGGTGGCGGGGTTCACCCCGGCGCGCAGCGCGACGGTGAGTTCGCCACCACTGCACACGTCCACCCCGAGGCCCTCCTCGGCGGCCCAGCGGCAGGCGGCGATCGAACAGAACGACTTGGCCGCGTAGTAGACCTCCCAGCCGGCGAAGGCCGTGGCGTACGCCCGGGCCCGGGCCCGGAAATCGACCTCGTCCATGATGTAGGCCGGCGTGCCGACCTCCGCGGCGATGGTGCGCACATCCACCCCACCGACCCGCAGCGCCCCGTCGGCGCCGCGTTCGACCGTTTGGCTCCACAGCCCCGGCATCAGGGCATTCACATCGTCCGGTTCGCGCAGCCACTTGGGGGCGGGGGTCACGGCGTCGGCGTGGATCGAGCCGGCCACATGCATGTGCGTCATAGCCATAGACTTTGCCAGATCCGACGCGCCGGGAGCACCTCGGTTCGCCAACAGGGCAATGAACCTGTTAGTGTGTACGACGGCCGCGAGACAGCAAGGAAAACCGCTGAACTGCAGCCAGGCCCCCGTAGCTCAGGGGATAGAGCACCGCCCTCCGGAGGCGGGAGCCGAGGTTCGAATCCTCGCGGGGGCGCCCTTGGGGCCACCGGGCCCGACCACATTTGTGGCGGGCCCGAGTGCCGGGCCTTATTGTTTTCTCATCTCTGAGTTATGGCTCCGTTTCGCTGCTGGCGAACACCGGGCAAATGCGGCCCGACCACGGGTGTCCCACTTCGTTCCATCAGGGTGTACGCCATGCCGGACGCGAAATTCTTTGGGTAGGCTCGACGCGAGCAGTTTCACAACCTGCCGCACATCGTTCGTCAACCCGGAAGAAGGCGATTGTGGCCCCCGCGCCCGACCAAAACCAGCCCAGCTTCGGCGCCAATGACTGGCTCGCCGAAGAAATGTTCGAGCAGTACCAGGCTGATCCCACGTCGGTGGATGCGAGTTGGGTTCAGTACTTCCGCGACCACGGTCTGACCGCCCCTGCGGCGACCGGCTCGGCCACGGCAGTCGCCCGCTCGAACCAGCCGACCACTCCGGCTGCCACCGCCACCAAGCCGGCGACTCCGGCCGCGGCCCCCACCGGCCAGCCCCGGGGCGAGCAGCCCAACGGCCACCAGCCCGCCGCGCCGACCCCCTCGGCCGGCGCCCCCCGGGCCACCGTGGAGAAGCCGAACATCGTCCGGGACGCGCGTCCGGCCAGGTCGGGCAACCCCGGTGGTCTGCCCGCCGACCCGCCGAACCCGACCGTACGCCCGGTCAGCGACAAGGGTGCGGCCAAGAAGACCGTGATGCGTGGTGCGCCCGGGCGTACGGCGAAGAACATGGACGGGTCGCTGACCATTCCGGTCGCCACCAGCGTCCGCACCGTCCCGATGCAGTTGGTGATCGAGAATCGCACCGCGATCAACGAGCACCTGCGTCGGACCCGCGGTGGCAAGGTCTCCTTCACCCACATCATCGGGTACGCCATGGTGCAGGCGCTCAAGGCGATCCCGGCGATGAACAACTCCTTCGAGGAGATCGACGGCAAGCCGAACCTGGTCGAGCCGTCCTCGATCGGCTTCGGGTTGGCGGTCGACCTTCAGAAGGCCGACGGCACCCGCCAGCTGGTGGTCCCCTCGGTCAAGGGCGCGGAGGATCTGAACTTCACCCAGTTCTGGGCCGCCTACGAGGAGATCGTCGAGAAGGCGCGGGACAACAAGCTGCAGGTGTCCGACTTCCAGGGCACCACCATCACCCTGACCAATCCGGGCGGTCTGGGTACGCAGCATTCGATCCCCCGCCTGATGAACGGTCAGGGCACGATCATCGGGATCGGCAGCATCGACTACCCACCGGAGTACCAGGGCGTGGACCGCGAGCGGCTGGTCGATCTGGGGGTGTCGAAGGTGATGACTTTCACCTCCACCTACGACCACCGGGTGATCCAGGGCGCCCAGTCCGGGGAGTTCCTGCGCAAGCTGCACCAGCTGCTGATCGGTGAGGACGGCTTCTACGACGAGATCTTCCGGGCCCTGCGCATCCCGTACGCCCCCTCGCGCTGGGCGGTGGACTCCTCGATCGACCACGAGGCCCAGGTCGGCAAGCAGGCCCGGGTGTTCGAGCTGATCAACGCCTACCGGACCTCCGGCCACTTCATGGCCGACATCGATCCGCTGGAGTACGTGCAGCGCAGCCACGAGGATCTCGACGTGCAGACCCACGGGTTGACCCTGTGGGACCTGGACCGCCCCTTCGCCACCGGCTCCTTCGGCGGCCCGCAGCCGTTCATGCGCCTGCGCGACATCCTCGACGTGCTGCGCGACTCCTACTGTCGCACCGTCGGCATCGAGTACATGCACATGCCCGACCGCGATCAGCGCGAATGGATGCAGCGGGCGGTGGAGCGCAAGGCCGACCGGCTGCCGCGCGAGGAACACCTGCGGATCCTGGACAAGCTGAACGAGGCCGAGATCTTCGAGACCTTCCTGCAGACCAAGTTCGTCGGTCAGAAGCGGTTCTCCCTGGAGGGCGGCGAGTCCGCGATCGTGCTGCTGGACGAGCTGTGCGAGATGGCGGCCAACGACGACATGGACGAGGTCGTCATCGGCATGCCGCACCGCGGCCGGCTGAACGTGCTGGCCAACATCGTCGGCAAGTCCTACGGCCAGATCTTCCGGGAGTTCGAGGGCAACATCGACCCGCGCGCGGTCCAGGGCTCCGGGGACGTGAAGTACCACCTCGGCGCCGAGGGTGAGTTCAAGGCGCTGTCGGGCAACACCATCAAGACCTCGGTCGCGGCGAATCCGTCCCACCTGGAAGCGGTCAATCCGGTCCTGGAGGGCATCGCCCGGGCCAAGGAGGACATCGTCAACCGGGGCAACGAGTTCCCCGTGCTGCCGATCCTGATGCACGGCGACGCGGCCTTCTCCGGTCAGGGCGTGGTCTACGAGACGCTGCAGATGTCCCAGCTGCGCGGCTTCCGCGTGGGTGGCACCATCCATGTGGTGGTCAACAACCAGATCGGTTTCACCACCTCTCCGGAGTTCAGCCGCTCCTCGGTGTACTGCACCGATGTGGCCAAGTCGATCGGCGCGCCGATCTTCCACGTGAACGGGGACGATCCCGAGGCCGTGGTCCGGGTGGCCCGGTTGGCCTTCGAGTTCCGCCAGGAATTCAACAAGGACGTGGTGATCGACGTGGTCTGCTACCGCCGCCGCGGGCACAACGAGGGTGACGATCCCAGCTTCACCCAGCCGCTGATGTACGACCTGATCGACAAGAAGCGCTCGACCCGCAAGCTGTACACCGAGGCCCTGATCGGCCGCGGCGACATCACCACCGACGACGCCGATGCCGCGATGCGGAAGTTCCAGCACCGCCTCGAAGAGGTGTTCAAGGAAGTGCGTGACGACGACCAGGTCCCCGACGACTACGTCCGGGTTCCGCGCTACCCGCAGAAGCGGGGCCGCCAGGATCCGACCGCGATCAGCCCGGAGGCGATGAAGATCATCTCCGACGCGCACATCAACGCCCCCGACGGGTTCCACCTGCACCGCAAGGTCAAGCCGCAGCTCGAGCGTCGCGCCAAGCAGATCCTCGAGGGCCCGATCGACTGGGCCACCGGGGAGATCCTGGCGCTCGGGTCGCTGCTGCTGGAGGGCCGCCCGGTCCGCCTCAGCGGGCAGGATTCCCGCCGCGGCACCTTCTCCCAGCGCTTCGCCGCCACGGCCGACCGGGTCACCGGCGATCCGTGGGTGCCGCTGCGCAACATGCAGAAGGGCCAGGCGCAGTTCCAGGTCTTCGACTCCTTCCTGTCGGAGTACGCCGCCCTCGGCTTCGAGTACGGCTACTCCGTGGCCCGGCCCGAGGCACTGGTGCTGTGGGAGGCCCAGTTCGGTGACTTCGTCAACGGCGCCCAGACCATCGCCGATGAGTTCATCTCCTCGGGTCAGGCCAAGTGGGGCCAGAAGTCCGGTATCGTGCTGCTGCTCCCCCACGGCTACGAGGGCCAGGGCCCGGACCACTCCTCGGCCCGGATCGAGCGCTGGCTGCAGCTGTGCGCCGAGGACGCGATGGCGGTCTGCCAGCCGTCGACCCCGGCCAGCCATTTCCACCTGCTGCGCACCCACGCGTACGTGAACTGGCACCGGCCGCTGATCATCGCGACCCCGAAGTCGATGCTGCGCAACAAGCGCGCCACCTCGATGCCGGAGGACTTCACCGCCGGACACTGGCGGCCGCTGATCTCCGATGACTCGATCACCGACAAGTCGAAGGTGAAGACGCTGATCTTTTGCTCCGGCAAGGTCCGCTGGGACCTGGTGAACCGGCTGGAGGCCGACGGTCGCGCCGACGAGGTTGCGATCTTCGCCTTCGAGCGGCTCTACCCGCTGCCGGCGGAGGAACTGGCGGAGGCGCTGCGCGGCTACGAGCATGTCACCGACATCCGGTGGGTGCAGGACGAGCCGGAGAACCAGGGTCCGTGGCCGTTCATCCACGCGAACCTGCCGGAGGCGTTGGCGGCGTACCTGCCGGATCGGGAGCTCGCGCTGACCCCGATCACCCGGCCGGCGTCCTCGGCTCCCGCGGTCGGTCTGCACCACGTGCACGAAGAGCAGCAGAAGGAGCTGATCAACCGCGCCGTCGCGGTCTGATCAGCACCGGTTCGGAGTTCAGCGCGATGTATTTCACTGATCGCGGGATCGAAGAGCTGGACAACCGCCGCGGCCAGGAGGAGGTCACCTTCTCCTGGCTCGCGGAGGAACTGCGGCACTTCGTCGACCTGAATCCGGAGTTCGAGACCCCGATCGAACGGCTGGCCACCTACCTGGCCCGCCTGGATGACGAGGACGACGACTGAGCGCCGCCCCTTCCATCGGATGAGACGCACGAAGCCGGTCCGGGCCTGAGGCCCGGGCCGGCTCGTTGCGTCCTGGGTGGGGACTCAGCCCCCGATGGGTCGGCGCCCGGAGCACCGGGCCGGTGGGTCGGCCCGAGCGATCAGTCCTGGCCGATCAGCCGCTTGGTCGAGGAGGGCAGCAGTACGCAGACCCCGACCACGATCGCGGTGACCATCATCACAACCCCGGTCAGCAGCGACCCGAGGCCGGGTTGGCCGGAGACGAAGGAATAGCCCACGAACAGGTGGATCACCTGGGCGGTCACCGCGAAGCCCCGGGCCAGGCGGCGTCCCCGCCACAGCCCCCAGCCCGACAGGGCCAGCAGCGCGGCGTAGACCAGCAGGAACACCGACGCACCCACTCCTACCGCAAGCCGGGTAGGATTGGTGCTGGTGAGCTCGACCACCGCGAACGCGGCGAACCCGAGGGCCTGGATCGCCAGGACCACGGCCGCAATCCGAAGGGTCCGAGGAATCGAAACCTTGCGCAAACTGGGTTGATCCTCGGTAGTGTTGGGCACCCGGCAACTCTACGCCACGTGGGCGGGGTTGGCCGAATGAAACCACCCCAGGGATGGCTCCACTCGTGTCAAGTCTTGTTTTCAGGTGAAGTAGTTGCCAATCTTGGGACGTTGAAACACGCCGCTCACAAGGCGGCTTTAGTCAAAGGGGTGGTTTTCCGCCATGGATTGGCGCCACGAGGCAGCCTGCTTGGACGAAGATCCAGAGCTTTTCTTCCCGATCGGGAACACCGGCCCGGCCCTGATGCAGATCGAAGAGGCCAAACAGGTCTGCAAGCGATGCACGGTCCGGGAGGCTTGCCTCCAGTGGGCCCTGGAAGCCGGTCAGGACCACGGCGTATGGGGCGGTCTGTCCGAGGACGAGCGACGCGCCATGAAGCGTCGGGCGGCCCGCTCCCGACTCCGCTCCGCCTGAATCGAATCACCGACCACCCCCGCAGCCGAAGCTGCGGGGACTGTCTGGTGCCCGCGTACGCCTGCCCGCACCCCAGTGGGACCGGGAGCTACCCCTGCGGGGACAGGGAGTACTCGGGGTCCGGCGAGGCTTCGTGCGGATCCCGCATCGGCATCCGGATCCGTGCCCGGGCACCGGGCCCGTCCGGATTGTTCGTCAACTCGAAGGTGCCGCCCAGATCGGCCATCAGCGTCTTCACGATCGACAGCCCCAGGCTCGGCGACTTCTCCAGACTGAACCCCTCGGCCAGGCCGGCTCCGTCGTCGACCACATCCACCCGCAGGCGTCCCGGCTCGGCCAGCGGACGCACCCGCACGGTTCCCTCCGGGTGACCGGCCAGGCCGTGCTCAAAGGCGTTCTGGCACAACTCGGTCATCACCAGGGACAGACTGGTCGCATTCTCCGCCGCCACCAGCCCGAAAGTGCCCTCCCGCCGGGCCCGGGAACGACTGAACCCGGCCACCGAACTGACCATCTGCAGCACCCGGTCGGCGACCCCGTCGAACTCGACGACCTCGTCGAAGGCCTGGGACAGCGTTTCGTGCACCACCGCGATGGCACTGACCCGGGAGACCGCCTCGGTCAGCGCCGCCTTGCCCTCCGCGGAATCGATCCGGCGGGCCTGCATCCGCAACAGCGCCGCGACGGTCTGCAGGTTGTTCTTGACCCGGTGATGGATCTCCCGGATCGTGGCGTCCTTGGTGACCAGGGCCCGCTCGCGCTTGTTCAGCTCGGTCACGTCCCGGATCAGCACCAGGGTCTCCCCCGGCCACAGCGCGCTGTGCAACGGCAGGATCCGCATCCGGATCGAGATCATCCCGACCGAGATCATCCGCTCCCGGGCGGTGGTGCTGCTGATCAGGGCGCGCAGGTCCTCCGGGTCGCCGCCGGCTCCGGCCGGGGCCATCACCGCCAGGGTCAGCATGGTGAGGTTCTCGTCCTCCAGATCGCCGACCAGGCCCATCCGGCGGTACGCGCTGACCGCGTTCGGGGTGGCGTACATGACATCGCCGTGCGCATCCAGCCGGATCAACCCGTCGCCGACGCTGGGGCTGCGCTCGGGGTGACTGGGCTCGCCCTCGGGCGGGAACTCGCCGTTGGCGAGCATCGAGGCGAGCTGCTCGGAGATCTGCAGGTAATTGTCCTCCAGCGACCCCGGCGCCCGGACCCCGAACTGATTGGTGTGCCGCTCCACCACCGCGATCACCTGCCCGTTGCGGCGGATCGGGATCGAGCTGACCCCGGCCGGGATCCCCAACTGCAGTTGGTGATCACTGGCGCGCACCGTGCTGCCACTGAGGTAGGCGACCGCGACGCCGTGATCGGAGTTGTAGGCGATGTTGTCACCGACCACATCCTCTTCCAGGGCGGTCGGGCCGGTGGTCGGCCGCACCTGCGCCACCGCCCAGAACACATGTGGATCCTCATCCCGGATCCACAGCACCAGGTCGGAGAAGGACAGATCGGCCACCAACTGCCACTCCCCGACCAGACGCATCAACCACGCCTTGTCCTCGGCGGACAGATCGCCGTGATCCTCCATGAGCCGTTGCATCGCCTCCATGGGACCACTCTACCGACGGGGGCGACCCGCCCGGATGGACCAGCTTTTCTGGAACCGGGCAGATGATTACACTTACCTCTTGGCCATCAACCGGTGGCCCTGTCGCGCCCGGACCCGGGTCGGCAGTGGATTTGCCGACGAGCCCCGGGCGGGTTCCGCAGAATCGGCACCGAACAGGAGGCTCTCATGGGGAAGACCGGTCGCAAGCGCCGCGCACGTCGCAAAAAGGGCGCGAACCACGGCAAGCGTCCCAACGCCTGAGTCGTGGTCCACAGACACCAGCAGCTCCGAACCCTGGGTTCGGAGCTGCTGACGTTGTGGGCCGGGGAACCGCTCAGCCGCGCTCGATCTGAATCGTCCGGATCCGCGCGATGACGGCCATCCGCAAGTGTTGGGGGGCGCGGGCCTGGCAACAGCGCGAAATCAGTGCGCGCATCGCCGCCTCGGCGTCGAAGTGCTCAACGCACTCCTCACAGGCCAGCAGGTGCTCCCGGATCTGATCGGCCGTCGCGGTGTCCAGCTCGTTGTCCAGGAACTCGTGGACCCGGCTCAGGACCAGGTCGCAATCCTCCAGGCGGTGCTCGCTCATCGCCCACCCTCCTCATGTGGGGCGTCGGGGCTGCGCAGCATGCCGGTTTCCCGGGCATAGTCGGCCAGCTTCGAGCGCAGTTGCTTACGGGCCCGATTCAGTCGCGACATCACCGTGCCGATCGGGGTCCCCATGATCTCGGCGATCTCCTTGTAGGAGAAGCCTTCGACATCGGCCAGAATGACCGCCAGCCGGAAGTCCGGCGAGAGGTCGGCCAACGCTTCGGTGACCACGCTGTCCGGCATCCGTTCCAGCGCCTCGGTCTCCGCGGACCGCAGCCCGCGCGCGGTGTGCGACGCTTCGCGCGCCTCCTGCCAGTCCTCCACCTCGGGGGTGTCGGCGACCTTCGGCGAGCGCTGCTGCTTGCGATAGATGTTGATATAGGTATTGGTCAGAATCCGGTACAGCCAGGCCTTCAGATTCGTCCCGGGCCGGAACTGGTGGAACGACGCGTACGCCTTGGCGTACGCCTCCTGGACCAGGTCCTCGGCGTCACTGGGGTTTCGGGTCATCCGCAGCGCGGCACCGTAGAGCTGGTCGAGGTAGGCCATCGCGTCGCGCTCGAAACGTTCGGTGCGCTCGGCCTCGGTCTCCTCGGCCCGCAGATCAATGGTGGCGTCGGCGCCATCGGTGTCCCCGACGGCGTCCGGATCGGTGTCAGGAAGGGTCATCAGAGCCGACAATACCGGAGACACCGGGCTTCCCGGGGAGGTCGGGGTCGGCAGCGGGGTTGCCCCGCGCCGGTACTCCGACACATCACACTGGGTTGCCATCATGTGCAGCACAACGCGCTCGGCGCCGGGACTATTCCGATTCACTCCAGTGGGCGGATCAGTTCCGGCCCGTCGTTGCGAACCTGGTTGACCGCGGTGGACACCGGATAGGCCGCCAGATCCTGCGGTGGGGTCACCGCCAGCAGGTGATGGGCGACCTCGGCGTCGGTGGCCCGCGGATCCAGCCAGGCGTCCCACCGGTCGGCGCTGACCACCATCGGCATCCGGTCGTGCAGATGTCCCACCGCATCGGTGGCTTCGGTGGTGATGATGGTGCAGGTGGCCAACCAGCCGCCGTCGGCCTCCTGGCTGCGGGCCGGATCCCGCCAGAACTCGTAGAGTCCGGCCATCACCAGTAGTTCCGAGTCGGCGCGATGAATGAAGTAGGGCTGTTTCACCGGCTTACCGCGCGGGCCGGTCGCGCCGGTGTCGTACCACTCGTAGTAGCCGGCCGCCGGCAACAGACAGCGCCGGCTGCGGAAGGCCTTGCGGAAGGCGGGCTTGTCGGCGACGGTCTCGAAGCGCGCATTGATCATCCGGGCGCCCCCGGTGGCGTTCTTCGACCAGCTCGGCACCAGCCCCCAGCGCAACTGCACGAGTTTGCGTACGCCGGGCGCCCCGGGCTCGTCGGAGTGGTCGCGGGGAATCCGCTCCACCACCGCGGCGACCGGGTCGGTCGGGGCGATGTTGTACGCCGGGGGCGGAGCCGGGTCGGTGACCTCGTCGATCTCGAAGATTTCCACCAGCTCATCGGTATTCGCGGCGGCGGCGTAACGACCACACATGTCCCCACGATAGGGCGCAGGAAAAGTTCCCCGGCGTGGCGCCCCCAGATGTTCGGTACCGGTGGAATCGGCGGCCCGGACACGATAGACATGACACATGAATCTGCTGCGACTCGCATCCCGCACCATGCTCGCCGGCTACTTCGTCTTCCGTGGCCAGAAGGCCCTGCGCGAGCCCCAGGAATTCGCCTCCGAGGCGGAGCGTTTTGCCGATACCGCGATCCCGCTGGCGCAGAAGGTTGCCCCCAGCGACGTCGCCGACAAGATCCCCACCGAGACGACCACGCTGGTCCGGATCAGCGGCGGGTTGCAGTTGCTCGGCGGCCTCGCCCTGGCCACCGGCAAGGGTCGCCGGCTGGGCGCCGGCCTGCTGGCCGCGTCGCTGGTGCCGCAGTTGATCGCGCACAACCCGTTCGAGGGCGATACCGGCCCGACCCGGAACTCCTTCCTGACCGACCTGGCCCTGCTCGGTGGGGTGCTGATCGCCGCGCAGGACACCGAGGGCAAGCCGGGACTGACCTGGCGGGCCAAGGACACCGGCAAGAAACTCCAGGCGGGCGCGGAGCAGACCCGCAAGCAGCTGGCCTATGAGGCGAAACTCGCCCGGGCCAATGTGGAGAAGGCGATGGCAGACGCCGAGAACGCCGGCCTCGAGCTGAAGCAGAGCCTGCGCTGATGGTCATCCCCCGCCGTGCCCTGGAGTCGGGTCCGTGGGCCGCACCGGTTGCCGCCGAACCGGTCCATGCGACCGTGCGCCTGCCCGGATCGAAGTCGGAGACCAATCGCGCCCTGGTGCTGGCCGCGCTCAGTGACGGTCCCTCGCAGATTCGCAACGGCCTGGAGGCCCGGGACACCCGGTTGATGCGGGACGCCCTGCGCGTGCTCGGCGTGACGATCGACGACAGCGACGCCGGGGTGTGGCGGGTCACTCCCCCGGCCCGCTTCAGCGGGTCCGGGACGATCGACTGTGGTCTGGCCGGGACCGTGATGCGGTTCGTGCCCCCGATCGCCGCGCTGACCGACGGCACCGTCGAGTTCACCGGCGACGCGGCCGCCGAGGTACGCCCGATGGGTCCGCTGCTGGACGCACTGTACGACCTGGGGGTCGGCCTGGATCCGGTACAGGCGACCGGCCTGCCGTTCCGGCTCACCGGCACCGGGGAGGTCGCCGGCGGCCCGCTGATCGTGGATGCCTCCACCTCCAGCCAGTACATCTCCGGGTTGCTGCTGGCCGGGGCGCGGTACCGCAACGGGATCGACATCCGGCACCGGGGTGCGACCACGGTGCCCAGCCGGCCCAACATCGACATGACCATCTCGATGCTGCGTGAGCGGGGCGTCCACGTGGAGTTGTCCGCGCCCGACCGGTGGATCGTCGCGCCCGGCCCGATCCGGGCGAAGGACGTCACCATCGCACCGGATCTGTCCAATGCCGCGCCGTTCCTGGCCGCCGGGGTGATCACGATGGGTTCGGTGACCGTGCCGGACTGGCCGACGGTGACCGATCAGCCGGGCGATCACATCCGACGAATCCTGACCGAGTTCGGCTCCCGGGTGGAGTTGACCCCGGCCGGTCTGGTGGTCACCGGGCAGTACCCGTTGCAGGGTGTCGATCTGGATCTGCACGACTGCTCGGAACTGACCCCGGTGGTCGCCGCCCTGGCCGCGATCACCCCCGAGCCCTGCCGGATCCGCGGAGTGGCGCACATCCGCGGCCACGAGACCGACCGGCTCAAGGCGCTGGCCACCGAGCTGAACCAACTGGGCGCCCACGTCCGGGAGGAGAGCGACGGGCTGAGCTTCCGGCCCCGGGTGCTGCACGGCGGTGACTTCGCCACCTACGCCGATCATCGGATGGCCCATGCCGGGGCGGTGCTCGGGCTGATCGTGGACGGGGTGGTGCTGGACGACATTTCGTGTACCAGCAAGACCATGACCGGCTTCTCCGCGCTGTGGGACGACATGCTGGATCAGTCGGCCGAGTACGCCTTCGGCCAGTCCGGGGCCGACGCCCAGGCCCAGGGTCAGGACTCTTGAGCCCTCGGCGCAGCAACGTCGACAACTTCCGCGAGTCCATTCTCACCGACTCCCATGCGCAGTTCGAACGACCGCGGCGCCGCACCCGGCCCCGGACCAAGGAGCGTCCGGACTATTCCGAGCTGCCGCTCGGCCTGGTGGTGACCATCGACCGCGGTCGCTACCGCTGCCTGTTGCTGGACGCCGACGGGGTCGGCCGGCACGAGGTGATCTGCATGAAGGCCCGGACCCTGGGCCGCAAGGCGATCATCGTCGGCGACCGGGTCCGGCTGGACGGGGACACCTCCGGCGCGGAGGGGACGCTGGCCCGGATCGTGGAAGCGATGGAGCGGACCACCGTGCTGCGTCGTACCGCCGATGACGACGACCCCTATGAACGCCCGATCGTGGCGAACGCCGATCAACTGGTGATCGTGACCGCGCTGGCCGATCCCCCGCCGCGGACCGGGATGATCGACCGGATCCTGGTCGCCGCCTACGATGCCGGGCTGGATCCGCTGTTGTGCCTGACCAAGGCCGATCTGGCCGCGCCCGATGAGCTGATCGCGGCGTACGAGCCCCTGGGTGTCCCCATCGTGGTGACCCGGCCCGGCGCCCCGTTGACGGACCTCTGGGAACTGCTGGAGGGGCGCTCCAGCGTCCTGATCGGGCATTCCGGCGTCGGCAAGTCGACCCTGATCAATACGCTGATCCCGGATGCGGGCCGGGCCACCGGCGACGTGAACGAGGTCACCGGCCGGGGGCGGCACACCTCCACCTCCGCGATCGCGCTGCAGCTGCCCGAACCGCACACCGGCTGGGTGATCGACACCCCGGGCGTACGCTCCTTCGGACTCAGCCACGTCACACCGGATAAGGTGATTTCGGCCTTCCCGGACCTGGCGTCCTGGACCGATCAGTGCCCGCGAGGCTGTACGCACGAGCTCGGGGTGCCCGGATGTGGCCTGGACCGAGCGCTGGAACTCGGGGGACCACTGGCCCGCCGGGTCGAATCCTTCCGGCGCATGATGTCCGCACGCAGCAGAGGAGACCAGCAATGAGCGACTACCACGACGACCTGCGGCTGGCCCACATGCTGGCCGACCAGGCCGATGCCCTCACCATGGACCGCTTCAAGTCCCAGGAGCTGCGGGTCAGTCGCAAACCGGACCGTTCGGTGGTGAGCGAAGCCGACCTGGCGGTGGAGGAAACCATCCGGAACACCCTGAACACCGCTCGCAAACGCGACGCCATCATCGGTGAGGAGGGGGGCCGGACCGGCTCCGGTCCGCGCGCCTGGATCGTCGACCCGATCGACGGCACCTCGAACTTCGTCCGGGGGGTCCCGGTGTGGGCCACCCTGATCGCCCTGGCCGAGGACGACCGGGTCGTCGTCGGGGTGGTCTCCGCGCCCGCGCTGAACCGCCGCTGGTGGGCCAGCCTGGGCGGCGGGGCCTACACCGGACGTTCCCTGGACCGGGCCACCCCGATCTCGGTCTCCCGGGTCGCCCGGATCGAGGATGCCTCGATGTCCTACTCCTCGATGGTCGGCTGGGTGAAGACCGACTACGGCCAGCCGTTCGTCGACCTGATGCGGGCCTGCTGGCGGACCCGGGCGTACGGCGATTTCTGGAACTACATGCTGGTCGCCGAGGGTGCGGTCGATCTCGCCCTGGAGCCGGAGCTGGCGCTGCACGACATGGCCGCCTGCTCGATCGTCGTCACCGAGGCCGGGGGCCGGTTCACCAACGTGGAGGGTACGCCGGGGCCGGTCGGCCCGGGCGCCCTGGCGACCAACGGCGTACTCCACGACACGGTGCTGCAGCACATGGCCGGCGAACTCTATCCGGCGCTGCAGCCCTACGACGGTCCGGAGAACTGAGCCCGCACCTCTCGGCCGAAAAGCGACGACCCCGGAGCCGGCGGGCTCCGGGGTCGCGACGTCGGCGGCGCTAGCGGCCGATCACTCCGCGATCACCGCACGCAGCCGGACGGTCTCCGGCAGTTCCCGGATCGCGGCGGCGAGGGAGCGCACGTTCTCCCCGGACACCTCGGTGACGGCGTACCCCAGCTCGCCCTTGGTGGACAGCGACTGCCGGTCGATGTTGACCCCGTGCTCGGCGATCAGCTGGTTCACCTTGGCCAGCACCCCGGGGACGTTCTTGTGCACGTACAGCAGTCGGACCCCGTGCACGTTGTTGTCGGTGGGCACCTCGGGCAGGTTCACCGACATGCTGGTGGTCCCGGTCTGCCAGAAGTCGACCAGCTTGCCGGCCACGTAGAAGCCGATGTCCTGCTGGGCCTCCTGGGTCGAGCCGCCGACGTGCGGGGTCAGGATCACGTTCGGCAGCCCCTGCAGCGGCGAGACGAACTTCTCCCCGGCCCGCTTGGGCTCCTCGGGGAACACGTCGACCGCGGCACCGGCGATGTGGCCGGACAGGATGTTCTCCCGCAGTGCCTCGACGTCGACGATGAAACCGCGGCTCAGGTTCAGAAACAGGCTGCGCGGTCGCATCATCGCGAAGTGCTCGGCGGTGAAGGCCTTCCGGTTCTCCGGACGCCCGTCGACGTGCAGGGTGACCACCTCGACCTTGCTGAGCAGCTCCTCCATCGAGTTGCACCGCTGCGCATTGCCCAGGGCGAGCTTGTCGGCGACATCGTAGAAGTACACGTGCATGCCCAGGGCCTCGGCGATCACCGAGAGCTGGCTGCCGATGTTGCCGTAGCCGACGATGCCGAGCTTGCGGCCGCGTACCTCATGGGAGCCGGTCGCCGACTTGTCCCACTCACCGGCGTGCGCCTTGGCGTTCTTCTCGGTGAGCCGCCGGGCCATCGCGATGATCTCGCCGATCACCAGTTCGACGACCGACCGGGTGTTGGAGAACGGCGCGTTGAACACGACGGTGCCGCTGGCCGCGGCGGTGGCCAGGTCGATCTGGTTGGTGCCGATGCAGAAAGCACCCACCGCCATCAGGTCCTTGGCCTGGTCCAGCACCTTGGCGGTCACCTGGGTCTTGGACCGGATCCCGAGCAGGGAGACGCCCTGCAGCGCTTCGATCAGTTCGGGCTCGTCCAGAGCACCCTTGACGGTGGTCACCTCGAAGCCGCCGTCGGTCAGGATCCGTTCGGCGTCCGGATGGATGTTTTCCAGGAGCAGCGCTTTCACAGCGTGGAGTGTACGCCTATATACCCGGAATCGGCGGGCCGTACGCGGGGGCGGAACGGTCGTCGGAACCGGCACTCGGGCACGGCCGGACGGGGCTCAGGCGCGGTGTTCCCCGATGAAGCGATACATCTCGACGTTGAACTCGTCCGGACTGTCGATATTGAGCTCCTGCCCGCCGTGCAGGGTGGTCAGCTTGGCGTCACTCATCCGTTCGGTCAGTTGGTGCCCGGCGGCCCGGTTGACCCGATCGGTATCCCCGAGCAGGACCAGGGTGGGGACATCGATCCGCTCCAGGTCACCACTCAGATCCATCTCGAGCATCGAGTCCAGCACCTGCAGCACCCGCTTCTTGCTGATTCCCTGGGACGCCAGCCGGCGCTCGGGCACGAAGCGCAGCGCGGCGCGTTGGGCCTTCATCACCATCTTCGGCGGCGCGATCTGCGGCGCGACCAGGACCAGGGCCCCCACCCGCGGATCGGTGGCGGCCACCCGCAACGCGACCATGGCACCCAACGAGATGCCCACCAGGTACGCCCGGGCGGCCCCGTAGCTGGTCAGTTCGGTGCTCACCTGGTTCGCGGCCCGATCCAGTTCGAAGGACTCGGCGTCACCCGGGCGCAGGCCGGACAGCCAGGGAGCGGCCGCCGGCAGGTCCGGCGGCAGGTCGCGTACCTGGTCCTGGAAGGTCTGGGGGGTCTGGCCGAGGCCGTGCAGCAGAACGAGCAACTCGCTTCTGGACACCGGTGTCTCCTTTGTTGGTTGCCCGGATTCAGCGCTCGAACCGGATGGTCGGGATCGCCGCCAGGAGTGCCTGCGTGTAGGGCTCCTGGGGTCGTTGATAGACCTGCTCGGTCGTTCCGGCCTCCACGATACGTCCGCCCCGCATAACCGCAACCGAGTCGCAGACGTGGCGGACCACCAACAGATCGTGGGAGACGAAAATCATGGTCAGTCCCATCCGGTCGACCAGGTCGTTGAGCAGGTTGAGGACCTGGGCGCGGACCGACACATCGAGGGCGGACACCGGTTCGTCGGCGATCAGCACCTCCGGCCGGGGCGCCAGCGCCCGGGCGATCGCGATCCGCTGGCGCTGGCCGCCGGAGAACTCGTGCGGGAACCGGCGGGCGGAGTCGGCCGGCAGCCCGACGGCCTCGAGCACCTCCGTCAGCCGGGCCGCATGATCGTCGGGCACGTCGCTGCGGTGCCGCATCATCCGCGAGCGCAACGGTTCGGTGATGATGTCCCCCACCCGCATCCGTGGATCCAGTGAGGACCGGGGATCCTGGAAGACCAGTTGGACCGCGCTGCGCAGGAAGCCCAGCCGCCGTTCCGGTACGCCGATGATCGAGCGTCCGTGCAACCGGATGTCCCCGGCGGTGGGGCGATCCAGCGCGGCCAGCATCCGGATCAGGGTGGACTTCCCCGACCCGGACTCCCCCACGATGCCCAGGCGCTGGCCGCGGCGTACGGTCAGTGAGACGTTGTCGACCGCGACCACGGTGCGGGACCCGGGGTAGACCCGGGTGAGGTCGCGCACCGCATAGACCGGTGCCGGGTCGTCGGGGGTGCTCGGGTCGGGGGTGCTCGGGTCGCTCATCCGGCGACCTCCGTGCCCGGCGTACGCTCCGGCCGCCGGTAGAAGTCGGCCACCGTCGGCAGGCGGCTGCCGGGGGCGACCTGATCCAGCCGGGCGGTCGCCAGCAGGCCCCGGGTGTAGGGATGCTGCGGATCGGTGAACACCGACTTTAGTTCCCCGGCCTCGACGATCGCCCCGTCCAGCATCACCAGCACCTGATCGCACACCTGGGAGAGCACCGCCAGGTCGTGGGTGATGAACAGGCACGCCGCGCCCACGGCATCCAGATTGTGCCGCAGCACCCGGAGCACCTGTTGCTGCACCGTCACATCGAGCGCGGTGGTGGGTTCGTCGCAGATCACCAGGTCGGGCTGGTTGATCAGGGCCATCGCCAGGACGACGCGCTGCCGCTGCCCGCCGGAGAGCTGGTGGGCGAACGCGTCATAGACCTGTTCGGGATCGGGCAGATCCACCTGCTCCAGCATGTCCAGGGTCAGTGCCCGCGCCTGCTCGCGGCTCGACTTGCGGTGCAGCCGCACCACCTCCGCCACCTGCCGGCCGACTTTCATCGTCGGGTCGAGCGCGGTCATCGGTTCCTGGAAGACCATCGACAGGTCGTTGCCGCGCATCGGGGCGAACAACGCATCCGGGCGGCCGATCAGTTCGGTGCCGCCCAGCCGGATCGACCCGGTCGCGGTGGCGTACTCCGGCAGCAGGCCCATCACCGCCAGCGCGGTCACCGACTTACCGGACCCGGATTGGCCGATCAGGCCGACCCGGGCACCGGCGTCGATGGTGAAGTCGATCCCGGTGAGGGTCGGTGGCCGGCGCCCGAAGGCCACGCTGAGATTGCGCACCTCGAGCAGACTCATACCGCCTCCCGCAGGCGGGGATCGAGCAGGTCCCGCAGGCCGTCGCCGAGCAGATTGAAGCCCAGCACGGCGCCGGCGATCGCCAGCCCCGGCCACAGCGCGAGCGCCGGATCGTTGAACATGTAGGTCTGCGCCTCGCGCAGCATCCGACCCCAGGTGACCACCAGCGGCGGGCTGCCCAGGCCCAGGTAGCTCAGCGCGGCCTCGGCGAGGATCGCCATCCCGAACGACACCGAGGCCTGGACCCCGAGGACCGGGGCGATGTTGGGCAGCACGTGGCGTACCGCCGACATCAGGTACGGCGTCCCGGACGCCCGGGCGGCCAGGATGTAGTCCGAACTCATCACACTCAGCGTGGCGGCCCGGGCCACCCGGGCGAAGGCCGGGATGGTCGCGATCCCGATCGCGGTCATCGCCGACCAGGTGGAGGATCCCCGGGCCGCGGCGAACAGGATCGCCAGCAGCAGCGCCGGGAAGGCGTACAGAATGTCGGCCACCCGCATCAACAGCTCGCTCGGCCAGCCCTTCAGCATCCCCGCCGCGATCCCCCACGGTACGCCGATCAGCGCGGCGATCGAGACCGAGATGACCCCGACGATCAGGCAGATCTGGGACCCGGCGAGGACCCGGCTGAACAGATCGCGGCCCAGTTGGTCGAAGCCGAGGATGTGGGCACCCTGGGGCCCCTGCAGGGCAGCCCCGGGGAAGACCCGATTCGGATCGAAGGGGGTCCACACCAGCGAGACCAGCCCGGCCACCAGCACGATCCCGACCAGCACGACGCCGGTCCACAGTGAGGCGCGCTTCATCGCCGCTCCCGCAGCCGGGGATCGAGCAACAGATAGGACAGGTCGACCAGGAAGTTCACCAGCAACACGGCCAGCACCAGAACCAGCACGGTCCCCTGGACCATGACCAGGTCCCGCTGGGCCACCGCCTGCAGCAGCAGGCTGCCCAGGCCGGGCAGCGCGAACACCTGCTCGATCACGATCGCCCCGACCAGCAGCGTGGTCAACTGCAGCCCGAGCACGGTGACCACCGACAGCGACGCATTGCGCAGGCCGTGCCGCAGCAGCGCGGGGATCTCCCGCCACCCGACGGCCCGGGCGGTGCGGTAATAGTCCTCCGAGAGCACCTCGATGGTGGCCGAGCGGACATAGCGGACCAGCACGGCGGACTGCACCAGAGCCAGCGAGCAGACCGGCAGGACCAGGTGGGCCAGCCATTGCGCCGGATCCTCGGTGAGCGGCACATAGCCGTTGGCCGGGAACCAGCGCAACCAGACCCCGAACAGCCACACCGCCATGATCCCGGCCCAGAAGGCGGGGATGGCCAGGCCGAGCTGGGACAGCCCGGAGGTGACGAACCCGGCCCAGTGCCGCCGTCGCAGCGCCGCGAAGGTCCCGACCGGGACGGCGATCAGCAGCGCCAGCACCATCGCGAAACCGACCAACCAGGCGGTCACCCCGAACTTCTCGGCGATCTGGACGCCCACCTGCTGGTGGGTCAGGTAGGACGTGCCCATGTCCCCGGTGAGCATCCCGCCGATCCACTCGCCGTAGCGCACGAAGAAGGGCCGGTTCAGCCCGAGTTGCTCCTCCAGCGCGCGGACGGCGGCCGGGTCCGCGCTCTGCCCGAGCATCGCCTGGGCGACATTGCCGGGCAGCGCGTTGCAGACCCAGAAGATGATCAGCGAGGCAACCAGCAGGCTGGCCAGGAAGACCCCGAGCCGGATCAGGATCCGGACGAGGACGCCCCCGCGCCGGGAAGCCGTTCCCCCGCGCACCGCGGGGGCGCTGCCGGTTGCCGTGCCGGATCCTGCCATCCGGGGCTCAGCGACCCGCGGAAATCGTGGTCACATCGAAGGAGAGGCTGGTTGCGTTCGGGGCCACCCCGGTGATGTTCGGCTTGGTCACGATCAGGTTCGGCAGCAGGAACAGCCAGTCCGCGGCGGCATCGTCGGACAGCAGCTTCGCGGCTTCCTTCATCTTCGCGATGTACTCATCGGAGGTCCCGGCATCGGCCTCGGCGATCAGGGTGCGG
The DNA here is from genome assembly GCF_000423085.1 of Granulicoccus phenolivorans DSM 17626 = NBRC 107789 = JCM 15570. Classification (GTDB taxonomy): domain Bacteria; phylum Actinomycetota; class Actinomycetes; order Propionibacteriales; family Propionibacteriaceae; genus Granulicoccus; species Granulicoccus phenolivorans. The sequence continues at coordinate 1,719 of NZ_AUHH01000013.1, read as the reverse complement.
AACTTCTCCGACTGGTAGTGGAAATAGTAATCGGGGTTGGCGAAGCGGACGATGTCGCGCGGCTCGACGTGCGCCACGATCGACATGTCGTAGTCACCCTTGGTGAGCACCGTGTCGATCCAGCTGGCCGGGAACTCGAGCTGGTCGATCACCACATTGATCCCGACGTCCTTGAGCTGGCTGGCCACGAACGGACCGGCGGCGGTGGCGTACGGCAGGCTCGGGAGTCGCAGCCGCAGAGTGATCCCGGTCGCCCCGGCCTCCTGCAGCAACTGCCGGGCCTTGTCGGGGTTGAAGGCGTACTCACCGCTGAGGTCCTCGTACCACGGGTCGGTCGGCGGCACCATCGAGCCGATCAGGGTCCCCTTGCCCGCCCAGACGGTGTCGCGCAGCGCCTTGCGGTCGATCGCGTACCGGATGGCCTGGCGGACCCGCACGTCGTTCAGGTGCGGGGCGGTGTTGTTCATCGACAGCACCACCTCAGCGTTGGTGGTGCCCTCGATCACGTTGTAGCGCGACCGGTCGTTGAACTGGTTCAGCGAGGCCGGCGCCGCCACGTTGGAAATGATGTCGAGGTCGCCGGACAGCATCGCCGCATTCATCGCGTTGGCATCGCTGAAGTAGCGGAAGGTGACCTCGCTGAAGCGTCCCGGGGTGCCCCAGTAGTTGGTGTTCTGCTCCAGGGTCACCGCGCTGCCCTGGGTCCACTGCTTGAGCTTGAACGGGCCGGAACCGGCGGGCTGGCTGGCCAGGTCGACCTGGGCCTGGGAATCGATCACGATGCCGGCGGTGGAGGACATGTCGAACAGCCAGCCGTTGCTGGGCCGGGTGAGCTTCACCTCCACCGTCCGCTCGCCGGTCGCGGTCGCGGACTCCACCAGGGCCATCTGGCGCTTGATCGTCGTGCTGGCGACATCGTTCTTGGCCCGCTGGATGCTCCAGACGACGTCGGCCGCGGTCACCGGACGCCCCGAGGCGAACTTCGCGCCCGGATCCAGCAGGAAGGTGTAGGTGAGCCGATCGGTGGACAGGTCCCAGCGCTGGGCCAGCAGCGGACGCAACTGGCCGGTGCTGTCCATCTTCACCAGGGTCTCGTACACGTTGTACAGCAGGACCTGGGGGATGGCGGCGGCATCATTGGCCGTGGGGTCCATCGTGGGCGGGGACGCCGTGGCCCCGATCACCAGCTGCCGCTGTGCACCCTGCTGACTCTGAGTCCCGCTGGTGCAGCCGGTGGCCGCCAGCATGGCCAGTGTCAGTACCGCCAGCAGCGCATTGCGTACCCGACGCTTCATAGGTGAATCCCCCTCCAGCGCCGATCTGACGCCATCGGGGAAGGAGTCTAATGCGTGATCTGCGCCACTGGCGGGCTACTCACCCGTATCGAAATCCGGGCGACGCACCATCGGTGGGAAACCGTGAACCGCTCGCGTTCACCCCACCCAACGTCACCCTGGGAAACCCAGCGTCACGGCGCACCGAAGCTGCCCACCCAACGGTGACGCTGCCTGACCGAACCGCAGCTCGATCCCCCGAAACAGCTCCGGGAGCCCCCACACGCGGGCACTCTGAGCTGAGGCAACGAAGCACCCCACGCGGACATGGTGGCTGAGTCAACGCGTCGATCGTGGTGCCTCACATGCAAGTCCCCGGATGGTGGGGGTCGTGCCTCACGTGGTTTTCCCCCGGATGGTGGGGGTCGTGCCTCACATGGTTTTC